>CAZZFZ010000172.1:0-5358 GCA_964653835.1 uncultured Anaerolineales bacterium
GTGCGCCGCCCATCGAGAGGCCGATCAAAAAGGGCGGAGTCGCCGCGCCCCCGAGGAGGTGCCAGCCGTCCTCGACGGAGGCCAGCCAGTCGGACCAGCGGGCGCGGTTCAAATCTTCGGGGCGGGTGGCGTGCCCGGCCAGGCGAATCCCCAGGACGCGGAAGCCGCGCTCCGCCAGGTATTCGCCCATCCAGCGCATCTCTTTTGGCGCGCCGGTGAAGCCGTGGATCAGCAGACAGGCCGGGCCGTTGCCGTGAAAGTAGAAGGGTTCAGCGGTGGGGATGAGCATAGTGTTGTGGGTTGTCTATTGATGGATGACGGCAGACAGCCGACCGCAGTCTGTCGTTTACCGTCGGCGGTCAAATCATCCGCAGAGAGCGTGGCAAATCCGTCAGGCTTTTCAGGCCGTCTGCTGTGATCACCACGTCGTCCTCGATGCGCACGCCGCCGCGGCCCGGCAGGTAGATGCCCGGCTCGATGGTGAAGGTCATGCCGGGTTGCAGGATTTGCGGGTTATCCCCGCGGATGTACGGCTCCTCGTGGACTTCCAACCCCAGGCCGTGGCCGGTGCGGTGGGTGAAGTATGGGCCGTATCCGGCTTCTTCGATCACGGCGCGGGCAGCCTGATCCACAGCGCTGGCGGGGACGCCCGGCCCAGCGGCGGCGCGGGCGGCGGCGTTGGCCTGCTCGACGACTTCGGCGATGAGCGCCAGCTCCGGCTCGACCTCGCCGATGGCGAAGGTGCGGGTGATATCGGAGAAGTAGCCTTCTACATTCGCACCGTAGTCAATCACCAGCAGATCGCCGGGCTGAAGCGGCCGGTCGGTGGGGGTGGCGTGGGGGTTGGCGCTGTTGGGGCCGCCGGAGACGATGGGGGAAAAGGGGAATTCCCCGTTAGAGCCGTGGCGCAGCAGTTGCAGGGTCAACTCGGCGGCGATCTCGCGCTCGCTCACGCCGGAGCGGATGGCGGGGAGGGTGGCCTGCAGGGCGGCCTGGGCGATCTCCACGGCGCGCTGCATGGCGGCAATCTCGGCCTCGTCCTTGTGCATGCGCAGCGCGGCGGTGACGCCCTCGGCAGGGACGAATTCGGCTTCCGGCGCGGCGGCTTCCAGGTAGCGCAGCTCCAGCACGCGCAGGGCGCGTGGCTCAACGCCGATGCGGGCGCGGCCCAGACCGCCGGATTCAATCGCAGCGCGGAAGGCGTCGCCCCAGGTGGCGGGGTCTTCCCCGTAGGTGAAGGCGTGTACCTCGTAGGGTAGTTCCGTTACTTTGGGGGCTTCGAGTTCGGGAAGCACAATCCGCGGCGCTTCATCTCTGGGAAACAGGATGACCACCGGGCGCTCGCTGAGGTGGAAGTTCAGGCCGGTCAGGTAGGGCAGGCTGGGGCCGGGGTTGAGCGCCAGCGCGTCTACTCCCTGTTCGGCCATGCTCCGGGCCAACGCGGCCTGGCGTTTGACATAATTGGGCTTCATGCTGCCTCCATCGTGAATTGGTTTTTCTTATTATAAGCGACCCTGGGATAACCTGCATTTGAGAGGTGGGGCACTCAAAAGTTGTAGCAGAGACTCTTATTGACCACGGAGCCGCAGAGAACACGGAGTTGCTCGGTGAACACTGGTAGCAATCTCTACATCTCTTTAGTGCCTCCCTCCGCGAGATGTGCTTGACATCCGGCCTCCCCTCAGATAAAATTCGGGGGCTTTACGGGCCTGTAGCGCAGTTGGGAGCGCGCTTCAATCGCACTGAAGAGGTCGCGGGTTCGAATCCCGCCAGGTCCACTTGGTTGACGGATAGAGCCTTTATGGTAAAATCCTCACCGTTATCCCAATAGGGGCCCATGGCGCAGCTGGGAGCGCGTCTCAATGGCATTGAGAAGGTCGTGGGTTCGAATCCCACTGGGTCCACCAGAACAAGGTAATTAGGAAAAGGGTAACTAGGTAACTGGGTGATCAGGAAGAATGCCCTACCTAGTTGCCCAATGCCGAATACCCAGTTTTCTACAAATAAGCAAGGCCAGGACAGGAGTAGTAGGTCATCTGCCAGAGAGTCGGGGTCACTGGCTGAAAGCCCCGGCAAAGGCGTCCGCAGAGCGTCAGAAGACCGAACTCGCCTGTTGCTCCATACGAGCAGGCCGCACGGGTGAAATATCAGTAGCCCGCGCCGGGTTCGCCCGTTATCGCGTCACTGAGAGGTGGTTTGGTGGTTGGGTTGGTTGCATTAGTTGTGTTGGTTGTGAGTTTAACCAATGAACGAGTGAACCAATGCAACTAACGAACTACAATCAGGGTGGTACCGCGGAGAGCAGGCCCTTCGTCCCTGAGTGGATGGAGGGTTTTTGTTTTGTCAGGTGATTGGGTGAGCAGGTAACCAGGTAACTGGATGGCAGGTTCCCAGTTACCCAATTACCCGATCACCCAGTTGCCCAAATCTGGAGGTTCACGATGAGCAATAAACCTTACAACCCCGCAGAGATTGAACCTAAATGGCAGGCCAGGTGGGAGGCGGATGGGCTGTACAACGCCGATGTTGACCCCGCGCGCCCCAAGCACTATGCCCTGACCATGCTTCCCTATCCCTCCGGCGATCTCCACATCGGGCACTGGTACGCCATGACGCCCAGCGACGCCCGCGCCCGC
Source organism: uncultured Anaerolineales bacterium (assembly GCA_964653835.1). Classification (GTDB taxonomy): domain Bacteria; phylum Chloroflexota; class Anaerolineae; order Anaerolineales; family UBA11858; genus J130. The sequence goes on from CAZZFZ010000172.1 coordinate 2,637, forward strand.
TATATGCGCATGAAGGGCTATAACGTCATGTTCCCGATGGGCTTTGACGCTTTTGGGCTGCCCGCGGAAGGCGCGGCCATCAAGAACAATATCCACCCCAAGGAGTGGACTTACGCCAACATCGAGCGCATGCGCAAGCAATTGCGCAGCATGGGTGCGATGTTTGACTGGCGGCGCGAGGCGATTTCCTCCGACCCCAAGTATTACCGGTGGACGCAGTGGTTTTTCATTCAACTCTTCAAGCACGGCCTAGCGTATCGCAAGCAGGCGCCGGTGGATTTCTGCCCCAGTTGCAACACCACACTAGCGCGCGAGCAGGTCTGGGGCGAGGATCGTCACTGTGAGCGTTGCGGCACGCCGGTGATCAAGAAGGATTTGGAGCAGTGGTTCTTCCGCATCACCGATTATGCCGAAGAATTGCTGGATTTCTCCCACACTGACTGGCCGGAGCGCGTCAAGACGTTGCAGACTAACTGGATCGGCCGCTCCGAGGGCGCCTCGGTGATCTTCCACACCGAAGACGGCGACCCGATGGAGATCTTCACCACCCGGCCGGACACGCTGTGGGGCGCGACCTTCATGGTGCTGGCCCCGGAGCATCCCCTGGTGGACAAGGTGATTACGGATGAGCATCGCGAGCAGGTTGAAGCCTACAAGTTGCAGGCCGCTCGCCAGTCCGACATCGAGCGCGAGGCCGCTGATAAAGAGAAGACCGGCGTGTTTACGGGCGGGTATGCCATCAACCCGGTCAACAAGGCGCGCATCCCTATCTGGATCGCTGATTATGTGTTGATGACCTACGGCACGGGCGCGATCATGGCCGTTCCGGCGCACGATCAGCGCGACTTTGAGTTTGCCCGCAAGTACGGCCTGGAGATCATTCCGGTGATTCAGCCGGAGGGCGAACCGGACCTGGACGGCGAGACCATGGAAGAAGCCTACGTCGGCCCCGGCGTGATGGTCAACAGCGGTCCCTTCAATGGCACAAAGGTCACGGATGCCAAAGGGCGCAAGAACCCTGGCATTTCGGCAGTGATTGACTGGCTGGAGGAGCAGGGCATCGGCAAAGAAGATATTAACTACCGCCTGCGCGACTGGCTGATCTCGCGGCAGCGCTATTGGGGCGCGCCAATCCCGATGGTTTACTGCGATGAATGTGGCTGGAATCCTGTGCCGGAGGATGACCTGCCGGTATTGTTGCCGGATGATGTGGAGTGGCGCCCCACGGGTGAATCGCCGCTCAAGTTCCACCCCACCTGGAAGCACACCACCTGTCCCTCGTGCGGCAAAGACGCTGAGCGCGAGACTGACACGATGGACACCTTCATGTGCTCCTCGTGGTATCACCTGCGCTACCTCTCGCCGGATTACGATGAAGGGCCGTTTGACCCCAGCGAATATGATTACTGGATGCCGGTGGATACGTACACCGGTGGTATCGAGCACGCCACCATGCACCTGATCTACACGCGCTTCTTCCACAAAGCGGGGCGCGATATGGGCGTCATGAAAGGCCCGGAGCCAATGCTTCAGTTGCGCAACCAGGGCATGGTGCTGGGCGAGGACGGCGAAAAGATGTCCAAGAGCCGCGGCAACGTGGTCGCCCCCGATGAACTGGTGGCGCGCTACGGCGCGGATACCGTGCGCTCCTATCTGATGTTCTTTGCACGCTGGGATCAGGGCGGCCCGTGGGATAGCCAGGGCGTCGGCGGGCCTGCCCGCTGGCTGAAGCGCGTCTGGACGCTGTTCACCGAGACCGCGGCGTCAGCCGCTTCCACCCAAAGCGCCGCGCCGGAGGTCGAGCGTCGTCTGCGCCGCAAATTGCACCAGACCTTACGGAGTGTGACGCGCGACTTTGAGAACTTTGAGTTCAATACGATCGTCTCCTCGTTGATGGAGCTGCTTAACGAGATGTACAAGGCCCGCGAGCAAGGCGCGACCGCGACCCCGGCGTGGGCGGAGGCCCTGGAGATTTATCTGTTGATGATGGCGCCGGTCACCCCGCACATCGCCGAGGAGTTGTGGGTGGAAACCCTGGGAAAGCCGTACTCCATCCACAATCAGCCCTGGCCCGAAGTGGACGAAGAGGCCGCGCGCGAGGATGAAATCACGTTGATCGTCCAGGTCAACGGCAAGCTGCGCGACCGCATCACCGTCCCCGCGGATGTCAGCGAGGCGGACGCCAAAGCTGCCGCCCTGGCCAGCGAGGCGGCGCAGCGCTTCATCGACAATAAAGAGCCTCGCAAGGTGATTTACGTCCCCGGACGGCTGGTCAACATTGTTGTGTAGCGCTGAGAGAGTTCGCTACATTGAAAACCACAAAGAACACGAAGTGATGCAAGGATTTCCTGGTGCACTTTCGTGTTCTTTGTGGTTAACTCGACTTGTGTGCTAAAACGAGGCGTGACAAGTGAAGGAGTGTTGATGCGATTCTCTGATCTCAACTGGATGGATGTTGAATCCTACCTTGCCCAGGACGACCGCGTGATGCTGGTGCTGGGCGCCTGTGAGCAGCACGGCTACCTCAGCCTGCTGACGGATGTGAAAATCCCTTTGGCGCTGGCGGATGCGGCCAGCCAGCGAAGCGGAGTGCTGGTGGCGCCGCCGCTGAACTTCGGCGCTTCGCCGTACTTTTCAGACTATCCCGGCACGCTCTCTCTGCGCATAGCCACTTTGATGGATGTGGTGGAGGACCTAGTGCGCGCGCTTTACCGGCAAGGAT
>CAZZFZ010000173.1:0-2227 GCA_964653835.1 uncultured Anaerolineales bacterium
CTTATACCCGCATCGCAGAATCCTGTCAACCACTTATTCTTGGGGGACGCAGGAATGGGCGATTTGGCGCAGGATTTCCCACGCGCCGCGGGTCAGGGCGGCGTTCTGGCAGGCCAGGTTTTCCAGCAGTCCCTGAAAGTCGAAGCCGGCGAGGATGATCGGATCGCGCTGATCGCCCACGCGGCGGTCGCGCGGTTCGCAGCCCGGCGGCCAGCGGTGGGCGTGCACCCGGCGCATCAGTTCGGCGTAGGTGAGGGGTGGGTAACGGTGCATGAACAGCCCCTCGATGACGAAGCCGGGTAGCTTGCGGCTGCGGTCAATCCATCCATCCGGGCGGCGTGCGCGCGCTTTGGCCTCGCTTTTTAGCTGCCGGATGTCGAGGATCAGGCGCGCCGCGGCTTCCGCACCCTGTTCGTCCAGCAGGCGGCTGAAATATGCCTCGAAGCGGCGGGCATGTTCAACGCCGAAGTGCGCCGCAGTGTAGTGCAGGTCAATGTCGAGGGCGATTTCCCCAAATTCGGGGTGGGGCAGAGAGAGGTTGAACACCACGCCAGGGTAGCCCTCCCAGGTGCGAACGAAGTTGAAGCGCGCCGCGCCGCGGGGCGCGCGAAAGCGCTCTTCCAGGCTCGGTAGCAAGATTTTGATCCCCTCGGCGAGGCGGGGGTCTATGGCGGCGACCTGGGCCAGATCGGTGAAGCCTTCGCGTTGGCCGCTCGCCTCGCGGCTGTCTATCGGCGTCCAGTCAAAATAGCCGCCTGTGCGAGGCGCGTTCAGGAAGATGATATCCAGATCGGGGGCTGCCTCGGTGTTGGTGCCGCGGGCAAAGGAACCCATATCGCTGACGGTGATATGTTCAGAGGGGAGATGGGGGTAATAGAGCGGCTGAAGCGCCTGGCACACGACGTTGACCACCCGATGGCTGAGCGTTTTCTGGTTTTCGATTTGAGTCAGGACAGATTGGGGGTCCATGTGGTTCTCTTGGGATGTGTTTACCTTGATGCCTGCGGCGGGATATGGGATACTTCAACCCGTATTTAAATGATATTGTAAACCCAAAGGAGAAACATGATGAGGTGGCAAAAATCTGGATTTGTCGCTGTGGCGTTCCTGGCGCTGGCTTCGCTGGCTTGTCAGGCCGTCGTGGGGTTGGTGTCCACACCGACGCCTGTGCCCACGCCAACCCCGCAGCCTACGCCGCTGCCGGCGATCCCCGTATCGCCGGGTGAGGAGAACCCCGATGAGCCGGTGTTTGTCAGTGGGGAAATCCCCTTTACCTCGCCCTTTTTTCTGGATACAGTCTCCGAGGCTTTTGTGATGCTCGAAGATCAGACCGGTTTTGTACGCCGTGATCTGGAGTTTGAGTTTCCCCTGGAAAGTCAGGTGATCGGCCCGGTGAAGCTGGTCGGTGAGGATAAGCTGACTTTTGAGCTGGCTTTGCCTGCCATCCCACAGGGTACGATGAACGATGTGGACAACGATGGCGAGGAAGACCTCGGCGTGCAGATCTTCGCGGTGGCGTACTGGTCGAACACCTGGGGCGGCCCCTTCCTCGAAGAGCGCGATGGCACGGGATGGTCCACCGCCTATGCCTCAACATCTACCGATGTGGACCGTGATCACGAAATTGACGGCGGCACGCTGATCGTCTGGGCGCCGGACGACCAGCAGGGTTTCCCCAGCGGTTTTGGGGAAGACGGTAAACTGTTCACCGAGGATGACCCCATCGCGCCGATCCCGGCGGGGTACAACATCGTGGATTTGAATTCCGAGCCTTTCCGCGTCTACAAGGAAGCGCAACCGGTGTTTACGCTGATCGAGGGAGATGTCGCCGTCAGCGACTTTTCGGAGATGGGTTACAGCGAAGCCTTCGATGCCCTCTTCGAGAAGGTCTCCCGTGAGTATCCTTTCACGCCGGATAAGAGGATTGACTGGCAGGCGTTGTACGATGAATACGCTCCCCAGTTTGCCGCGGCGCGCAGCGATGAGGATTTCTTCTGGGCGTTGAAAAAATTCACCCTCGAAATCCCCGATGCACATGTGGGCATTGGTTTTAACGACATGGTGGGGCGAATCTTCTATGAGAATTACGGCGGCAGCTTTGGGCTGGTGTTGACCGAATTGAGCGACGGGCGCGTGTTGGTGACGAAGGTGCTGCCCGGCACGCCCGCGGCGCGCGCTGGCATCGAGGTGGGCGCGGAGATCACCGAGTGGAACGGCCGCCCCATCG
>CAZZFZ010000173.1:2327-5323 GCA_964653835.1 uncultured Anaerolineales bacterium
CCGCCGATTGAAGGCGAAGTGCTGGAAGAATCGAACCTGGGGTATATCATCGTTCACACCTTCTCGGACGATTACAACCTGACCGCGCAGTTGTGGGATCACTACCTCAACGCCTTGATGGATGCGGATGTGGATGGGTTGATTATTGATCTGCGCGTCAACGGCGGCGGGAACTCCGGCTTGGCGGGGGCTTTTGCCGGGTATTTCTACAATGAGGAGTTCGTCATCTCGCGCAGCTCGTACTACAATGATTTGCTGGGTGAATTCGAGATCAAGGACCCGCCGCGACGCATCAAGCCGGGGCCGGTGTATTTCGATAAGCCGTTAGCGGTGCTGGTCAGCCCGTATTGCGTCAGCGCCTGTGAGGGGTTTGCCGAATCGCTTACTCATCGCGACAACACCATTGTGGTGGGGCATTACCCCTCGGCGGGCGCGTATGGCGAGGTCGGCCGCGGGCAGTATGACCTCCCCGCGGATCTCTCGATGCAATTCCCCACTGGGCGCTCGGAAACCCCCGAGGGGGAACTGTACATCGAGGGCGTGGGCGTGGTCCCCGACATCACCGTGCCAGTGACGGAGGAAAGCGCCCTCGGTCAGGTAGATGCGGTGCTGGAGGCCGCCATCGAGGCGTTGACCAGCCCTTAACTCCAAGCCTCCCGCAGGTTCTCAACCTGCGGGAGGCCTCTCAGCGCGACCAGGGGGGCAGCGCGGCGCGGCGCTGGCGGGGCGGCAGCTTTTGAATTGCCCGTCCTTTTTCCACCAGCTCGTCAATCAGGTTGAGGATCCGCTCGGTGGCTTTGCCGTCGAAGCGCGCCCAGTATGGCGCGGCCTCAGCCTGCCCGGTGACCATTTGCTGGTAAAACGCTTCGTCGCTGAACAGTCGTTGCAGAAGGGGGAGGAATGCCTCGTGCTCACGCACAACCTGAATGCCAGCGACGTCGTCGAATATGTCGTAATTGAATCCATAGAAATCAATCACCACGGTGGGTTTGTGGCAGGCAATCGCCAACGTGACGGTGGAGGAAAAGGTGGCGACGTAGACGTCACAGATGGGGATTAACTGGTCGTAGCTGTGTGTCTGGGCGATGGTCAGGCCGTATTTCTCTGCCCGCGGCGCGTATTGGGCGAAATCGCTCTTGGGGTGGAGGCTGAGCACGGTGTTGACATTTGGTTGCAAACGAGCAAAGCTCTTGAAGAGAAATTCAATCTCGCGCCAGTGTTCTTCCCAGGAGAGGAACTCGTGCTCTGCCATCTGCGGCACGGCGCACACCAGAAGCGGTTTCTCCGGCGCAAGGCCCAGTTCGGCGCAGATTCGGCGTTTTGCTTGTGGCGCGTTCTGCCACAGCCGGGCGGCCTGGTCGTGCCGCGGCTTGCCGACCACCTGGATTTTCTCAGGCCATACCCCATCCTGGATCAGTTGTTCTCTGGCGGCTTGGTTTTCAGCGCCGATCAGCCAGGTTCCCCCCCCGGCGATCGCCCAGGGGTGAGGAGGGGCCATGCCCCGCAGCTCCGCGGCGAACAGCGTTGCAGGTGGCAGCCATAACAGACGGCCGTGCCGGGAGTGGTACGTCCACGAGGGACGCAGGCGAGCGGTCAGGCGGTTGATCGGGTTTGCCATACCGTAAACCGTTTCCCAGCGTTCCTGTCCGAGACGATAATTGACGCCGCCCTCCGCGGCCGAGATGGCAAACGGCACGATCAATGAAGGGATTCCCCGCAGGTTCGCTACTCTAACGAGGGCAGTTTCTATACCAATATGCCGGTCGCCGACCAGCACCAGGCAGGCGGGTTGAAGTTCGGCGAGCTGCTTTTCTGCAAAGCGGCGGTCGCGCCCGTAGCGCAGCAGATAGTACACCAGTTTCGCTACGAAGTTGTTTTTCAGGCGTTGGATGAGCTGCCGCGGCTTTTTTTGTCCTCCGGTCGCCGTATCTGTTTTTTGGGCTTTTCCCTTTGGAGAGGGCTGTATGGCCTGGCGGTATAGCCGGAAGGCGTAACCCCGCTCTATGCAGGCCTGAACAGCGTCATCGGACCCGGCCCAATGGATGATGAAAACAGGGCGGAACTTCCCGGCGGCGTGTAGCGCATCCGCCAGGGTGAGCAGTTCCTGAAAGGACGCTCTGGCTTGAGGGAGAAACAGAATGTAGGGTGAATGGGCGTTCATGGGTGTCTGGCAGCGCGCACGGCCGCAATCACTCGTTCCGCGTCTTGAGTAGATAACCCCACCGAGCAGGGCAGGCTTAACGCCTGGCGGTTCAGGCGTTCCGCGACCGGACAGGGGAGGTGTTCAAGGGTGGAGAACGCTGGGCTTTGATGCAACGGCTGCCAGAGCGGGCGGCTCTGGATGCCCGCCGCGGCCAACTGGCGGTGCAGTTCGCGGCGGTCCACACCGAAGGCGTCGGGGTCAACCAGCACGGTGTACAGCCAGTGGATGCTGAAAGCCCACGGCGCTTCCTGCATTGGCTGGATGCCGGGCAGGTCGGCGAAGGCTTCAGTGTAGTGGGCGGCGATCTGCCGTTTGGCGGCGATGTAGGCATCCAGGTTTTCCAACTGCGCCACACCCATCGCCGCTTGAATGTTGGTCAGGCGGTAGTTGTAGCCCACCTCGTGGTGGATATACTCCACCGGGTCGTCTTTGGCTTGAGTGGTGAGGTATTTCGCCCGCTGCGCCCAGTCCTCGCGGTCGGTGACGAGCATCCCCCCGCCACCCGTGGTGATGATCTTGTTGCCGTTGAAGCTGAAGCAGGCGATATCCCCTAGCGCGCCGACTTTGCGCCCGCGGTACGTCGCCCCCAGGCTCTCGGTGGCGTCCTCGATCACCACCAGGTTGTACTCACGAGCGAGTTCCAGGATGGGGGACATCTCCACCGGGTGGCCGAGGATGTGCACCGGCAGGATCGCCCGCACGCGGCGGCCCGTCCGGCGGTTGATGAGCGCGTCGCCGTCCCGGCGGCAGCCGCTTTTGAGGAAATCCGCCACCCGTTGTGGGTCCATCTGCC
>CAZZFZ010000174.1:0-5282 GCA_964653835.1 uncultured Anaerolineales bacterium
GCGGTCCCGACGGGATTCGAACCCGCGATCTCCGCCTTGACAGGGCGGCATGTTAAACCACTACACTACGGGACCTGAACGAGCGCTAGTTTATCATACGCCCAAATCAGCGTCAAGCACTTTCTCCCAAATTTCAAACCGAAACGGATATTCATGCGTTGCATCCGCCCGATGCAGAGTGACGTCAACGAGCTGCCAGCCCCGCCAGTCCATCTGCGGGAAGCGGGTATCGGCAGGCAGGCGGGCTTCCACACGCGTCACATACAGGCGCGTCGTCCGCGGGAGCGCCCGGCGGTAGACCTCCATCCCACCGATGACGAAGACTTCATCCTCCTGGCGTTCCGCGGCCCGCGCCAGCGCCTCCTCCAGCGAGGCTGCCCGCTCCACCCCCTCCGGCGGCTGCCAGGCGTCGCGGCGCGTCAGCACCACCATGCGCCGCCCCGGCAACGGACGCCCGATGCTCTCAAACGTGCGCCGCCCCATCACCAGGTGATGCCCCATCGTCAATTGCTTGAAACGCCGCAGATCATCCGGCAGATGCCAAGGGATGCGCCCCTGATAGCCGATCCCCCGCCCCTGATCCATGGCGACGATGATGGATACCCTCACGGCTACACCGCCACCGGCGCTTTGATATGCGGATGCGCCTGATAATTCACCAGCTCAAAATCGGGATAATCGAACGCCAAGATGTCTTTCACCTCCGGGTTGAGCCGCATCTGTGGCAGGGGATAGGGGGTTCGGCTCAATTGAAGGCGGGCCTGCTCCCAATGGTTGAGGTACAAATGCGCGTCTCCCAGGGTGTGGATGAACTCCCCCGGCTGCAGATTACACACCTGGGCTATCATCAAAGTAAGTAAGGCGTATGAAGCGATGTTGAACGGCACGCCGAGAAAGACATCCGCCGAGCGCTGATATAACTGACAACTCAACTTCCCCTCGGCCACATAGAATTGAAAGAGCACGTGACAGGGCGGCAGCGCCATCTTCTCGATCTCCCCCACATTCCAGGCGCTGACGATCAAACGGCGGGAGTGAGGCTTTTCGCGAATATCGGCGATCACCTGCGCGATTTGATCTATCGTCCGCCCGTCCGCCGTCGGCCAGGAACGCCACTGATAGCCATACACCGGCCCCAGTTCGCCCTCTTCATCGGCCCACTCATCCCAAATCGTCACCCTGTGCTGGCGTAGATAGCGCACATTCGTCTCGCCGCGCAGGAACCAGAGCAATTCATAAATAATAGATTTAAGATGTAACTTCTTCGTGGTGACTAAGGGGAAACCAGCACCCAGGTCAAAACGCATTTGATAGCCGAACACCGAGCGCGTCCCCGTACCGGTGCGATCGGGTCTGTCCACGCCATGTTCCAGGATGTGGCGCATCAACTGTAAATATTGCTTCACGCGGTTCCTCCTTGGCTTCAGCGCACGCGCCGCTTCCACTCTTCCTTGAGCGCCAGCTTGCGCGGGCTCGCCCCCGAGGGCAAGGCGAGAAAATCAGTCATCAACCGGTTGAATTGGGTTGGGTTCTCCAGCATAGGGAAATGACCACTCTCCTCAAAGGCGATGAGATGAAAATGCGGCGGCAGGCAGGCAAGGAGATCGCCATCGGCAAACTGGATCGCCGGGTCAGCCTTACCATGCACCAGCAGGCAGGGGAGTTGCAAGCGGGTCGGCAGCGCCTCCAATTCCTGCTGCCCAAGGTGCTGAATAGAATGAAACAGCGCGTCACGATCGGCTTTGGGCGCCTCCAGGATGGCGGCATCAGCATCAGCGACCGATCCTATCAACCAGCGGGCGAGGTCTTCGGGGGGTTCTTGCATCATGCGCGGGTTGACCTGCTGCAGGCTGAAGGGCATCTCCACCGCCATCACCCGATCCACCTCGCCGGGATGTTCTTCCGCGTACTTGAGCGCCACAATCGCACCCAGCCCATGTCCCACCAATGCCACACGGCCAATCCCCATCTGATAGAGAAAGCCTTTTAACAATCGCAACTGCTGGGAGAGCAGATAGCGGCTGGTATTCTTGGCCGAATCGCCAAAGCCCCACATATCCAGCGCGTAGGCGCGATAGCTGACCGAGGCCGCCTGCATCGCCGGAATCCAATAACGCCAGGAGCCTACCCAGCTATGCAGAAAGATCACCGGGCGGCCGCGGCCCAGCACTTCATAATGAACAATCTCGTCGTCAAAGATAATCGCGCTCATCACCTATCCTGCGGACCAATCAACTTCAGCCCTGGTTCAATAACTCCATCACCTTGTTGGTCAACTGGTCGGGGGCAAACGGCTTGATGATGTAATCCACCGCCCCGGCTTCGTAGCCTTCTTTGACTTCCGATTCCTGCCCCTTGGCCGAGAGAAACACCACCGGGATCGGTTGCAAACGGGCATCCTCCTTCATGCGTTTGCAGGCCTCGTAGCCGGTCATGCGCGGCATGCGCACATCCATGAGGATCAACTCCGGCAGTTCACCAGCATCCGCCATCTCGAGGGCTTTCTCCAGCGCCTCCGCGCCGTTGCTGGCGGCGACGATCTCATGTCCAGCAAAGCGCAAGGTAAACGTGATCAGGTTACGAATATCGAGTTCATCTTCTGCGATCAAGATTTTTGCCATGGCTACCTCTACTCGGCTTGATATTGTGGGAGCGTGAACGAGAAGGTGCTTCCCTCGCCGGGGACTCCTGTGCTCTCAACCCAAATACGCCCATGATGCATTTCTACCAGTTGTTGCACGATTGATAACCCCAGGCCGGTGCCTGAGGTGGCGATTACCAGCGGATCCTCGCCGCGGAAGAAGCGCTCAAAGACGCGCTCCTGCTCCTCGGGCGAGATTCCAATGCCATCATCACGCACATCGACCTGGACCTCATCCCCGAGCGGCCTAGCGCTGACGTGAACGTGACCGCCCGCGGGGGTATAGTGATAGGCGTTGCTCACCAGGTTCGCCACAATCTGACGCACGCGCTCCTCGTCGCCGCGCACCCGCGGCAAATCCGCGGGGATCTCCACGGTAAACGTCAACGGCTTTTCCTCCTCCACAGCGAGCTGTTTGATTTCGGCAACCACCTCAGGGATCAGGTCTTGCAGGCGCAGGGATTGCATGGTCAGATCAACCTTGCCTGCCTCGATGCGCGAGACATCCAGCAAATCATTGACCAGCACGTTCAGCCGCTCGGTGTTCTCGCGCACCACGTTGAGGAATTGAATCTGCTGCTCAGAGAGCTCGCCTGCCGCGCCCATCAACATGACTTCGACATACCCTTTGATCGAGGTCATCGGCGTGCGCAACTCGTGACTGACAGTGGCGACAAATTCCGACTTCAAGCGATCGACCTCCACCTCGTGGGTGATGTCGCGGAAGATCGAGACCGTGCCCAAGAACTCATTCTTAATGTGCACAGGGGCGAGATGCACCGCCACCACGCGCTGATCGTCGAGGGTGATCTGCTCGGCATAGGTATCGCCCACCCCGGCCCGCCTAGGCTGCGCCGACCAGGCGGCGATGGTATCCAGCCAGGATTGTGCCGCCGCTCCAAACAAGCCGCGAAAACTTTCCAGCGATTTACCGATCACCTGCTCGCGCTTGAGGTTCAAGATGCGCTCCGCCGAATCGTTGAACAACGTGATCGTGCTTTCGCTATCCGTCACCAACACGCCATCAGCAACCGCTTCAAGGATGGCGCGCGAGCGGCTGGTTTCCACCTGCTGGTTGCGCAGCATCTCGCCCAGTTGCTCCGATTGCTGACGGATCAGGTTGAAGAGTTCAGCGTTATTAATGGAAACCGCAATCTGGTTGGCAGCTGCCTGCGCCATCTCCAACTGATCGGCGGTAAAGCGGCCCTCCTGCCGATGGAACAACAGCATCACGCCCTTCATTTCCTCGCCAACCAGCAGGGGAACGCCAATAGCGCTGCGATGCTCCAGTTTTTCCACTTCCTCGCGCAGCCAGCGGACATCCTCGAGGATGTTGTGCAACAAAACGCCGCGGCGATGCTCAAAGATCCACCCCGCCAGGCCGCTGTCCAAGGACAAGTCTGTCTGCCGCCCACCCACCGGAGGGGGATCCGTGTATCCCAGTGCGGCGCGATAATAAAACGTCTTCTCCCCCGGGCGCGCCAGCAGGATGGTGCTTTGTTCCGCCTCCGCAATATCGTTGAGCACCGCCAGTGTGCGGTTGAGCACGTGGTCCAAATCCAGGCTGGCGGAAAGTTCATGCATGATGCGCAGCAGCGATTGCGCCCGATAGTGCTCACGCTCCAGCTGGCGCGTGCGCTCCTCCACGCGTTCTTCCAACTCTTCGGTGAACTGGCGTGTGCGGGCAAAAAGGACGGCGTTCTGCAACGCCACCGCCGCCTGATTACTGAAGATGCGCGCCAGCTCCACCTCCGCGGAGGGGAAGCGCTCCTCCCTGGGGGAGTAGACCAGCACATACCCCTGCACGCTCTCCCCAACCGCCAGCGGCAATACCAGCAACGCAGCTGCCTGACGCGCGGCCAGGAAGGGCATCAGCGGTTCCAGGAGAGTCTCCTCGGCAACCGTTCGGCTGGCAAACACCCCCAGGGATTGCGCCAGATGCTCAAAGATCGGCGCGGCAGGGATGGCCGCGGGCAACTCTTCCTCCACCGCTGGGGTTTCGCAACGCAGTTGAAAACCCTCTGCGTGGGGGAGCACCGCTGCCACGCCCACGCCGCTGAACACCTGCCCCAGCTCATCACACAAAACCTGCAACAGGGCGTCAACATCCAGAGAACGGACGATGCTCTCGGAGAATTGATTAATCATCGCCAGGCGGCGCGAGCGCTGGTCCAGTTCTTCGGTGCGCTCCAGCATCTGGCGATAGAGGCTGGCGTTTTCCAGCGCCACGGCAGCCTGGTTGGCAAAGGTCAAAAAGATCTGCTGCTGCTCCGGTGGGTAGTAATCGAACTCGCTTTTCTCAACCACCAGCACACCAATCATCTCCCCCTGCGAGGAGAGCGGAGCCGCCAGCCAAGTGAGGCGCTCGGCCTCGCTGCCAGGGAAACGATCGTCGGCGCGCATATCGGGCACGTAAATCGGCTCACCGCTGGCCAGCATGGTTGCGAAAAGCTGGCTATCCTCCACCGCAGTCGTCAGGCCAACCAGCTCCTCGGCGCGGTCAAATCCGCGCGCCGCGTCGATGACGAGGTCATCCCCCTGGCACAGCCACAAGGCGCCGGCATCGTAAGGCAACACGTCGGCCAGCGCGTCCAGCAACGCCGCGGTCAGCGCGCTAGCCTGGAGCTGCGCCGTTATGGCC
>CAZZFZ010000175.1:0-5197 GCA_964653835.1 uncultured Anaerolineales bacterium
AGAACTCAGACTTGACCACACGAATTGTTTTTACACCACTTGACAAGACGCTAACTTAATCAAGGGAATGCCTCGAAATAGAGACAGACCTCTGACATATAGCTAAGTTAGCACAATTTAGCATAACCGGAGATCTGTCATGTTAAAAGATAAACGGGACATTCGAAAAAACAAGTCAATCAGCACAACTGTAGCAACGCCTCTACAGGTTTCTCAAGGAGTTGTTGCGGAAAATGAACAAGCGAATAGATCGGCGGCAGGTTTGTACAGTTAACTAGGAAACTATCTGTTGGTGCCGGAGCGGGATTAGCAATCTGCTTCATTCGGAGAAGTGGACAGCCGAACAGATTGAAGGCTATCTATGGCATCAAGGGTCGAAGCGGGTGAAAGCATTACACGCAGAAGGGGAAACGCCATTGGTTTTGTGGGATGAAAGCGTGTTAGAAAAACCAGAAAGCTTGAGAGCCGAGCGGCTCTGTGCGGTGCGCTTTACCAAGACCCAGCGGCCAAAGCGCATCAAGCCAGTTTTTTTTAACCCACCAGGGGGGGCGATTTTCGCGCCCGGCTTCAACTGGTTGCGAATCTTGGTGATTGGACGCCAAGGGCCGCCCACGCTAGCGCATCTCAGTTGGTGGACAACCCGCGGGGAACACAAAAGGGCCCGCCGCAAGGTCGAAATAGACATCCTGGAGAAAATCGATGCTTTGTGTGGCAAGTTGGTTTATGCTTGAGCGCACCATCCACAATCGAAAAACCTGCCCATGAACACCCTGCGCACACCCACCTCGCCCAACCGCACTGTCGCCATCTGGGGGTTGATCGCCCTTTACACCCTCATCCTTCCCTCCGCCATCCTGATCTACCGCCGGTTGGAGAGCGCCATCGGCCAGCAGGCCACGGGGAAGATCCCCCTCTATAGCGTGCTCATCATCGGTGCGGCGTACGCGCTCTACGGCTACACCCGCAACAAAATGCTCCTCCACCTGCTCTACCTGATTCCCGCGGGCGTGATCGCCGCGATCATCATCCGCGCCGAACCCAACCCCAACAAACACATCCACATCCCGGAATACATTTTGATGGCCTGGCTGCTCTACGCGGCGCTATCCAGGGAATATGAAGGCGAGGGGCTTTTCCTACTGATCTTCGTGTGCGGCTCGCTGCTGGGGGTGGTGGACGAGTTGGAACAGGGTCTGCACCCGCGGCGGTTCTACGGCTGGAGTGACATGGCAGTCAACAGCGCTTCGGTGCTGATCGGCATCGCCACCATCCTGGGGCTTATCCGGCGACCAACCAGCCGGGGACGCTGGCTGCACCAGCTCAGAACCTACCGCCTCCTGCTAAGCCTGGTGATGTTTGGGGCCGTGGGGGCGCTGCTAACCTGCATCCAGCTGTTCGAGGTTCAGGCGCTGGAGCGCTTTCAGGGGGTGTATCCCCCCTGGCTGCTGGCGTGGAACGCCATCTTCATAGCCCTGACTCCCGCAGCACTGTTCTACCAGAGGGGCAGATCACAACCCGCCGGGGGAGACGAGTCCGTCACAGGGCGGCAGACTGCCCGCCTGTGGGTGTACCCTATCCTGGGGATCCTCTTTGTGATCCACGCCATCGTGCTCTACATGGCCGCCTCGGGAGCCAGCTTCCGCTAAAGGAGGCGAAGAGAAAAGAATAATAAAAAAACCCTTCCCAGAGTGAGGGGGGCACCCTGAGAAGAGCACCCTAATTATGGCAGAAATTTTGCCCGCGCGCAAGGGGTAAATATTAGAGTTCCCTTTGGCATGCTCCACATGCGGCGCAGATTCCTCAATTCGGCTATACCCGTTTTGCCGGTTTTACCCTATAATTGAGTGCTGTATACCTGCCCCTGTTTTAACAAATTGCCGTGATTCTCGCGTCCCACCGGGCGGCGCGATGGCATCATCAACCCGATCGTTTTCATGCTCGCATAGCATAGTCTCATCTAGGAAGGTTGGAATCGATGAAAGAATATCAAACCGATAAACTGCGCAACATCGCCCTTGTCTCCCACAGCAGCGCCGGGAAGACCATGCTCGCTGAGGCGTTCCTGCACGCCACGGGGGTGACCACCCGCCTGGGGCGCATCGAAGATGGCACCACCGCATCCGATTTTGAAGAAGAAGAAATCCGCCGCGGCATTTCCCTTTCCACCGCGGTGATCCCTATTGAATACAAGAACCACAAGCTCAACCTGCTCGACACGCCGGGCTACACCGACTTCATCGGCGAGGTGATCTCCGCCCTGCGGGTGGCCGACTCCGCCGTGGTGATGATCGACTCGGTGGCCGGCGCCGAAGTCGGCACCGAGATCGCCTGGTCGTACTGCGACGAGTTCAACCTGCCGCGCTTCGTGGTCATCAACAAGATGGACCGCGACAACGCCGACTTCCAGAAAGCGCTCGCTTCGGTGGGTGAGATCACCGAGACGCGACTGCTCCCCATGCAACTCCCCTGGGGCGAGAAAGCCGACTTCAAAGGCGTGCTCGACCTGCTCACCATGAAAGCCTATGCCGCCGAAGGGAAGAACGGCGAGGAGATTCCCGCCGAATTCAGCGAGGCGGTGGAAGAAGCCCGCATGGAACTGATTGAAACCGCCGCCGAAGGCGACGACGAGCTGTTGATGAAATACCTCGACGGCGAAGAACTCAGCTCCGAGGAGATCGTCGCCGGTTTGCGCAGCGGCATCCAGTCGGGCAGCTTTGTGCCTGTCTTCGTCACCGCGGCGACCGCCGAGATCGGCCTGTTCCCGCTGCTGGACGCCATGCTGGCGCTGCTACCCTCCCCCGCTGATCGCCCACCCGCTCAGGCCGAGGGCGCCGCCGGGGTGGAGGAACTCCCCTGCAACGACGCTGGCCCGCTGGCGGCGTATGTGTGGAAAACCACCGCCGACCCCTTCGTGGGCAAGATCACGTATTTCCGCGTCTATTCCGGCACGCTCAACTCCGACAGCCGGGTGTGGAACCAGAACGCCAAAACCGAGGAACGCCTGGGCAACATCTCGGTGATGCGCGGCAAGGAACAGATGACCATCAAAACCATCCACGCGGGCGACCTCGGTGTGGTCCCCAAACTGAGCGAGACCTCCACCGGGCACACCTTCTGCGAGAAGGATCACCCCCTCACGCTGCCCGTGCCCAAATACCCCAACGCCCTCTACCGCGTGGCCGTCAGCCCCGAAACCCAGGCCGATTCCGCCAAGGTCAGCCCCACACTCACCCGCCTGTGCGAGGAAGACATGACCCTCTCCTGGCATCAAGAAAAGAGCACCAAGCAAACCATCCTGCAGGGCATGGGCGACCAGCACATTGACGTCGCCATCCGCAAGGCGGAAAAGAAGTTCCAGACCAAACTGCTGACCGAAGAGCCGAAAGTCCCCTACCAGGAGACCATTCAGAAGACCGGCTCGGCGCAGTACCGCCACAAGAAGCAGACCGGCGGCGCTGGGCAGTTCGCCGAGGTGCATATGCGCCTGGAGCCGTTGCCGAACGCCGACTTTGAATTCGTCAACGAGGTCTTCGGCGGCGCGATCTCACAAAACTTCATGCCGGCGATTGAAAAAGGCGTCCGCACCGTGATGGCCGACGGCGTGATCGCCGGTTACCCGGTGCACAACGTCAAGGTGGCCGTCTACGACGGCAAGGAGCACCCGGTCGATTCCAAACCGGTGGCCTTTGAAATCGCAGCCCGCGAAGCCTTCAAGCTGGCGATGATGAACGCCTCCCCTGTGCTGCTGGAGCCGATCATGAAGGTCGAGGTCTTCGTGCCCGAGGCCAACATGGGCGACATCCTCGGCGACCTGAACACCCGCCGGGCGCGCGTCCAGGGAATGGACACCGTGCGCGGCAAGTCCACCATCAAAGCCTTCGTCCCCCTGGCGGAGATGCAGCGCTACACCACCGATCTGCGCTCGATGACCGGCGGTCGCGGTGTGTTCAGCATGGAATTCGATCACTACGAAACCGTCCCTGCCCACTTGGCGCAGGAGATCATCGCCGCGGCACAGAAGGAAAAAGAGGAAAAATAACCTCGCTGCCGCGCGGCAACTCACAACCCAGAAACAGCCGCAGCCCTGCCATGGATTCCAGGCAGGGCTGCTTTGCCCATCTGGACGCAGAAAACGAGGCTGATTATGTTTCGCTTTTCCAAACGCAAAGACGAAATCTTCCACAACCTGATCGAGGAGCAGGCCTCCCTGACCTTTGAGGGGCTGAAGCTGCTGGTGGCTTACATGGAAACGCACGACCACGACACCGCCGAACAGCTCACCATGCGGGAAAAGGAAGCCGATGAGGTCCGTCGCATCCTGATTGACGAACTCAACCGCACCTTTGTGACCCCCTTCGACCGGGAGGACATCTTCACCCTCTCGCGCACGATTGACGACGTACTCGATTACGCCTACACCACAGTCAACGAGATGGAAGTGCTCAACGTGCAGCCCACTACCTTCATGCAGCGCATCGCCTCGCTGTTGCGCGATGCGGCGTATGAAATTTACCTCGGCGTGCAGCGGTTGAAGAAGCACCCGGCGGTGGCAATTGATCACGCCCAGCGCGCCAAGGCGCTGGAGAACCGCATCGAGGCCGTTTACCGCGAGGCCATCGCCGACCTTTTCAGCGGCCCGGAGGACGTGCACCACATCGTGGAAATGCTCAAAAAGCGCGAGGTGTACCGCCACCTGAGCAACGCCGCCGACCGCGGCGACGACGCCGCCAATGTGCTCTCCGATATCGTCGTCAAGATGACTTAGGGGGTACACCGATGCCACCCATCCTACTCGCCCTCATCGCCCTGGCGTTGTTCTTCGACTTCCTCAACGGCCTGCACGATTCCAGCAACATCGTCGCCACGATGATTAGTTCGCGCGCCTTTCGCCCTCGTACGGCGCTGAGCATCACCGCGGTGGCGGAATTCACCGGGCCATTCCTCTTCGGCGTGGCGGTGGCGAAGACCATCGGCGACGAGGTGGTGCACGCCGAAGCAATCACCCTGCAGGTGTTGATCGCCGCGCTGATCGGGGCGATCTTCTGGAACCTGCTCACCTGGTTCCTGGGCATCCCCAGCAGTTCATCACACGCCCTGGTGGGCGGTATCCTCGGCGCGGTGGCGATCGGCGCGGGCCTGGAGACGATCAAACTGGCCGGGCTGGAGAAAATTCTCATCGCACTGCTCACCTCCCCGC
>CAZZFZ010000176.1:0-5191 GCA_964653835.1 uncultured Anaerolineales bacterium
TCGCCGATGATCACGCCGGTCACTTGCAGCACGCCGAAGGAAGGGACTTCCGGAAAACTCTCGGAGCCGAAGCCGAACACATCCGCCATGCCGGAGACGAAGGCGATCACATAGCCGGTAGCCACCAGCCGCAGGCCGATGTCGGCGGCGATGGTTCGGGTGGCGCCGCGCGGCACGGCGAAGCCCACAAAACCCCCCAGGCACAAAAACGCCAGGCCGACCAGGTACACGGCCAGTTGCACAAAGCCCACCACCGGGCTGCGATCGAGGTTGAAGAAGTCTGGCTCCAGCCCCAGGATAATCAGGGCAAAGCCTATCAGCACCAGCATCAACATGCTGCGGATGCGGCGGCGGTGGGGGAGTTTCTCGTTTGGGGTCATATTTCACGCTCTTCTGGCAGGATGCGCTCCAGCATGGCGATCCAGTTGCCTCCCATGATGGCGACGATATCCTCGCGGGTGTAGCCCCGCTCAGCGAGCAGGGGGATCAGCGCGCGTAGGTCGGCGATGGTGTCAATCTCTTGGGGGACGCGCTGAACGCCAAAGCCGCCGTCGAAGTCGCTACCCAGGCCCACGTGACGAGCGTCTCCCGCCCTCTGGCAGATGTAATCAATCTGGGCGAAGACGTGCTCCAGCGTCACCTGCTGGCGACCGTGGCGCTCTTCCCAGCCCGGCAGTAGAAAGCGGTTGTAAGGCACAACACCGATTACCGCGCCCCGCTCTAGCAGGCCGTCGATCAGGCGGTCGGAGAGAAAGCGGTTGCTGTCCATACCGGGGAGCAACGCGGCAGCATTGGCATGGGAGGCCAGCACCGCCCCCGGGTAAGAATCCAGCGCCTGCAGGGCAGCCTTCTCATCCATGTGGCTGAGGTCGAGGCCGAAGCCGATCTCGGCCATCCCTGCCAGCAGGGCGTTACCCTCTTGGGTCAACGGGCCGGGTTCGCCGGTCCCGCCGCAAAAGCGCGTCCCCGCCCAGGCTGGGCCGATAACCCGCACACCACGCGCCCACCACTCAACCAGTTCGCCGGGGGCGCGCACCCCCTCGGCTCCCTCCATCAGGACCATCAGCCCTACAGGGTGATCGCCGGGGGTGGCGCGCCAGCCCTCCAGGTGATCGTCGAGGTCGCCGCGGGTGTGGAGCAGGCGGAAGCGCGCCGGGTGCTCGTCGGCCAGGCGGTGGTAGGCGTCCAGTTGGGCGCGGTAACGCGCGGCGGCTTCGTTTTCATCGGCGTAACATTGCTGATCCCAATCGCCTAGTTTGCGCCGAAGGGGGGCGGCAAACAGCGTGGCGAACACCACCGCCACCCGGCCGCGCTGATATTCCGGCCAGCCGAGCAAGGTGTCGCCGTTGCGCTGCGGCGTGGGGGTGCTGCGCTCCCGCTGACGGGTCGCCGCGGCGGATTGCGTGTAATCGCGCTCAAAGGTGAGCATGTTCCAGGCCAGGTCCTCGTGGGCGTCCACCACGAGGATGGAGGGGTCGTCGCGCAGTTGAGTTGTCATGATAGCAGGGTTGTGGCGATCAAGCGGTCGAGTTTACCCATAGGGAAGCGCTCCAGCTCTGCAAGCTGCACCCAGCGTAGGTCGCTGTGTTCCCGCGGTTGGGGTTCAGCTTCCTCAACAAGACGGCATGCGTAGGCGTGCAGCGTGACCTGAAAATGAGTGTAGGCGTGCCTGTAGCTGCCGATGTGCTGCCCCACGTGGATGCTCACGCCCAGCTCCTCGGCGATTTCGCGTTGCAGGCATTCGGTCAGGGTCTCGCCGACTTCCTGCTTTCCGCCGGGGAACTCCCACAGGCCGCCGAGCAAGCCCTCGGGAGGACGTTGACCAAGCAGCACCGCACCGTTGCGGCGGATCACAGCCGCGGCGACGTTGTAATGCGGGATGGCGGGCTGGTTGGTTTTCACCGGGCGTTCTTCCTGTACGCCCAGCGCCCGGGCCTTACAGAACGCCGTCAACGGGCAGCGATCGCAGGCGGGGCGGCGCGGCGTGCAGATCGTGGCGCCCAGATCCATCAGCGCCTGGTTGTAGTCGCCGACGCGGCCAGGGGGCGCGTGTTGTGCCGCCAGTTCCCACAGCCGCCTCTCGCCCTCCGCCGAGCGCGCCGGGAGCCGCAGATCGAAAAGCCGCGCCAGCACGCGGCGGATGTTGCCATCCAGGGCGGGGGCGTCTTCGCCGAAGGCGATGGAGGCGATCGCCGCGGCGGTGTAGCGGCCGATGCCGGGCAGCTTTTGTAATTCAGCAGTGCGGCGCGGCAACTGGCCGTTGTGCTGCTCAACCACAATTTGCGCCGCCCGGTGCAGGTTGCGGGCGCGACTGTAATAGCCCAATCCCTCCCACAGTTTCAGCACGTCCTGCATGGGAGCGGAGGCCAGGCTGTGCACATCGGGAAAGCGCGCCATCCAGCGCCGATAATAGGGGATGACAGTGTCAACTCGGGTTTGTTGGAGCATCACCTCCGAGACCCAGACGGCATAAGCGTCGTTCTCGCCGCGCCAGGGCAGCTCGCGGGCGTGCTGGCGGTACCACTCAAGCAAAGCCGGGACGAAGGGGGACATGACAGCCGCTGACCGCTCCGGGCTACATCTGGAAACCGGGGCGGGCGCGCACGGTTTTGTATTTCAGGTCTTTGACGTAATCCAGCAGGCGGGAGGTCAACTGTTCCCAGTCCTCCGAGCGCAACACTTGTTTCAGCAGGCGCGGGTCATCCGCCTGCACGGCGGCCAGGATTTGCGGGTGGTCGCCGTACACCGTCACCCAGGCCTCGCTCGGATCCAGGCCAAGCTCTTGAATCTCAGGGATGAACTCGCGGATCACGAATTCAAAGTATTCCTGTTCGCGGCCTGGACGGATGTTCCAGGACATGAGTAGTTTGATGGTCACGTGTTTGCTCCCGTGGCGTTAAGCCGCGCCGCCGGTCACCCTTGCCGCGCCAGCACGACGACCTGGGTGTCATCGGGGATGGAAGATGTGGTGATGGAGAGTTCATCAATGGGCTGGATTTCACCCAGGCCCATTTCCTTGAGGAATTTGCTCAACGGGTCGAGGTCGAGGGTGCATCCTGGCGTGCTGTAGTGCATCGGGATGACGATTCCCGGCTCAATCAGGCTGACCACCTCGGCGGCTTTGGCGGCGTTCAGCCCCGCGCCGCCGCCGACCGGCACCAGGGCGACGTGCACCGTCCCCAGGGCCTCGATCTGCGCCTGGCTGGGCACGCGGTAGATGTTGCCGAGATGGGCGATGCTCACGCCCTCGTAATCGAAGACGTACAGGGTGTTGCGCAGTTCGTCGGCTTTGCGCTTCTTGTTGCCGTTGGTGCGCACCGCGGTGATGAACACGCCGCCGATCTCATACTCGCCGGGGCCGTTGATCACCCGCTGGCGGCCTTTCACCGCGCTGACGTTGTTATACAGAGGGGCATCCTGGCAGATGGTGACGATTTGCCCGCGCAGGCTGAGCGCCGGGTAGCCGACCGCTTCGGGGGTGTACGGGTCGGTGACGACGGTTGCCATTCCCCGTGTTGAGAGTCGAAAACAAGAGATTCCGTGCCAGGTGATGTTCATTACTGCTCCATGGTTGCTGAGGTTACGGGTTGTCGCTCGTTTGGAGCGCGACCCGATTATACTTCATGGGGAGGAGAACCGTCAAAAGGTGCCTCCTGGCGGGAGGTTCCCTTTCGCGCAACTACAAATTTCGCTCAGATCGTGATATGATGCCCGCCATGCGCCGCTTGCCCTTCATCTTGCTGGTCTTGCTGTTGACGGCCTGTCGCCCCGCGGCGGAGGCGGCCCCGACGGTCACCTCGGGGGTGATGCCGACCCCTTCGCCGAGTCCTGCCCCCGAGGCGACGGCCTCCCCAACCGCCGCGCCAACCTCCACGCCAGACCCCACCCCCACCACGCCTCCCCCGCCTGAATTACAGTATGTCATCACCGCTGCGCTCGATTACGCCGCCCGGCGGGTAACGGTGGTGGAGACGATCATCTTCCCAAATCCAACCAATCAAGCATTGGACGAACTGGTGCTGGTGGTGCAGCCCAATCGTCAGCCGGGGGTTTTCACCCTTGAAGGGGCAACCTGGGCGGATGGCTCGCCAGTGGCGGATTATCGCCTGGAGGGCATTCGCCTGACCATCCCGCTGCCGGAACCACTAGAAGTTGGGGCGGCGGGCGAGATTCATCTGGAATACAGCCTGGTACTGCCGCCGAATGAAGCGCGCGAGGATTTTGGGCCAACTCCCTTTGGCTACACCCTGCGCCAGATCAACCTGGTGGACTGGTACCCCTTCCTGCCGCCATACGACGAAGAAAACGGTTGGGTGGTGCACAATCCGTGGTATTACGGTGAGAACCTGGTGTACCCGGTGGCGGATTTTGATGTTTCCCTGCAATTGCTCAACGCTCCCGCGGCGACGTTGATCGCTGCCAGCGCGCCCGATCACGGCGAGGAGGAAACGCACCTCTACCACCTGGAAGACGGGCGCAATTTCGTCTTTTCGATCAGTGCCTCCTACGTGATGGTGGAGCAGCGGGTAGGAGAAACCCTGGTGCGCGGCTACTTTTTCCCGCAGCAGCAGGCCGCCGGGCAGGCCGCCTTCGAAGCCACGGTGGAGGCGTTACGGCTTTTCAATGACCTCTTCGGCGTTTACCCGCATCCCGCGTTGACGATGATTGAAGCGGATTTTATGCACGGGATGGAGTATCAGGGGTTGTTTTTCCTCAGTCGCGGTTTCTTTGATACCTACGAGGGCAAAGCGGGAAGTTTTTTGGTGAGTATCGCCGCGCACGAGACCGCGCATCAGTGGTGGTATGGGCTGGTGGGCAACGATCAGGCGCTGGAACCCTGGTTGGATGAAGCCCTGAGTACCTATAGCGAACGCATTTTCTACGAGCGGCTGTATCCGGACGCGCTGGAGTGGTGGTGGTTCGCACGCATCAATTATTATCAGCCCACGGGCTGGGTGGATAGCGTGCTGCACTACACCGCGGGCTACCGCCCCTATCGCGACGCGGTTTACCTCAATGGGGCGCGCTTCCTTGAGGATTTGCGGCTCTCAGTTGGCGATGAGGTTTTCTTCGCCTTTTTGGAGGATTACGCCGCCACCTACCGCGGTCAGATCGCTACGGGGGAGGATTTCTTCGCTCTGCTGCGGGAGCACACTGCAATGGATCTGAGCGCGCTGACGCGGAAGTACTT
>CAZZFZ010000177.1:0-5167 GCA_964653835.1 uncultured Anaerolineales bacterium
TTTGAATCAGGGGCGAGTCATCCCGGAAACATTGCCGCCGATGGCTTCAATGCTATCGTACAGCAGCTGCAGCACGTATTTCCCGTTATGAGCAAAGCCGCCTGGATCTTTCATGGCGTACTGGTAATTGTACGCCGCTTCGAGTAAGGCCGGGGTCCAGCTCTGATAACGGTTGCCGTAGTTGGCCTCGTCGGGGGTCGCTTCCCCGTCTGCGTTGAGGTCGGCGAAGAAGTAAGGATAGGCATATGGGGCGTAGACGACCGGGAAGCCTGCCTCAACCGAATAGGCTTTGATGGCTTCGTACAGCGCGGTGCGCATAGTATCAATCTCGCCGTAAATGCCTTCTGTCGCATCGCCGTCGCCGTCGTAGTCTACATCCGTCATGCGGATGTCCTCAACGTCTTCAACGCCCTCGTGGCAGGTGAAGCATTCAGCGCTCTTGACCTCCAGCGCGTGGGCGTCGTGACAGCTGGTGCAGGCCTGGTAGGCAGGGACGTGCTCGAAGTAACCGACGTATTCTTTGCCGGGGTATTCATACCCACCGCCGACGTCCGCCCCGTAGCGCGTCGCGCCAGCAGCGAAGTAGTGCACGTTGATGAAGCGCAGGCCCTCGGCGACCTCATCCGCCGGTTTATCGCCAACTGCTTTGGCAACACTGGCGCCCGAGGCGCGGCCCTGGTGACAGGTCATGCACAGGCCGGTCTCATCTCCCTCAGCGATGTCGATCGTCTTGCCGCTGGGGAAAGTGACCGAGGCGAAGGTGTAGCGCTCTGGCCATTCGGCCTCTTCATTGTGGCAGGTGGCGCACTGGAAGCCGTTGGCGATCTCGGCGGAGATATTGACGCCCTCCTTGTAGAAGGTGGGCAGGCCGGTGGCGGTGTGACAGCGGGCGCAGCGCGCCGGTACCTCGCCGTCCTCATCCCAGTGGCGGAAGGCATCCGCGGAACCCCGGAAGTGGCCGTGATCGTCGCGCGTCAACGCGGCGACGTCGCCGCCCAGGTCTTCAATGGAGTCATACAGCAGTTGGATGATGTACTTCCCGCCGTGGGCGAAAGCACCGGGGTCCTTCATCGAGGTTTGATAGTTGTAGGCGGTCTGCAACAGGCGCGGCGTCCAGGAAGCGTATTTGTTGCCGTAATTGGCTTCGCCTTCAGTCACCTCGCCGTCACCATCCGTATCGATGAAGAAATAGGGGTAAGAAGAAGGCTCGTATATTATGGGAGTTCCGGCCACGTCAGCAGCGTAAGTCTGAATCTGGGCGTACAGGATCTCCTGCAAGGTGCTGATCTCAGCGGCCATGCCTTCTTCCATGTCGCCGTCGCCGTCATAATCCACCGCCGAGCCGAACATGCGGAAAGTTTGCGGCTCGCCCTCGCCGTGGCACATCACGCAGCCATCCAGGCGCACTTCCAGGGTGTGCGAGTCGTGGCATTCGATGCAGGTGTCGTATTCTTCCACGTGGGCGAAATTGCCGTCGTAACTCTTGCCGTCGTACTCGTAACCGCCCTTTGCCAGCGTGCCGTACTTGGTGGCCGCGGCGGCGAAGTAGTGGATGTTAGCAAATCTCAGGTCGGCCAGCACGGCATCTGGGTCGGCCTCAGCGGCGTTCTCCACACCTGCGGCCTCAGCGATGCTGGCATCCACGCTCAGCTTGGAGTGGCGGCCCTGGTGGCATTCCATACAACGAGACTCGTCACCCAGGCCGGTCAGTTCCACGCCGGAGGGCATCACCACGCTGTCCTTGGTGGCTGTGGCCGGGTTATGGCAGGCGGTGCACTGAATGCCCATGTTCTCCGCCGCGGGAATTTCGGCTGTGATTTCGCCTGTGGTGACGTATTCGGTGTAGCCCTTGGTGGAGTGACACTTGGCGCAGCGCTGTGCCACCACGGCGGGGTCGTCCTCATCCCAATGCCGAAATGCTTCTGCATCCGAGGCGGCATGGCCGGAGCCAGCCCAGGCAGCCTCGATTTCGGGCACCACCGGTGCGGCTTCGGCGCAGGGTTCAACCTCTGGACAGGCTGGGGCTTCCACAT
Source organism: uncultured Anaerolineales bacterium (assembly GCA_964653835.1). Classification (GTDB taxonomy): domain Bacteria; phylum Chloroflexota; class Anaerolineae; order Anaerolineales; family UBA11858; genus J130. The sequence goes on from CAZZFZ010000177.1 coordinate 2,034, forward strand.
CAGGACATTCAACCTCCGGGCATTCCAGGGCTTCTTGCGTCTCTTCCACTTGCACCTCTTCCATCTGAGGGGGCGGCGCACAGGCTGCCAGAATCAACAGCCCTGCAACCAAAAAACCAAGGAGCAAAAACCATCTCTTTTGCATGTGACTATTCTCCTCATCGTAGTATTGTTTCGACCTCTCTGTGCTGTGTCGAAAGGGGTTTAGTTTTCTTGCGATTCATCATCTCCTTTCTGCTCACCGTCTTCTTCCGCGAGCAACGCCAACAAATCGGTGATTTTACGGACTTCTTTTTGCTCGCTGGAGATCAGGCAGACGCGCGACTGGTCGGTGGAGAGATGCGCGATTTTTATCGTGGGAAAGAGAACGACCAGGTTGTTGAGCAGACTGCTTTTTTGTTCAAGCGCATCGCTGTCCAGAACGATCATGGCTGGTTGCAATTTGACGATCTTGGACCACAGGTCGTCGTCCAGGGGATCCAGACGATGAAGTTCAACCTGTGCGTCCAGTTGCTCAAAGCGATGGATAATGCCTTGAGCGAGGATGGTCTTGCTTAACAGGAGGACGATGCGCGGCCGCATATTTACTCCTTGCGCAGCCTGGATTTATTTGTTCTTTATTTCACTATTATATTAGTCGTGAATGAGCGAAGTGTCCACGCCCCCTGGGATAGTCCGATGCCCCATGCAAAAGGTATAATTGCTGCCTGACGACTGCCCGATTGGATAGGGGTTGTGCTATTCGTTTGGGTAGGAAGGGAGTGTCATTCTTTCTCCGAGGGGATCAACCCGGCTTGCAGCGCGTGGCTCACGGCCTCGGTGCGGTTCTTGACCCCCAGTTTTTGGAAGATGTTGCGGATGTGATATTTAACCGTGTTTTCGCTGACGAAGAGCTGCTCGGCGATCAGGCGGTTGGATAGGCCGCGTCCGAGCAGGCGCAGCACTTCCAGCTCGCGCTCGGACAGCAGCGGTGGCCCGGCTTTGTTGTTGGGCGTGACCTGGCGGTACCGTTGAATCAGACGGCTGGCGATGCTCTTTGTAATGGCCAGCTCTCCGTGCCTTAACCGCGTCAGTATGTGCAGGAATTCATCTGCTTTGATGTCTTTGTGCAGGAAGCCGTCTGCTCCGGCCTGGATGGCTTCAAACAGCTCGCGGTCTTCTTGCAATATGGTGAGCATGACGACGCGTGTCTCCGGAAACAATTCTTTGATGCGCCGCAGCGTTTCCAGCCCGCTCATGCCGGGCATGATGATGTCTAACAGCACCAAATCAGGGCGCAATTGTTCAACGGCGGCGAGCGCCTCAACCCCGTTTTCCACTTGGGCGACGACTTCGTAATCGGATGCTTCCAACAGGCTGGTAATTCCGTCTCGAAAGAGTGCGTGGTCGTCTGCTACTACAACGCGCATGGTCCACCTACGCTTTGAATTTATATGTGTCAAGCTCAACCAGCACGCGGGTGCCTCGTCCCGCGGCAGAGCGGATGTGTAATTGAGCCTGGATGCTTTCGGCGCGCTGGCGCATGAGCTCCAGGCCATAGCCGGCGCTTTTGGCTTCCGCGACGGCGAAACCGCGCCCATCATCCCAGATTTCTAAGCGGATGACTCCAGCGTTCTGATCCAGGTTCACGCTCAGATGGGTGGCCTGCGCGTGTTTGCGAGCGTTGGTTAACGCCTCTTGCAGAATGCGCAACATTTCAAAGACGACTGTCGCGGGCAGGTCGGGGATTGGGTTCGCCGGAGGGGAAAAGTCAATTTGCACGCTATGCAATCGACTGAATTGAGTGAGATATTCGCCCAACACCTCGATTAAATCTGTGCTGAGCGTACTTCCTGACTTTAGTCCCAGGATGGCCTCGCGCAGATCGACAAACACATCGTGCGCAGCCTCTTCAAGCTGGAGTAATTGTGTCTCAGCCTGCGGAAGCCTGCCTTTCGTCATCAGTTTTCGCACAGCCTGCGACTTGGTAGCCACGAAGCCCAACACTTGTGCGACGTTATCGTGCAGTTCGCGGGCGATGCGCTCGCGTTCTTCCAGCACGGCGCGCATCCGAACCTGGCGGATGGACTCGGCTTCTTCGCTCCGCCGGGTGATTTCATCAGCCATGTTGTTAAACGCTTCGGCAAGTTCGAAGAGTTCATCCTGGGTGTGCCCGCTCAGCTTGATGCGCATGTTGTGATCGCCCTCCGTGTAAGCCAGGATGGGGCGGCGCAGCGCCTCGATGCGCCGAACCACAACCTGATGCATCAGGAAGAAGCCCCCCACCGCGACAAGCGTGGTCAGGAGAATGGTCAAGCCGATATCCTGTCGTAAATCTTCCAACACATGAGACTGAATGTCGGTGAGGGAGACGTCCACCAGCAGCACGCCGAGGTGGGTGTTCGGCTCTCGATGGCAGGTCGTGCAGGCTTTCTGGTTGTAGACGGGGGCGGCCACGCGCAGCACGTTGGATGCGGCCGGAAGATTCAGCGTCGCGGGGCGATCCGCTTCCGGATATTGGTGGCATCCCTGGCATTCGGGGGATGAAAAATCCAGCTCGATGTTTGCCGCTGCCGGTTGGTTGGTGTCGATCACGCGCCCGCTGATGCCCACCAACATGATGCGCTCAACATCTGGCAGAGCGCTGACGTCGTGCAAGATAGAGAGCATGTGATCTTCATCGTTGATGGGCAAGGTGTGGATAATGCTGTTGCGCAGCGATTCCGCCAGGCGGGTGGCCATCAAACGGAGCTGGCTGTCCAGAAGCGCGGTTTCGCGCTTGTAGTGAAGCCACGAGATGCTCAGCAGCGCTAAAAAGACGGGCAAGGCGACGCCCCAGGCTACACGCGTGCGCAGGCTGCTGGTCCTCCTCAACGAACTGCGCTGAGATGAGGGGCTCGTTGATGGAGATGGCATAGGCCTCCTTGGATAACTGAAGCACCGTTAAACGCTCAATTGCGTCCCGGGTAAACCTGATGCGTCGTCGGCTGATCCCGGATTTATGTTAATTATGCCACAAGACGACATTTTGTGCTTTTTATCACGTTCGGGGAGGGTGTTCCGATGGCGTCCGGAAAAGGGGCACAGCAGAGGGGCGGTATAATTGTTATAGAACTGTGCGAGCTGGGATACTCGTGGCCGCGCTCGATAGTTTG
>CAZZFZ010000178.1:0-5157 GCA_964653835.1 uncultured Anaerolineales bacterium
CTGCAAAGCGGGCTGACCAACGGCTCGATCAACGCCTTCATCGAAAACGTTCTGCCCGCCCTGGTGTATCAACAATGGCCTCGCCTAGCGGGCGGCGTGGCGCTCTTCTTCCTCGGTATGTACAGCATCGGCAAAGCGGCTAGCTGAACGATGAAAACCCAGATCATTCAGCTAGAGCCTCACGACGACATTGACTCCGCCCGCGATAAAATGGGCTGGGGACAAACCTCCCGCATCCTGCTCGTCTGGCCGGCGCGCGGGCGGGTGCTCAACCGCAAACTCGACCTCACCCTGCTCAAACGTCACAGCGCCGACCTGGGCTCCCAGCTTGCCCTGGTGGTGCGCGATGCGGAGATCCGCTTTCACGCTCAGGAGCTGGGCATCCCGGTGTTCAGCAGCGTGCGCAAGGCGGAACGCAGCCCCTGGCGGATGGCGCGCCGACGGCGCAGCCCCCTCCCCCAAACCAGCAAACGCCTCTCGCCAGAGGTCTGGCACAAGCGGCGCATCCCGCTCGATTTGCAGGGGTTGCGCCAGGCCGCACACCCCCCCACACCGCGCTGGATCACGCACCTTGCCACGCGACTGCTGGCCTTCACCCTGGGCGTTTTCAGCGTGCTGGCGATCGCCGCGCTGCTGCTGCCCGCGGCGCGCATCGAATTGCAACCCCAAATCCAAACCCAGAGCCTGACCATCCCCGTCAGCGCCAGCCCCGAAAACCAGGCCGTCAGCCTGAGCGGGGCGATCCCGGCTCACTGGCAAAGCGTGATCGTTGAGGGGCGCGAAAGCCTGCCGGTCAGCGGCCGCATCCCTATCCCCAACAAAAAAGCGCAGGGCGAGGTGGTCTTCACCAACCTGAGCGACCAGGCCATCCGCATCCCCGCTGGGACGGTGGTCAGCACGCTCGATGATCCGCCGGTGCGCTTCGCCACAACATACGAGATCGAACTGCCCGCCGCCGCCGAGAGCGAGCCGGCCCCCATCGAAGCGATTGATCCCGGATCGGGGGGCAACGTCCCCGCGGAGAGCATCCGCGCCATCGAAGGCCCGCTGGGCCTCGCCCTTGTTGTCGTGAACCCCGCGGCGACGCACTCCGGCAGCGACCGCAACGCGCCCGCCCCCAGCCCGGAAGATTACGACCGCCTCTACGCGCAGCTCTACGAAGCCCTGGCCGCGAGCGCCCTGGAGGAAATCACCGCCATGCTCAACGAGGGAGATCTGTTGCTGAGCGTTGAACCCCGCCTGCGCGCCACGCTGGAAAAGAGCTACACGCCCGCTCAGCCCGCGCCGGGCGATCAGCTGGAACTGGTGCTGCGCCTGGAATTTGAAGCCCTGACCGTCTCGGCGGAAGACCTGCGCCAGCTGGCACAGGCGGCGCTGGAAACCAGCCTGCCCGCAGGCCACCAACCCCTGCCGGAGACGCTGACCCTCAAGCACCGCGGTTCACCCCGCCTAACCGACGAAGCGCAAAGTGCCCGCTGGAGCATGCAGGCAAGCTGGAAGGTGCGCGCCCGTCTCAACCCCAACGAGGCCATCCGCCTGGCAATCGGGCTGCCGGTTGACGAGGCGCGCGCCCGCCTGGCGGCGCAATTGCCCCTGGCCGCCGCGCCGCGCATCACCCCCCTGCCGACCTGGTGGCCGCGCCTGCCGGTGCTGCCTTTCCGCTTCCAGGTGGAAATCACCTCCCCCCAATAGTGCCTATGCGCATCCTGGCGGTAGACCCCGGCGAGGTCAACCTCGGCATCGCCCTCAGCGACCCCAGCGGCACGATTGCCTCACCGCTCACCGTGCTGCGCCACACCTCACGCCAGCAGGACGCCGCCGCCATCCTGCGGCTGGCCGCAGAGCACAACGTCGAGCGCATCATCGTCGGCCAGAGCCTGGATGACGAAGGCCACCCCACCTTCGAAGGCCGCCGCGCCGCCCGCCTGGCCGGTGCCCTGCGCGCCCAGGGCGAAATCCCGGTTGAACTGTGGGACGAAGCCAACAGCACCCAGACGGCCCTTCAGGCGCGCCGCGCCATGGGTGTGCCGCGCCGCAAACGTCGCGGCCACCTCGACGACCTCGCCGCGACCATCATCCTGCAATCCTACCTCGACGCGCAAAGCCACAACTCCCCCTGACCCTATGAAACCAGTCAAAACCTGCGCTGCCCTCACCATCCCGCTCATCGCCGCGGCCGTGGTGACCCTGTTTTTCCTCGGCCTGGCGATTCGCAACGTGGCCACCACCCTCCAGGCCGAGTTCGGCCTCCCCGCCGCCAGCCTGGGCGCCCTCCAGCGCATCAACCTTTCACTGAAATTGTGGCGCGCCCGCGCCGACCTGACCGCGCCGGTCAACCCCTATGGTGAACCGCAGCCCTTCCACATCGAGCTGGGCGAGACGCCCGCGGCGGTCAGCCTGCGCCTGCAGGAAGACGGCCTGATCCGCGATGCCGCCGCCTTCCAGGTATACCTGATCTACAGCGGGCTGGATACCCGCCTGCAGGCCGGAGATTACACCCTCAGCCCGGCGGATGACGCCCGCCAGATCGCCCGCCAGTTACTCGACCCCACGCCGGGGGACGCCCAACTGGTGATCCTGGCTGGATGGCGGCTGGAGGAAGTCGCCGCCGCCTTACCAACCTCCGGGCTGGCCCTGCTCCCCGAGGAATTCATCGCCGCCGCGCAGGTGCAAGGGGCCGAGGGATACCTCTTCCCAGGCAGCTACGCCTTCCCGCGGGGAATCAGCGCCCCCGACCTTTTAACCGAGTTACGCGCCGTTTTCGATCAGGCCGTCAGCGACGAGATGCGCGCCGCCTATCAGCACCAGGGGTTGACACTGCATCAGGCCGTCACCCTGGCCTCCATCGTCGAGCGCGAGGCTGTGGTGGAAGACGAAATGCCGCTGATCGCCTCGGTGTTTCTCAACCGGCTGAACGCGGGCATCAAACTCGACGCTGACCCCACGGTGCAGTACGCCCTGGGTTACAACGCTGCCCAGGGAACCTGGTGGACGAACCCGCTCTCCGCTGCCGACCTGCAAATAGACTCGCCCTACAACACCTACCGCTACCCCGGCCTGCCCCCCGGCCCGATCGCCAACCCGGGGCTGAACGCGCTGCGCGCCGTGGCCTTCCCGGCACAAACGCCCTATTACTACTTCCGCGCCGCCTGCGATGGCTCCGGCCGCCACCTCTTCGCCGAAAGCTTCGCCGAACACGTCAACAACGCCTGCCCATGAAATTCGCTATCAATTATTCTCCCCAGGCCGCGGCCCTACTCGCCGAAGGCCGTATTGCGATTGATTTTTTCAAAACCCCGCCCTGGCCGGAGATGATCGCCAAAGCGGAGCAACACCGCCCGGTGGCGGTGCACTTCAACCTGCGCGCCGGTCGCGGCGACCTCGATCAGCGCGCCGATTGGGCGCTGGCCGAACAACTGTTGCGCACCACCGCCACGCGCTACCTCAACCTGCACCTGGCCGTCGACGCCCGCGACGGCCTGCCCTTCGACACCGACGCCCCCTCCCCGGCGGAGCGCGAGCAAATCCTCGCCAACCTGCACGCCGACGTGGCCGCGGCGGTCGCCCGCTTTGGAGCCGAAAACGTGATCGTCGAGAACACCCCCTACCGCGTGGGCGAAAAGCACACCAACCGGGTCTGTGTTCTTCCCGCGGTGATCACCGAAATCATCGCCACCCACCGTTGCGGCCTGCTGCTGGATATCAGCCACGCGCGCATCAGCGCCGCCGCCCTGGGTATGGACGCCAAAGACTACCTGCGCGCCCTGCCGCTGGGGGCGCTGCGCGAGCTGCACTTCACCGGACTGCACGATTGGGGAGATGGTTTTCTGATGGATCACCTGGGGGTGTTGGAAAGCGACTGGCCGTGGCTGGATTGGGTTCTTGAGGGAATCCAACAACACGGCTGGGGACGGCCGCACCTGCTGGCTTTTGAATACGGCGGCGAGGGGCATCCCTTCTTCGACGCTCACTCCGACCCAGAGGTCATCGCCCGCGACGTGCCGCTCATGGTCGCCCGTTGTCGTCTGACGGCTGACGATTGACCGCGGACGGCGGGCTGCTGTCCGCGATCCGCCCCAAACTCAACTTACTTCAAAATGTAATACGTCCCCCGCTTGCTGCCCATCTTAAGAATCACCCCCTTCGCCACCAGGTCGGCCAGGTCGCGGCGCAGCGTCTCGGCGGAGACCTCGGGGCACAAAGCCTGGTACTCGCCGCTGGTCAGGCGTCGGTGCGTCAACAGATGGCCCAGCGCCAGTTCCTGCCGCGGGTTGAGGTTGATGCCCTGATAAACGCTCAAATCCACAGCGGGGCGGGAGGCAACCTGCTCCTCCAGGGCGTTGAACAACGTCACCCGAAACACACCCGCAACTTCTTCAAAGCGCGGCTGGGGCAGTTGGTGCTGACGCAGCGCCGTCACCACACGGTTGAGGCCGTAACCCAGACGCTCCACAAACCCCAAATCGGAGAGCACCTGCGCGATCACCGGGTTGCGCGAGAAGCGCGCTTCCAGCAGGTTTTCCAGCGTCACCGGGCCGGGGAGGCCGCCGGGCGAGTGCACCTCCAGGCGGTCGGCGAAGATGTGCAGGTGGATGGTATCGCCCTGCTGGTTGTAATCGCGGTGCGCCACGGCGTTGACCAGCAGCTCGCGCACCGCCTCGAGGGGGTATTCCGGCGTCTCCTGGCGCTGAAGCCCGCTCAGGCGCGCCACCCGCCGCAGGTGATCGCGGACGAAGGCCTCCGCCTGGCGCAACTGCTGCGGTAGGCTGCCGCTGATCTCCTGTTTGACAAACTGGTCGCCGATGGCCATGCCGCTGAACCGCGCTGCCAGAATCTGCGCGCTGGGAACCCAGCGTTGCGGCTGGCGTCCAAACAGGAGCAGCGCGGCGTAAGTGGGGCGCAGCTCCCCCTCCACGCGGCGCAGGCAGCCGCGGCGAAAAAGCAACTCCCACGGCGAGTCGCCGGGCGGCAGTTCGATCGCGGCGCGGTACGCTTCCACCTGTTCTTCATCCAGGTCGTCCAAGCTGGCATCTTCTGGAATCTGGGTTTCAAATTGCATCACGCCGCGCTGCATCAACAGCACCCGCAGCCGCGGCGGCGAAAGCGTCTCGGTCCGCGCCCCCTCACGGATGAGATAACGCCCTTTCAGATGGTAAA
>CAZZFZ010000179.1:0-5153 GCA_964653835.1 uncultured Anaerolineales bacterium
GAACTCTCTCTGGAAGCGCACCGGGATTTACAGGAATACTGCCAGCAGCGCGGCATTTTGTTCCTCTCCACCCCCTTTGATGAAGCCAGCGCCGACCTGCTGGAGACGCTCAATGTCCCGGTGTTCAAAATCCCCTCCGGCGAAGTGACCAACAAACCTTTCTTACAATATCTGGCGGACAAAGGGAAACCGCTGATTCTCTCCACGGGGATGTCCTATCTGGGCGAGGTGGACGAGGCTGTCCGCTGGATCACCGAAACTGGCAATGAGCAGTTGATTTTGCTGCACTGCGTTTCCAGCTACCCCGCCCCGCCGGAAGACGCCAACCTGCGCGCCATGCAGACCATGAGAGCCGCGTTCCAGGTGCCAGTCGGGTACTCCGATCACACCCCAGGCATTGAAATCGCGCTGGCTGCGGCGGCACTGGGCGCGTGCGCGATCGAAAAACACCTCACTCTGGATCGTACACTGCCAGGGCCAGATCACCGCGCTTCGCTGGAACCGGACGAACTCAAGGCCATGATCCAGGGCATCCGCCATATCGAGGTCGCCCTTGGGGATGGGCGCAAAATTCCCGCGGCCAGCGAGGCGAACACTGCCGAAGTCGCCCGCAAGAGTCTGGTCGCGGCTGAGGATATCCCCGCCGGAGCGCGGCTTACAGAAAACATGATCGCCATCAAACGCCCCGGAACCGGCATCCCGCCAGCCATGCGGCCTTACCTGATTGGCCGCCAGGCGCGCGTGGACATTCCCGCGGGCACGGTGCTTTCCCTCGAGATGTTCACATGAGAACGATCGGCGTCGTCACCGTGGGGCGCTCCGATTACGGCATTTACCTGCCGATCCTCAAGCGCATCCGGCAAGATAAAGATTTACACTTGCAACTCATCGTCTCCGGGGCACATCTCTCGCCGGAGTTTGGCCGCACCATTGAACAAATCAAGGCCGATGGTTTCCCCATCGCCGAGCGTGTAGAGATGCTGCTTTCCTCCGACTCGCCAGAAGGAATCGCTAAATCCATGGGGATGGGCATAATCGGCTTCTCACAAGTGTACGCCCGCACACGGCCCGACATCTTACTGGTGCTGGGCGACCGCTTTGAGATGCACGCCGCCGCTCTGGCGGCGCTGCCGTTCAAAATCCCGGTGGCGCACATCCACGGGGGTGAGGTCACGCAAGGCGCGATTGACGACGCGCTGCGCCACTCGCTCACCAAGCTCAGTCACCTGCACTTCGTCAGCACGCAGGAATACGCCCGCCGCGTGATTCAGATGGGCGAGGAGCCGTGGCGCGTCATCGTCTCCGGCGCACCCTCCCTGGATAACCTCAAAGCGGTACAATTGCTCTCCCGCGCAGAGATGGAAGCGCGCTTCGGTCTCCGGTTGAGTGAAGAGCCGTTTTTGCTGGTGACGTTCCACCCCGTCACCCTGGAATTTGAGCACACTCGCAGCCATACGGAGGAACTCCTGGCCGCCCTGGAGATGAGCGGTTTGCCGGTGATCTTCACCATGCCCAACGCCGATACGCAGGGCCGCCTGATACGCGCCATGATTAGTGAATATGTGCAGATGCATCCCAACGCCCAGGCGGTGGAGTCGCTGGGCACACAAGGATATTTCAGCCTGATGGCGCAGGCCGCCGCGATGGTCGGCAATTCCTCCAGCGGGATCATCGAAGCGCCGTCCTTCAAACTGCCGGTGGTTAACGTAGGCAACCGCCAGAAAGGGCGCGTGCGTGGGGCAAATGTAATCGATTGCAAGAACAACCGTAAAACCATCCTCTCCGCGATACAAACGGCTACGTCGCCACAATTCCGAGAGAAGCTCAACGGCTTGCAAAATCCTTATGGCAAAGGTAACGCATCACAAATCATTATCGCCTCGCTGAAGGAAACTGCCCTAGATGAAACGTTAATAACAAAACATTTTCATTTGGTAGGCTCCTGACTGATGACAAAAGCCAGCAAACACATTATCGGACTAGGTGCAGGCGGCCACGCCAAAGTGTTGATCGAGATTCTACAGCGTGACCCTGCATGCCACATTGTCGGGCTGCTGGATGCTAACCCCGTAATGAAGGGACAAAGCGTATTGGGTATTCCCGTATTGGGTGATGACAGCTTACTGCCCGAACTGGCACAAACCGACGCTGATTATTTTTTTATCGGCTTGGGCAGCGTTGGCAATAACCGCCCTCGACAACGTCTCTTCGAGCAAGCGCTCTCCCACGGCCTGCAACCACTCCAAATCGTTCACCCAGATGCAAGCCTCTCCCCCTCTGCCGGTCTGGGTGAGGGTGCGATGATCCTCGCAGGCGCCATTGTCAACGCTGATGCACATATCGGCATTAACGTCATCATCAACTCGCAGGCTGTGGTGGAACACGATTGCAAGATTGGGAATCATGTCCACATTGCTACCGGCGCTCAACTTGCAGGCGGCGTCTCCGTTGACGACCTCGCCCATATCGGGATCGGCGCGGTGGTCCTCCAGGGAAGACATATTGGAAAGAACGCCATCGTTGGCGCCGGGGCAGTCGTCGTTGATGACGTAGAGCCAGGCCAGGTAGTCATCGGCGTTCCCGCGCGGCCCAGGCAAGCAAACTGAAAGCAGTCATGCGCTCACATTCGATCGAAAAATTCTTAATCCCCCCATCCGCAACGATCCAGAATGCCCTGGAATGCCTGAACAGCAACGCCCGCGGCATCGTCCTGGTTGTGGATGAGGAAAGCCATTTGCTGGGAACGATCACCGATGGCGACATTCGCCGCGCCATCCTGTCCGGGCAAGAGTTGAACACGTCCGTAGATGCGCTCCTCGCCAGCAAAGCCGACTCGGCGCTGTACAGTAGACCGATCACCGCGCTGGTGGGTACACCATCATCGGAACTGCTACGCCTGATGCGCAAGTACGTCATCCGGCAAATCCCTTTGGTGGACGAGAACAACACCGTGGTTGACTTGGTCATGCTGGAAGACCTGCTGCCCGAACAGGAAATCCCCCTCCAGGCGGTGATCATGGCCGGGGGGCAGGGAACGCGCCTGCGCCCACTGACCGAAAACCTGCCCAAGCCGATGCTGCCGGTGGGCGACCGTCCTCTGATGGAACGGGTGGTGGAACAACTGCGCCAGGCGGGGATCCGGCAGGTTAACGTCACCACGCATTACCTGGGCGAGAAAATCCGGGAACACTTTGGGGATGGCAGCCGCTTCGGCATCCGGCTCAACTACGTGACCGAGGAACAACCCCTGGGGACCGCCGGCGCGCTGGGGCTGATGGAAACCCCCGAGGAGCCGCTGCTGGTGATCAACGGGGATATCCTCACAAAAGTCAATTTCCGAGCCATGCTCGATTACCACAAAGAAAACCGCGCCCTGCTGACGATGGCCGTCCGCCGTTACGATTTCAACCTACCCTACGGCGTGGTGGAAAGCGAGGGAGCGCTGGTCAAAAAGGTGGTTGAAAAACCGGTCATTGGCTTCTTCGTCAACGCCGGTATTTACCTGCTGGAACCGGCCGTGTACCGCTATATCCCCCGCGGCGAGCGCTTCGACATGACCGACCTGATTGACCACCTGCTGGCCGATGACCAGCGCGTAGCCAGCTTCCCGATTGTGGAATACTGGCTGGATATCGGTCAACCGGTGGATTATCAACAGGCGCAGGAAGATGTGAAAAACGGGAGGCTGAACCCTTGAACTGGACAGGAAAACAGGTGCTGGTGACGGGAGCCGGTGGCTTCATCGGCAGTCACCTCAGCGAACGATTGGTGGAGCTGGGCGCGCGCGTGCGCGCTTTTGTACATTACAACTCCCTGGGGAAGTGGGGCTGGCTGGACGCCTCGCCCTATAAAGACGAATTTGAGGTCATCGCGGGCGACATCGCCGACCGCGACAGCGTGCGCAAAGCCGTGCAGGGCACGGAGGTGGTCTTCCACCTAGCGGCGTTGATCGGCATCCCCTATTCGTACCAGGCCCCGGCCTCATATGTGCAGACCAACATCGTGGGCACGCTCAACGTGCTCCAGGCTACGCTGGATGCAGGCGTGGCGCGCGTGGTGCACACTTCCACCAGCGAAGCCTACGGCACGGCGCTATACGTCCCCATTGACGAGGCTCACCCGCTGCAAGGGCAATCGCCCTACTCCGCCACCAAAATCGGCGCCGACAAACTGGCCGAATCCTTCTACCGCTCCTTCAACCTACCGGTGGCGACCATTCGGCCTTTCAACACCTACGGGCCGCGACAATCGGCGCGCGCCGTGATCCCCACCATCATCACACAGGCGCTCACCCGCCCGGAGATCCACCTGGGGAGCTTAACCCCCACGCGGGATTTGAACTTCGTGCGCGACACCGTGGAGGGGTTCATCTGCATGGCCACAACCGATGCTGCCGTGGGCGAAGTGATCAACATCGGCACGGGGAAGGAGATCGCCATCGGCGACCTGGCAACGCTGATCCTCAGCCTGATGGGACGCGACCTGCCCATCATCTCAGAAAGCGACCGCACACGCCCGGAGAAAAGCGAGGTCAACCGCCTGTGCGCCGATGCGAGCAAAGCGCGGCAACTGCTGGGCTGGCAGCCTCAACACTCGCTGGAAGAAGGTTTGCAAAAAACAATCGCCTGGGTGGAGGCTCATCTGGATGAATACCGTCCCGAACAATACAACGTTTGAACCCGGAGCGCCCTCTTCCGGCGGCGGCATCCCGCTCTGTGTGCCAGAGCTTCGCGGCAACGAGTGGCAGTACATCAAGGAATGCCTGGACACCAACTGGGTCTCCTCAGTGGGGGGGTACGTCACACGCTTTGAACGCCAACTGGCGACTTATGTGGGGACGAAGTACGCCGTCGCCACCAGCAACGGCACCGCCGCCCTGCACATCGCTCTGCTTGTGGCGGGTGTGCAGCCGGACGACGAAGTGCTGCTCTCAGCGCTGACCTTCATCGCGCCTGCCAATGCAGTGCGTTATGTGGGCGCATGGCCGGTCTTCATAGACAGCGAGCCGGATTACTGGCAGATGGACCCACAACTGGTGGCGGATTTCCTCAGAAGCGGCTGCCGTTGGGACGGCGACGCGCTCATCAACCACCGGACGGGCCGCCGCGTGCGGGCGATCCTGCCGGTGCATATCCTTGGCCATCCGGTGGATA
>CAZZFZ010000180.1:0-5037 GCA_964653835.1 uncultured Anaerolineales bacterium
TCGCGAAATAATTACCCCAAAATGCAATTTTAGGGTGCGGAATGTGGGCTGTAACATATTGTTGGTGTTTTACCGCCGAGCACGCCGAGTTCGCAGAGCTTTTCTTTATTCCTCAGCGATCTCAGCGTGCTCCAGAGAGGCGGTCTCCTTCCGCCGCGGTCGGGTCAATGATCACCCCCAGTTTGCCGCGCGTACCGGCGCAAGCAATTGAAGCACCACCCGACTACACCTGTGGTATGATTCCCGTACCCTCAACCAACGCATACACGTAAAGGTGTGTTTATGGACGAAAAGAAAATCACGATTATTGAAGGCCCGCCGCCCGTCTTCACGGAAGTCCGGGAGCAGTGGACAAGCGGGGTGCTCGAAAGCCCGGTGCTGGGTGAGATCGCGCTGACCGAGGTGCGTACCTTCAACGGCCCGGCCCTGGTCGAGCGCTGTTACCGCGCCTGGAGCCGGCATGAATCCATCATGCTGGAGTTCCGGCAACCCGACGGGCTGGTCATGGACGTGCCCATCGTGGCCGCCCGCAACGTAGAAACCCCGGAAGGCGACAAACTGTTGCTCTGGGTGCGGCTTCCAATGGACGACGTGCGGGTGGAATACGAGCTTGCCGACGACGAAGACGACGAATTCGACGACCTGGACGACGACCTGGACTTTGATTTCGACCTGTAATCGTCCACGCATCCCCCTGCGATTGTGGGGGATGTTGCTTTTAAGGAGGCTCTGGTGAGTGAAGAAATCCTGCTGCAAGATTTACGCGACGGCGTGCTGACCCTCACACTGCATCGCCCGAAGGCGAACGCCTTCAACCTGTCGCTGACCCAACAGCTCCGCAAGGCGCTGCAAGCCGCTGGCAAGGACGACGCGGTGCGCGTGATCGTGATCACCGGTCACGGGCGCATCTTCAGCGCCGGCCAGGACTTACGTGAAATCCTGGCTGTGGAGGAGCAGGAAGGGGAAGACCTCTCCTTTCGTGCCCACCTGGAGGCGACGTACAACCCGCTGATTCGCGCCATTCGCGGCGTGGCGAAGCCGGTGATTGCAGCCATCAACGGGCCGGTGGCCGGCGCCGGGCTGGGTGTGGCGCTGGCTTGTGATCTGCGCATCGCGGCAGACGATGCGCGCTTCGTGGTCGGCTTCCTGGGCATCGGCCTGGTGCCCGATTCGGGCGTCACGCTCACCCTGCCGCTGCTCATCGGTCTGGCACGCGCCACAGAGTACACCTTCACCAACCAGCCGATCAGCGCGCAGCAGGCGCTGGCGTGGGGGCTGGTCAACCGCGTCGTCCCGGCGGACGAACTCCCCCAGGCCGCCTTCGCCTGGGCGGCGGAACTGGCACGCGGGCCGATCTTCACCATGGGGCTAACCAAACGCGCTTTCAACCGCGTGGTCATACCTCATCTGGAGGCCGCGCTGGCTTACGAAGCTCAGATGCAGGAGATTGCCGGGCGCAGCCCGGAACACCACGAGGGACTACGCGCGTTTCTGGAGAAACGGCGCCCCAAATTTGAATAACCCCCATGCACAAATAGGGGCGACCCGCGGGTCGCCCCTATCCGATTAACCTGACCAGCACCAGCGCGGCGAACAACGCTGCCAGCGCCAGCCCCACGCGCCAGGCCGCGCCCGGTTCGCGGGCGTCTTCCAGGCGCAGTTCCGGCGGCAGGCCGCGCAACCGATACGTTGGCCCGGCAAACCAGGCGAACAGCACCCCGCCAATCAGCCCGCCGACGTGCCCCCAGTTGTCGATGCCCGGCGAGAGGCCTATCAGCAGGTTGATCACCGCCAGAGTGACCACCTGGTTCAACGCCGCACGGGCGCGCGGGCCGAACACCTCGCGGTTGTGATACAACAGCACCCCTTCTGCGCTGATCAGGCCAAAGATCGCCGTGGACGCCCCCACCGACGGATGCGGCGAGAGCAGGAACGAAACCACATTGCCCGCGAACCCCGCCAGCAAATACAACCCCAGGAAGCGTCCGTGGCCGTAGAACCGCTCCACGTCGCGCCCCAGCACGTGCAGCGCGTACATATTGAAGGCAATGTGCGTCAGCGAGGCATGCAGCAACAGCGGAGTGAACAGTCGCCAGTACTCGCCCGCCAGGATCGCGTCGTTCACCTTCATCCCCAGCGCAGCGATCACATCGAAGCCGAACGCCAGCCGCATTCCCATTTGCGCCACAAAGACCAGCACGGTCAGCCCCAGGATGGTGTAAGTCGCCACCGGGCGGGTAGTGGGCAACGCGACGCGCACCACCGCTGCCTGAGGCGATGGTTCCAGCGGGCGATCATCCACCGGCGGCGAGGGATAGCCACTCATAAGGTCACCTTGCGGTGCTTCACGCGATGGTGCTCCGCCTGGATGATCGCCATGATGGTATCCACCGTCTCGTCCAGGTGGAACTGACGGTTGATCACCACGTAGTCGAACATCTCCACCTGCTTCAGCTCCTGGCGGGCGGTGGCGATGCGCAGTTTCAACCCTTCGGGGGATTCCGTCTTGCGCGCGGTCAGGCGCGCCACGAGTTCTTCCTCGTCAGCGGTGGTCAGGAAGATGAGCAACGCCTCTGGGGCCAGTTTGCGCACCGTGCGTGCGCCCTGCACGTCCACGCGCATGATCACGTCCTTGCCGCTGTCCAGCGCCTGGCGCACCTGCGCTTTGGGAATGCCCTTATAGTCGTTGTACACGATGGCGTACTCCAGCAACTCCCCCTGCTCAATCATCTCCGCGAACTCGTCATGGGAGACGAAGAAATAATCCACACCGTGGACTTCGTTCGGGCGCGGCGGGCGGGTGGTCGCCGTGACCACGAAGTGGAACGGCAGGTGGCGTTCCTTCATGCGCTGAATCACAGTGTCCTTGCCTACGCCCGACGGACCGGAAATCACAATCAACAACGGTTCGGGGTGATGCACATCAAAAGCGTTCGGGTCGCTCATTTTGGTTATAATTCCTCTGCTCGAATTTCAGATCATCTCACCGGGGAGGTGAATGATGCCCAATTATACGTATCGATGTCTGGATTGCAACCGTCATTTTACCGTGTTCATGACCTACGCCGAGTACGGCAGCAAGACCGTGACCTGTCGCCGTTGCGGCAGCGAGCGCGTGCAGCGGCGCATCCGCCGTGTGCGCATGTTGCGCTCGGAAGAAAGCCGCCTGGAATCGCTGGCCGACCTGGACAACCTGGACCTGGACGGCCTGGAAGACGACCCGCGCGCGCTGGGGCGGCTGATGCGCCGCATGAGCGACGAACTGGGCGAAGACCTGGGCCCGGAGTTCGACGAAGTAGTGGATCGCCTGGAAGCCGGGCAAAGCCCCGAAGAAATTGAAAAGGAGTTGCCCGAACTGGCCGAGGGCGGCAACTTCGGCGACGACCTCGGCGGCGGCTTCGACGATGACTTTTAAGCCCCCCTTCTGCCCCCTCCCCCCAATGGGGGGAAGGCTTGGGCGGGGGGCAGCAAGTGCCGCACCGCCTCGCGGATGGCCGCCTGCACCTGCTCCGGTGGCCGTGCGGCATCAATGACCGTCCAACGTTCTGGCTCGGCAGCGGCCAGGGCAAGGTATCCCTGCCGCACGCGCTGGTGGAACGCCAGGTCGTAGGCGTCCAGGCGGTTCCAGTTGCCTGCGTCGGCGCGTCGGCGCAGCCCGGCTTCGGGGTCAACATCCAGCAGCAGCGTGAGGTCGGGTTGTAGCCCGCCCGTGGCGAAGTGAATCAGGCGGCGCAGTTCGTCCAGGTCGAAGCCGTGGCCGTAGCCCTGATAGGCCAGGGTGGAGTCTGCGTAGCGGTCGCACAGCACCACTTCGCCGCGCTCCAACGCCGGGCGGATGACCTCGGCTACCAGTTGCGCGCGCGACGCCTGAAAGAGC
The DNA here is from genome assembly GCA_964653835.1 of uncultured Anaerolineales bacterium. Classification (GTDB taxonomy): domain Bacteria; phylum Chloroflexota; class Anaerolineae; order Anaerolineales; family UBA11858; genus J130. The sequence continues at coordinate 3,878 of CAZZFZ010000180.1, forward strand.
AGGATTTCCGTGCGCGGCTGCATGGCCTGGTTCGCCAGGTCGGAGAGCACGGCGCGAATCTGGTCGCCGATGGGCGTGCCGCCCGGCTCCCGCGTCTGGATCACCGTATAGCCCTGCTGGCGCAAGTACCCGGCCAGCAGGGCGATTTGTGTGGTCTTGCCACTCCCTTCGGGGCCTTCAAAGGTGATGAAAAAACCTTGCCGCCTCATTTGCATCACTCTTCAAATGAGGCCAGTTTTCGTCCCAGCAAGTCAGCCAGAACTTGGTAATCTTTCTTTTGCGTTGCATTGTCTTGGAAGAATCTCAACAGCCGGCGCAATAATTTTCTTTCGGGGGATAAAGTCAACACAATTTGATTAAAGACCTCATCGTTTGAGAACAAACGGATAAAAACCCTTGGGGGCAATTCTTTGATTTCTTCAAAAGTCTCCTCAATAGCAAGATCGAAGTTGATTTCTGGCAAATCAGGCAGATTGGCCTTCCACCGCTTGAGGTAAGCAACAATCTCTTTCCACCCCTCTATCTCATAACATGCAAATAATTCTTCACCATAAAACAGATGAGCCTTGATATCATATTGGGATGAAATTCTCTGCACTTCTTCTGAGTAAAACTTCTGATTTTTTCTCAGCGAAGGGTCGATAAAATAAAAAACCGCCTCTATCCTGGCACGGGGATACTGCGCACATAGAAACGCCACTTTTTTCTCGAAATTTTGGATTTGTCCCCGTTTTTTGGTGGAATCGTGATCGTCACGAACTTTTTGCTCAACGAATAAAACAATTTCCCCTTTTCTAAACAACTGATCTATCTCAAGACGTTGGCGTTTTCCCTCTCCCTCTTCTAAATCAACACCCTTTGGCAAAGGCGTATAACCACTGGCAAGAAAATAACGAGCAATTATTTCCTCTAATGCGTCACCAAATCGAATTTCATGCGACTGAGTAAGGTTCTGAAGAATTTTCCCTTTCGGCGTTGTGGGGCGGAATAGACCTACGTATCTGTCCGGGTAATCAGCAATTTTTTGCAACAACTGGCACCTGGTATCTGAAAAAATTTTTCTTTCAAGAATTGCAGCAAAATCCTCATATCTCATGTACAGCTCCTTACTCGAGTTTAGACAAAAAGTAGGGCAGTCCCCTTGCGGGAAACTGCCCTTG
>CAZZFZ010000181.1:0-4981 GCA_964653835.1 uncultured Anaerolineales bacterium
CGGTGCCAGTTGCAGCGAGGCGCGGGTATTTTGGGTGCTGGATGGCTATGAATATATGTTGGGGTTGCAGGGGGCCGCGCGGGAGGAGATCATCGCCGTGGTGGATGCCGCGCTGGAGAACTCGCGGCCATGAAGTCCGCACGCGTGGGTAGGAGCTTCCTCAGGCAGGCGAGACAATTGCGATGAGCACTAAGCAGACCGAAGTGTTGGACGGTGAAATCTTCGCCTATTGGGAGCAGGGCATGGAAGGCCGGATCGAGTTCGCTTTCCGACCGGCTGGTTCAGAGCGCTTCATTTTCTTACACGATGGTCAACGCCTGACGATTTACGGAGATGATGGAGAAGTGCTGTGGTCGGGGCGCGTTCATCTTGTCCGGCGCAGATTTTGGGAGCGGCACGCCCTCTCCGCGCCGATCTGGTCGTACAGCAAGCAGAAAGGGGTGCCGTACAAAAAGTGGATGGCGTGGTTTTGGCGGGAACAGCCGCTCAAAGCGCGCCTGGAGAGGTGATGCGTCAGAAGCCAGGCTTTTTTGAGAAAGCCTGGCTTCTTGATGTGCTTCGGCATGGCTTGGTGTGGGACTTTTTACCGCCAAGAGCACAAAGGTTCACGAAGAAAATTACTTTGTGCCTCTTAGTGTTCTTTGTGGTTAATTTGAGAAGCCCGGCTTTTCCAAAAAGCCGGGCCTCTTATCAGCGTGAAAGCGCGTTGAGTTGCTCACGCAGCTTGGAAGCGCTTTCCTGGAAGGCGGCCAGCCTGTCGCGCTCTTTTTGCACCACGGCGGGCGGCGCTTTTTCGGCGAAGGGGCTGGCGAGTAGTTTCTCCAGGCGGGCGATCTGCGCCTCGGCCTCGGTCAGTTCTTTTTCCAGGCGGGCGCGCTCTTCCTGCGGGTCCACCAGCCCGGCCAGGGGCAGGTAAATCTCCACCGCGCCGACCACCAGGGCGATGTGACCTTCCGGCTTCTCAGGCAGCGCCTCTTCGATACGCAACTGATCAACGTCCAGGCGGGCCAGAGCGGCGATGGCCTCCGCCTGCGCTTTAAGGGTCTCGGCGGCCTGACCGGCGGCGAGGGTCGCCGGGATGCGCTGCCCCGGTTTGACGTTCTTCTCCGCCCGCAGGTTGCGGATGGCGCGCACCACGTCCTGGATCAGGGTGAAGTCCCGGATGGCCTGTTCTTCCCAGCCCTCGGCAGTCTCCGGCTCCGGCCAGGGGGCGATGATTAAGGCCTCGGGCCAGTCGGCAGCCAGGTGCGCCAGCGGCGAGGCCAACACTGCTTCCCGCAGGTGCTGCCAGATCTCCTCGGTGACGAAGGGGGTGAAGGGGTGCAGCAACCGCAGGCAGATATCCAATACACGGGTCAGGGCTTCGGCTGTGCGGTAGGCGCTGGCCGGGCCGTTTGCCATTTGCAATTTTGCGATTTCGACGTACCAGTCGGCGAACTCGCTCCAGAAGAAATCGTAAATCTGGCGCCCGGCCTCGCCGTATTGGTGACTCTCAAACAGGCGCTTGACGTTGGCCCGCAAAGCGCGCTGCCGCGCCCAAATCCAGGAATCGGCGAGGGTCCAGGTATCGGGTGATTGGGAATCAGGTAACTGGGAAATTCCCTCGTTACCCATTCCCTGGAGTGCAGCGATCACAAAACGCCCGGCGTTCCACAGCTTATTGGCGAAGTTGCGGTTGGCCTCCACCTTCTTCAGGCTGAGGTTCATGTCGTTACCCGGCGTGGAGCCGACCAGCAGGGTGAAGCGCAGCGCGTCGGTGCCCAGTTCCTCCATCACCTCCAGCGGGTCAATCACGTTGCCGTAGCTCTTGCTCATCTTGCGGCCGTGTTCGTCGCGGATCAGCCCGTGCAGGTAGACCTCGCTGAATGGCACTTCACCGGTGAACTCCAGCCCCATCATAATCATGCGCGCCACCCAGAAGAAGAGGATATCGTAGCCGGTTTCCATCATCGTGGTAGGGTAGAAGTAGCGCAGGTCGGGGGTTTCCTCCGGCCAGCCCAGGGTGGAGAAAGGCCATAACCCGGAGGAGAACCAGGTGTCCAGCACGTCGGGGTCCTGCTCGATATTTGGGGAGCCGCAGTGGGCGCAGGCTGTGGGGTCTTCGCGGGTCACGGTGATTTCGCCGCAGTCGGCGCAGTACCACACCGGGATGCGGTGCCCCCACCATAGCTGGCGGCTGATGCACCAATCGCGGATGTTCTCCAGCCAGTTGAAGTACACTTTCTCAAAGCGCTCTGGCACAATGCGGATGCGTCCGTCGCGCACGGCCTGCAGGGCAGGCTCGGCCAGCGGCTGCATCTTGACGAACCACTGGGTGGAGATCATCGGCTCGATGATCTCGCCGCCCCGCTGGGAGCGCGGCACCTGATGGGTGTACGGCTCTTCTTTGATCACCAGCCCCGCGGCGCGCATATCTTCCCAGAGTCTTTCGCGCGCCTCGAAGCGATCCAGCCCGGCGTAGGGGCCGCCGTTTTCGTTGACGCGGGCGCTTTCGTCGAGCACGGAGATGATCGGCAGCCCGTGGCGTTCGCCGATCTCGAAGTCGTTGGGGTCGTGGCCGGGAGTGATCTTCAGCGCGCCGGTGCCGAATTCGCGGTCCACGTACTCATCGGCGATCACCGGGATCTCGCGGTTCAAGATGGGCACGAGGGCTTTCTTGCCGATGAATTCTTTATAGCGCTCGTCCTCCGGATGGACGGCGACCGCAGTATCGCCCAGTATGGTCTCCGGGCGGGTGGTCGCCACGGGGATGAAGGCATCCGAACCGGCGATTCTGTACTTGAAGTAGTAGAGCGTCCCCTGCTCTTCGTGGTATTCCACCTCCAGGTCAGAGACGGCAGTTTTCAGGCCAGGCGACCAGTTGATCAGCCGCGGGCCGCGGTAGATCAACCCTTTTTCGTATAGGCGCACGAAGGCCTCGCGCACGGCGCGGGAGAGACCTTCGTCGAGGGTGAAGCGCTCGCGGCTCCAATCGCACGAGGCCCCCAGGCGGCGGATCTGACGCGTGATGTGGCTGCCGTATTCCTCTTTCCACGCCCAGGTGCGCTCCAGAAACTTCTCGCGCCCGATGGCCTCGCGGCTGGTGCCCTCGGCGCGCAGGGCGCGCTCCACCTGAAGCTGCGTGGCGATCCCGGCATGGTCGGTGCCGGGGACCCACAGCGTGGGCACGCCCATCATGCGGTGGTAGCGGATCATCAGATCTTCCATGCTGACGAACATGGCATGGCCGAGGTGCAGTTTGCCGGTCACGTTGGGCGGCGGGATGGAGATCACGTAGGGCTTCTTGCTGGGATCGTGCCCCGGCTCGTTGGGGTCGTTGATCGGCTTGAAGTAGCCCTTTTCCTCCCACATCGCGTAGATGCGTTGTTCGGTTTCCTTAAAGTTGTAGGTTTTGGGTAGTTTGTTCATTGGTCGGCTCATCGGTTCATTAGTTCATTAGTTCATTAGTTCATTGGTTTGGTGGTTCATTGGTTGTCTGCTGTCTGCCGTCCGCGGTCTGCAGTCCTTCGTCGGTTATTCTCCGGAGATGCGCGGCTCCAGCAGTTGCCAGGTTTGGCCGCCGTCCTGTGTGTATACCAGGGCGATCTCCTCGCCGTTACGGGCGACCGCCCAGCCGTGTAGTTCATCTACAAAGGAGAACTGGCCGTCCCAGTTGACGGTTTTGACGAGTGCCCAGCTCTGGCCGTTGTCCCGGGTGGAGAGGATGTCGCATTGCAGCGGGTCCGGCGCGCCCCAATCGCGGCAACCCAACGCTAACCCCTGTTGGGGAGAGAAGAAGATCAACTCGTCAACCACCGAGGGCAAGGGGGTGTAGGTCGTCTGACCATCCGCCACGGCAGTGAAGTAAGCCAGTTGCTCGTCGGTCTGATAGTCCCAACACGTCGTCAGGTAGTAGCCGCGGTCAGGCGCGAACAGGGTGGGGGCGTAAGTGCTGCACATGATGCTGGTGGACGCCGGGTTAGGCGGGGTCGGCATGAGCCAGGTCGCGCCGCCGTCGGTGGAGGTCACCAGGGCCACGCCGTCCATCACACCGTTATCTTTGGTCACCCAGCCGGTTGTGCCTTTGAAGGCTATGCCGGTGTGCGGCAGGAGCATCAGGTCGGATGCTCCGGGCGAGAACGGGTCGGCGATTTTCTCCCAGGTAGCGCCGCCGTCCTTCGTTGCGTACAGATCGCTGTAGGCGTGCTGCATCCCCGCACCCACGGTGACCAGCAGCCAACCGTTCTCGCCGTCGGCGGCGAAGAAGGAGGGGGAGAAGAAATCCGCTTCGCTGGTGGCTGGCAGGGGCGCGGCCTGCCAGGTGACTCCGCCGTCGGCAGTCCGCCAAACAACAGGAGGCTGCTCTGGCGCTACTGGATAGGCCACCCAGACGATCCGGTTGTCCCGGAACAGCGCGGCCGGCGAGTCGGGTATGGCGGGGGGAGGTCCTCCAGCAGGAGGAGAGACATCCAGCCAGGTCGCGCCGCCATCGGTGGTGCGCAAGATGTGGTCTTCGCCCTCGACCTGATAGCCGACGCCCCAGCCGATGAGCACGTCGATCATGTGGATGTAGGTGAGGGTGACGGGCTGCCCGGCGGCTAGCGAAGGTAGCGGCGTCCCGTCAGGGAGGGGCGCGGTGGGAGAGGGCAACACCTGGGGTGTGGGTGATGATTTTGGGAGGGGAGAGGCTGTGGGTGGAATCTGAGTGGGAGTCGCCGGGGGCAGCGTCTTCCCCAGGGAGGGGGCTGCTGCCTGAGGTTGCGCGTCGGCTCCCCCCTGGGGCAGGTTGCAACCGCCCAGGAGCAGGGAGAACGTCAAAAGCAGGATAATCTTTACGCGCATGGCGTGTTCCTCCACAGAGAATCAAAAAAACCTTCCATCACTGAGGACGAAAGGTTTCCGCGGTACCACCTCAATTCGCCGCGCATTGCTGCTGCGGCGCACTCATCCCCCGACCATCATCGGGGTTTCGCTGTAACGGGCTCACCCGTGCCGGTCTACT
>CAZZFZ010000182.1:0-4972 GCA_964653835.1 uncultured Anaerolineales bacterium
AGTCCTCTTCAATAACTAATCCTACCCAGGCCAGCTTCAACCCGAAACGCTCAACTACCAACCGACAGACGTTTTCTAGAGTTGTCTCCGCGTCGATCTGGCCGAGAAATACCTGCGAGGCCTCGTAGAGCGTGGCCAGGTCGCTCACTTTTTGGTGCAGTTCATTTTCAGCCCGTATCTGATCAGTGATGTCTTCTTGTATCACGATGACATTTGTCTGCTGACCGCCGCTGACCGGGGTGGCGAACAGTGTTGAGAGCAGGTGTAAGGTTTCCTGGCGGGCGGTGTTGTACTTGACCGTCGTCATGTCAAGATTCTGGCGATAGCGAACGACTTCGCCTTCCCAAGCACGTCTAAAATAAGTCAGCAGTGGCTTCTCCGCCTCGGTCGTGTCGCGGAAAATGTTGTAGCGCCCGACAATCTCGGTCGAGTCGCTCACGCCAAATAGATCCAGAGCTGCCTGATTGGCAAATGTCACTGTTCCCTGTTCATCGCACATCCAGACGCTGACAGGGGCATTCTCGAAAATCAGGCGGTAGCGCTCTTCGCTTTCTCGCATGGCCTGCTCTGTCCTCTTGCGTTTGGTGATGTCATAGTAATGTTCAATGCGACCACCCGCATAGAGGCCTGAGCGGATCGGCTGACTCCAGTGTTCTAGCCAACGCTCTTCACGCTCTCCGTCCGGGAGGACGTGGCATTCGAAGTGCTCGATATATGTATTGTCGTCATACGTCGCGATCACCTTCTCAGCGAATCTTTCTGGGTCTTCGAAGATTTTTTTGATGCGCTTACGAATGAGCTGACGTTTATCCTTGCCGATCACTTCATCTCTTTTCAAACCAAAGTAGCGTTCCATTGCCTGGTTTACCCAGACGATCTTGAAGTCCGAATCGAGGATAAAGATACCAACCGCTGAACTATCGAGGACATCATCTGTCAATGAACGATATCTTGCCTGGCTCTCTCGCAGTGCCTGTTCTGACAACTGGAGGCTGGAAATGTTGCGCCGAACCAGTATATACAGCAGCCAGGCGGTGACGATAACGTAGAACCAGCCTTTGTACGTTTGCAAACGGGTAAGATTTTCTGGATCGTGGACCAGGAGGGCCAAACATCGGTCGGAAAACAAAATCCATGAGCCTCCGACGAGGACATAGATCGCAGCAATCTTGAGGGGGATGGGGAAGCCATCGGGGGAGGTTGCTGCCGGTGAGGTGTTTTTCATAAAACCCATCTCCTGCTTTGCGTGTCCCCTTCGTTTGTGCGTCAGTACTACATCAATGAAACTCCATTGTACACTATTCTTGGCCACCTTTTGGGGGTTCGGATAGCGTGGACAGCAACGGCGGCAACACCGGCCTGGTCGAGTTCGCCGCCTACGGAAAGCCCCCTCCTCGATATCGAAAACCGGGCTGTTCTCGTAAATCCGCACGCCCAGGCTTTCCGCAGCCGCTTTCAGGGCGCGGGCGAGCTTCATGGGATGCACCTGCCCATCGTTGGGGTCGTAGATCGCCCCCCAGTATTTGCGTGTTCAGATGCGCTCGGCGGTCTCCAGGCGGTCGAGAAATTTCTGCGGCATCCCCAATTGGCGGGCTTTGTTCACATACTGCCGGTAGTAGGGGATATCGCCGCCAGCTTGAGGAATTCTCTGCGGGAAAGTTTGTGGTCGATCATATTCGCTGGAGGGGTTGCTGGCTTCAATATGGCACAGCGTGCATTGAAACCATGGCTGGCGAAAAGCCTCTTGACAATCCCCCAGAGTGCAGTATGATACCTGCATATATGAGCGTGTATTCAGGTGTTCTGCCGTGAGTGAAACTCAAACTCCCATCTGCCTCGATGAGCAATTGGCCGGGCAACTGGCCGAACTCTTCCGCACCCTGAGCGACCCTAGCCGGGTGCGCATCATCGCCGCGCTGCTGGAGGGCGAGATCAACGTCGGCGCGCTGGCGGAGATCGTTGGCATCAGCGAATCCGCCGTCTCGCATCAGTTGCGCACACTACGGCAGATGCGCCTGGTGCGCGCCCGCAAGCAGGGGCGCGAGGTGTACTACTCGCTGGACGACGACCACGTGGTTGATTTATTCCAACGGGGGCTGGATCATGTGCAGCATGGCTGAACGACGCCTTCCTCACCTCCACCGCTTGGTGGTCGTTTTGCTGGCGCTGACGGTGCTCAGCCTGATGGGTCATTATGTCTCGGATGCTGTCCTCTATGTGGCTGCGGAGACCTGCTGCATCCAGGGGGTGGGGGAGGGCCGTCAGGCTGGCGAGAACGCACACGCCGTCGATCTGCATGGCCGGTTCTTGTTGAGTCAGCTGTCCGGGCTGGGGTTTGGTCCGGCGCGCCTGGCTTTGGGGGATATGGCTACGCCGATCGAGTTGACCTGGATACCGCCCACGCCGGTACGCCCTCCCATTGTGCTTTAAACTGATCTTTTCCCGCGCGCCAGTGGTAGCCCATCGTACCCTCATAGCGCCTTGGCGCTCGCGCGTCAAAAACAGTTTGGTTTGTCAGGGACTTTTTTACCTATGAATGAAAGAACCATCGAAGTTGAGATCACTTTATTGTTGCCCGACGTAGAAGACGACGGTGATGAATGCCTGATCCGCCTGCAGGATGCCTTGCTTGAGCGTAAGGGGATCATTCATGTGCACCCCGAGCGGGAGACTCGTCCCCTGCGCCTGTGCATCCATTTTGACCCTAACCTGATCTCCCTGGATGCAGTGCAGCGCACGGCGCGAGAGGTCGGTGGCGAATTGACAGAGCGCTATCACCATGCGTGTATCCCCTTCGAGGGGATGAGCCGCGCCGATGAGGCGCCGATCCTGCGTCGGGCTTTGGAGCGTATCCCCGGCATGCTGCACGCCGATGTCAACTATGCCGCCGGGCTGGCCTTCGTTGCTTATAACCGGGATGTCCTTTCCCCGAAACGCATTGCCCAGGTGATGCTGGAGATGGATATCCACCCGCTGGATTGGCCGCCTCCCGCTGAAGAGGGGGAAGATGAGGTCAAGCAAGACTACGGGAGGGCACCCGCTTTCCTGCCCCATTGGGTGCAGGAGCGCTGGGAGTTGCTGCTAGTCGCCCTGGCGGGGTTGTTCCTGCTCCTCGGCTGGGCGGGCGAAACTTTCTTCGGGATGCCGGAACAGGTCGCCCTGGTGTGTTTCCTGCTTGCTTACCTCGCCGGTGGCTACGACATCGCCACCCACGCCATCCCCGGCCTGTTCAAGGGCAATTTCGATACCGACGTGCTCATGCTGGCCGCCGCGGCCGGGGCCGCGGTGCTGGGTGAGTGGGCTGAGGGCGCCTTTCTGCTCTTCCTGTTCAGCCTGGGGCATGCCGGGGAGCACTACGCCCTCGACCGCGCCCGCAACGCGGTCAACGCCCTGGGTGAGATGATGCCCAAAACGGCGCGCGTCAAGGAGGGCGACCGCGTGGTGGAGCGCCCGGTCTCCAGGTTGAAGATCGGCGACCGGGTGCTCGTCCGCCCGGGAGACCGGATTCCCGTGGACGGCGAGGTGCTGACAGGGGAGAGCGCCGTGGATCAAAGCCCGATCACCGGGGAGAGCGTGCCGGTGTTCAAAACACCGGGCGACGAAGTCTTCGCCGGGACGATCAACCAGGACGCCGCCCTGGACGTGAAGGTCACCCGCCTGGCGAAGGATAACACCCTGGCGCGGGTGATGCAGATGGTGGCCGAGGCGCAGAGCCAACAAAGCCCCACTCAGCAGTTCGCCGAGCGCTTCACCGCCCGCTTTGTGCCCGCGGTGCTGATCTTCGTGTTATTAGTGGTAGTCATCCCGCCGCTGCTTGGCTGGGTTCCGCTGCGCGAGAGCTTCTACCGTGGGATGTTATTGCTGGTGGCGGCCTCGCCCTGCGCCCTGGCGCTGGGGACTCCGGCCTCGGTGCTGGCGGGCATCGCTCAGGCGGCGCGCAATGGCGTGTTGATAAAAGGCGGCGTTCACCTGGAGAACCTGGGTGCGCTCAAGGTTATGGCCTTCGATAAAACCGGCACGCTGACCGAGGGGAAGTTTAAAGTCACCGATGTGCTTCCCCTGAACGGTCACCGGCCCGAGGAGTTGCTGCGCGTCGCCGCCGCGGTCGAGCAAGGCTCCAGCCATCCCCTGGCGCTGGCTGTGGTGGACGCCGCTCGCCAGAAAGAATTGGATCTCCCCGCCGCAAGCGGTTTGGAGAACATCGCCGGACGGGGCGTGCGCAGCGAGCTGAACGGTAAGCCGGTGTTGATCGGCTCGCTCAAACTGTTTCGAGAAGCTGATGGGCACGCTTTGGATGAACGGCTGGTAGAGACTGTTGAAACACTGGAAAACCAGGGCAAGACCACCATGGCGGTAAGCTACGATGGGCAGTTTCTCGGCGTGCTGGCGCTTACCGACGCGCCCCGCCCCGGCGTGAAGGAAACTCTGCAAGCCCTGCTGGATTTGGGTGTGCAGAAACTGGTCATGCTGACCGGCGACAACGAAGAGGTGGCGGCTCGCATCGGGGAGCAGGTGGGCGTCACCGACGTGCGCGCCGAGTTGCTGCCGGAGCAGAAGCTGGAAGCCATCCGCGAGTTGCAGGCCGAGTACGGCGCGATCGCCATGACCGGCGACGGCGTCAACGATGCGCCCGCCCTGGCGACTGCCACCGTCGGGATCGCCATGGGCGGCGCGGGGACTGCGGTGGCCCTCGAAACCGCCGACGTGGCCTTGATGGCTGACGACCTGGGCAAGCTTCCCTTCGCCGTCGGCCTGAGCCGCGCCAGCCGGGCGATCATCCGCCAGAACATGGGCGTCTCGCTGGGCGTGATTGCCCTGCTCCTGGTGACTTCGGTCTTTGGGCTGATGGAGCTGAGCGGGGCGGTGGTGCTACACGAGGGCAGTAGCATCATCGTGGTGCTCAACGCTTTGCGACTGTTGGGTTTCAAGCAGAGCACGTGAACGCAGCATCGCCGATATCATATCGGCGACG
>CAZZFZ010000183.1:0-4969 GCA_964653835.1 uncultured Anaerolineales bacterium
TTGTAGACGGGGGAATCCTCGCCGGAGGCGCCTTCTTCGGGCGCGGGGCAGAGATCGGAGGGGGTGGGTGTGGGCGCGGTCTGCGGCGGGGAGGCCGCTAGGCCGCGCTGTACGCCGGAGAACAGGAACAAGGGGAGGATAAGGATGGTAGAGATGAGTGTTTTGTTCATTGTCAGCAGTCTCCTTTGAGTGTGGTGGATTGGGGGCTTCCGAGGTTTTGGAAACTTCGGAAGCTGGAGTGGTTTTATGGCTGCATCGCCTCCCATTGGGCATAAGCATCCGCCATCTGCGAGTAGGTAGCCCACTGCACGCGGCCCTCGGCCACCAGGGGGTCCACCACCTCGGTGAGGAAGCGCTCAATCACCTCGAAGGGGTGCTGCGGGTCGCCGCGGAACTCGCCGGGGTGCACGGTGAAGTGGAAGACGTTGACCATGCCCGGCTCGGCGGCTTCCAGCGAGGCGTATAAGCTCTCGGCGAGATAGTCGAAATAGGCCTGGTCTCCGCCAGTCTCCTCCGAGCGGCGCATGGAGGCGAAGTTCTCTTGATCGTACATCCCTTCAGGGAGGAAGACCACCGGGCCGTCCGGGTTGTGGGTGGTGAAGGCGGTCAGGTCTACGCCGTCGGTGCCGCCGGATGGACGCCAGGGATGCACGCCCACCAGCGCCAAATCCGTGGTTTGAGTGTTTGGGTTTTTCCAGTCGCTGTTGACCTCCAGGCCGGCGCACGCGGCGGCCTCGAAAAGATCAGGGTACAGGTTGCCGCCGCTCCAGTAGCGGACGTGTTCCACGCCGCTGGCTTCCTGGATGAAGCTGATTTCTTCTTTCATCACGGCGCACCATTGCTCCAGCGGCAGTTCCTCCGCGTTTTTGCCCAGGTGTGCGTCCTCGTGGAAGTGCAGGGCGATCTCGTGGCCGCGGGCGGCCAGGTCGGCCAGGATGGTGTTTCCACTTGCGATGGCCGCGGTGGTGAAGGGCGATTGCGCCTGAATAGTCATCACCCCGCCGTGGGATTCGATGATCTTTGCCAGCGTTTCAATATCTTCTACGTGGCGCTGGAAAAAGCCGGGGGCGTTGTAGTTGCCTTTGCCGCTTTTGAAGCCCTGGGCGGTTTCACCCATGGGTTCGATATGCATTCCGATAGTAAAAAGGAGGACGGCCGATTGATCGTTGGGTGACTCAGGGGGTGGATTGGTTTGCGGGGTGGCCTGGGGGGGCGGGGTAGGGGGCGTGCTTTCCGTTGGAGGTTGGGTTTGCTCCACTGCCTGACAGGCCAGAGTTAACAAGGAAACTAGGGCCAGGAAAATCAGCGTGCGTTTCATCGAGTACCTCCTGATAGGTGATAAAGTTTCTCTAAACATTAATGGAGAGACGTGATTCTTTACGGCTGATGTTCAGAATTCTAAAACAGACTTATTCAGTTTGTATTCAATGATTGTAAGCAGATTGTAAAACGTTGGTCTTATGCTACTGCGACCTGGTTTTTACCGGCTTCTTTGGCTTGGTAAAGGGCCATATCGGCGCGGTGGAGCAGGCTTTCCAGTGTATCGCCAGGGATGAGGCTGGTAACCCCCAGGCTGACATAAACGGCGATGTGTTGTTGCTGTTCGTTTTCTATTCTGAGGCGGGCCAGTCCATCGCGAATCCGCTCGGCGGTTTCCAGGGCCTCCGTTTTGCTGGTTTCGGGCAGTAACACCACGAACTCGTCTCCCCCAAAGCGGAAAACCCGATCACTGGCGCGGATGTTTTGGCGGATGGTTTGCACCGTTGCCCGCAGGACGCTATCCCCAATCTTGTGCCCGTGCTGATCGTTGATGGTTTTAAAGTTGTCCACGTCCAGCAGTATCAGCGAAAGATCGCGTTCGTAGCGGGTGGCGCGCTGGATCTCGGCCTTGCATTGGTCGGTTAACGCCCGCCGGTTGAAGGCGCCCGTCAGTGGGTCGGTGATGGATATTTTTTCGACCTGCTGGTATAGGTTCACGCGCTCGGTGATATCGTGCAGGGTGATGACCTGGCCAATGATCCGCTTTCTATCATTGGTGATGATCGAGCGATGGATCTGGTAGATAAGTTCTTCACCGTTCCGTGAGATGGTGAGTTCCGCGTCGTCTTGGGTGGAATCCCAGAGCGCTTCCAGGTTGGAAAATACCTGGCGAGCTGCTGTCCCAATGGCTTGTTCCTGGGATACCCCTGTGATCTGTTCGGCGGCCGGGTTGATGTGAGATACCCATCCTTGAGCATCCAGCACAATCACGCCGATACCCATCTCGTTGATGGCGGCCTCGTAACCCAGTGGGGTGATATCCAGAAAGTGGAGGTACAACAGACTTACGCCGAGAAATAGCCCGGAGAGGCTAAAGAGAATCGGCGTGAAATTGAAGTAGGGAATGGGGGTGATGCCAAGGACGTAGAGCAAGTCCACCAGCAGGGGGAGCAGCAGGCTGATGATGAGAAAGAAGCGCTGTGGGCGGTAAATGGCAGGCGCTTGCCACCAACAACGAATGAGCAAGAACAGCGCTGCGGCAAATAGCAGATATCCATAAGGGATATGAACAGCATAAAAGTACGGACCGTAATCGTTGCTCAGTACCGGAAACGGTGCGTTGGTGGTGGTCAACGTCGGGCGGATGCGAAAGAGATGATGGTGTGGATTGCTCCAGATGACAAAATTGGTAATCAGTGGGATGATGCCCAAAACGGGGATGATGTGTAACGACCGACGGGGTTGCCCGGTGTAGTCCATTGCCATAGCGAACCACGCCAGCGGCAGGAAGGTGATGCCCAGGAACTGGATGTTGGCCCAGAAGATTTTTCCCTGCAGGGTGCGGCTGATGATCTCTGCCGCGAAGCCAAAATCCCAGATGCTGGCGCAGAACGTGCCCATCGTGAACCACAATGCCAGCGACGTTCGGCGCTGCTGCAAGGCGGTGATGCTGAGAACCAGCATCACGGTCCCTGATATGATGAGCAGCGCTACGGTCAACTCGAACATAGCGATATTCTATCACTCCTCCGTGGGCGGCAGAGGGAACCCGCGCCAGAGGGCTTCTTCGCCAAAACGATCTCGCAGTTCGCGTATGGCTTGTTGGATGCGGTATTCTCGCTCCCAATCGCGGTCCCACAAACCAAGCTGCTGGGGTGGCTTTTCCAGCCCGCTGACTCCAACCCCTAGCAGACGCACGGGCCGGCCGCGGCGCCAGACGTGCTCGAATAGTTCTTCAGCGGCTTTGGTGATGACCTCGCCATCGGCGGTCGGCTGCCCAAGCGTGATCTGGCGCGTCAGGGTGGTGAAATCCGGCCAGCGAAGTTTGAGCTTGACGGTGCGAGCCGTCAGGCCCTTTTTTTGTAGCTGTTGAGCGATGTGTTGTGATTGGTTGCGTAGTGTTTGACGGAGTTGATCGCCGTTGTGGATGTCTTTGGCGAAGGTGGTTTCCTGGCTGATGGATTTGGTTTCGTGGTGGGTGAGGATGGGGCGCGTGTCAATCCCGCGGGCGCGCTGAACGAGGTCGTAGCCTGGCTGTCCAAAGCGGCGTAGCATCTCTACCTCAGAGCGCTCCGCCAGTTCGCCGATGGTTGTGATCCCCAGGGCAGCCAATTTCTCGGCGGTTTTCGGGCCGACACCCCACAGCATGTTCACCGGCAGGGGGGCCAGGAAGGCGGCCTCCTCGCCGGGGGGGACGACGGTCAAGGCGTTGGGTGGCGATCCGCTACGGGCAGCGGCTTTGCCCACGTCGTTGGCAATTTTGGCGACCAGTTTGTTGCTGGCGATTCCCAGGGAGCAGGGCAGCCCCAGGGTTTCCTGGATATCCGCTTGAAGGGCGCGGGCGATCTCTTGCGCGGGGTTGGGCAAATCCGTCACATCCAGGAATGCCTCGTCAATGGAGATTTGCTCCACCAGGGGGGTCCGTTCCCGCAATTTATCCATGACCTTGTGGGAGGCCTTCCGGTAGTCGGAAAAATGGGCTGAGACGATGATGAGTTTAGGGCACAAACGTACGGCGCGGGCCATCGGCATGGCCGAGCGCACACCGCGTGCCCGGGCCGCGTAGGAGCAAGACGCGACCACCCCGCGCCCTTCGGGCCGCCCGCCGACGGCGAAGGGTTTGCCGCGTAGCGAGGGATCACGTTGCTCCTCGACGGCGCAGTAGAAGGCGTCCAGGTCAAGGTGAATGATGGAGCGAGGGGAGTCTGTGGGTGTGGGGGGCATATCTGCCTGCGTTTGTTGGCGGGTTTAAGGTTATGATAGCATATTTGAAATGATGTGGTATTGATTGGCTTGAAAGAGAGGAAATTTCGGGACGATAATATTTTGTTAACAATCCTTTGCTATACTGGGGGTGTTCGCCCGCGATGGGCGTCAAGACGACTCTCAGCCAATCTACCTCATGCCAACGGTACGCCGAAAGCGATGGGGGCCACGGCGATGCCGCTGTCCGCATCGCTTTTGGTTTTGGCCGAGTCAACGATCCAGTAAGAACACAAATCCAACCACGCAGCCCTGCCGGGGCTGTGCTGACAGTGAGAATATTTTCCAAAAGAACGGAGAAGCATAACTTCTCTGAGAAGTAGCGCTTCTGATGGAGGTGATGCTATGCGTACAGTTGTCGCGGGAGCATTAGGTGAGTGTGTGCATGTTGCCGGTGTGAACAACTTTTTGCGTTTGGCGGAAGCCGCTGGCTGGCGGACAGTGTTCCTTGGCCCGGCGGTTTCAGTGGAGGATGTAATCGCCGCGGCGCAGCGGGAGAATGCCGACCTGGTAGGCGTCTCGTACCGGCTGACGCCGGAGACCGGGGCGCGGCTGCTGGGTGAGTTCGCCGAGGCCGCCGATGAATTGCGCGCCCGGGGTGTGCGCTTTGTCTTTGGGGGTACGCCCCCGGTGACGGAACACGCCCGCAAGCTGGGCTTCTTTGACGCCTGTTTCGACGGTTCCGAATCGCCCGATCAGGTGCTGGCCTATTTGCGCGGCGCGCCCC
>CAZZFZ010000184.1:0-4904 GCA_964653835.1 uncultured Anaerolineales bacterium
GACCTGAGCACCGCGCTGCTCTCAAGCGGTTACTCCCCCCGCGCCTATGTGGACAATCTGCCGTATTGGGACTTCCACACGCGCTGGCGCGGGGCCTGGTCGCCCGACACCCTGATCCCGCTGACGATCAACCTGCTGCTGCTGGGCGTCGGCCTGGGGACGGCATGGCGGCGCGCCCGTTGGAATGGCCTAGGCCCGCTGGCACTTCACCTGGCCTACAGCCTGAGCAGCGCCCTCGCCCGCGTCTCCGGCTCGCGGTTCATCCTGCCGGTGGATTGGATTTTGATCGGCTACTACCTCCTCGGATGGACGACGATCCTGCGGGCGCTGGGCCTCCCCTGGAGGCAGGCGGCGCAGGAACGGCCTGGGGACAAATCCCACCCCCAGGAAACGCGCGCCCCCCGCGGGGTCGTCCTGGCCGCCGCGCTGGGCGCGTGGATGATCTTCGGCGCGCTCATCCCTCTGGCGGAAGTCGTCATCCCGGTGCGCTACACCTCCATCACGCTGGAAGAAGCGCGGGAGCAAATCAACCAGGCGTCCTCCTGCCCGGCATCTGCCCTGCAAGAGAGCGACGCTGCGCTGCGAGGGCGCGCCCTGTTCCCACGCTTTTACAAAGCCGACGATGGCTATGGACGCGGGACGTGGGCGGCGTATAATTACTTCCCCTTCCCGCGGCTGGGCTTTCTGCTCGCCGGGCCGCAAAACGCCAACGTGCTCCTGCCGATGGACGAACCGCCCTCCCCCTTCCCACAGGGGGCAGATATGGTGGTCATCGGCACACAACGAGAGGGCTACCTGCTGGCCGAGGCCGTGCTGCTGACCGATGGAGACCGGCAGGTGGTGTTCTTTGCTGCTCCATGCACGCCGTAAGAGGACCGAGGACGGAAGACGGAAGACCGCGTTCCGCCGTCCCCCGTCCTCAGCCTATCAAAACACAACAGAAGGAGACATCATGACTCACTACCACTACGCAGTCCTTGGCGCGGGCCGTCAGGGAACCGCCGCCGCCTACGACCTGGCGAAATTCGGCCAGGCCGCCGAAATCCTCCTCGCCGACCTCAATGCCGAGGCCGCCGAACGCGCCGCCACACGCATCAACCGCCTGATCGGGAAAGAGATCGCCCGCGGCGTCCAGCTTGATGTCAGCGACCGCGCCGCGCTGGAACGCGCCCTGCGCGGCGTGGACGTGACTCTGAGCGCGGTGCCCTACTACTTCAACCTGGAGATCACCAAAGCCTGCATCGCCGCCGGTTCCAGCCTGTGCGATATGGGCGGCCACACCGGCGTGGTGCGCCAGCAGCTCGCCCTGGACGCCGAGGCCAAAGCCGCCGGGGTAAGCATCGTGCCCGATTGCGGCATGGGGCCGGGGCTGAACGTCACCATGGCGGCCTATGTGATGGAGCTACTCGATCAGCCGCGCGCTGTGCGCATCTATGACGGTGGCCTGCCGCAGAACCCCGTGCCACCCTGGAATTACGCCGCCACCTTCCACATCAACGGCCTGACCAACGAGATGGACGGGCAGGCGATCTTCCTGCGGAACGGCGAAACCACCCCGGTGGACACCCTGACCGAACCGGAGTTCCTCGAGATTCCCCCGCTGGGCCGCCTGGAAGCCGACATCACCTCCGGCGGACTTTCCACCTCGCCGTGGACGTTCAAGGGAAAACTACAGGAATACAGCAACAAAACGCTGCGCTACCCCGGTCACTTTGAGTGGTGGCGGGCCTTCAAGGAACTGGGGTTGTTCGCCGAAGAGCCGATAGATGTCGGCGGTCAGCAAGTTGCGCCACGCGAACTCTTCCACGCCCTGCTGGAGCCGAAAATCCGCGCCGATGAGGACCTGCGCGATATCTGCGTGATGCGCGTGGTTGGCGAGGGGGTGAAGGACGGCCAGGAAACCCGAGTGGTGATTGACCTGGTGGACCGCTACGATGAGAGCACCGGCTTCCGGGCGATGGAGCGCCTGACCGGCTGGCACTGCGCCATCATGATGGGGTTCCAGGCGCGCGGCCGCGTGCCAACAGGCGGGGTGGCGATGGAAACCGCCGTCCCCGCGGGTGAGTTTATGGAGGCTGTGAGGGACAGAGGGATCAAGTATAAAGTGACATTTGAGTAAAGAACCGCCGACCGCCGACAATCCACAGCAACCCGTCGCCAGCGGTCGGCGGTCGCTTTTAACGCTCAACCACAGGCAGTTACGTCGTTCCGTTCCCGCGCCGCCCTTGACAAAGCGCGCCAAGGCGTTACAATCTGCGAAATTTCCCAGAACTTAACACGCCCTACCATGTCGTCGCTCCCTGAAACCCGTCAACGTCAAATCCTGGCCTATCTGCGCGAAAGCGGAACCCTGACGATCAACGAACTGGTTGACCGCCTGGGCGTTTCGCCCATGACCGTCCACCGCGACCTGAACAGGTTGGCGGAGGCCGGGCTGGTGAAGAAAGTTCACGGCGGCGTCACCCTCCCCGCTGCGGAGGAAGACATCAGCACCGCACCGCGCTGCGCCATGTGCCACCAGGCCATCAACCCGCGGGCGGCGTTCGTCACGCACTGCCCATCCGGCGAGCAGCAGCACGCCTGTTGCCCCCACTGCGGGTTGATGTTGACCTGCAAGCAAACACAGCCAACCCTCAGCCTGACCACCGATTTCTTATACGGCAACATGGTGAACGCTCGTCAGGCCACTTACCTGATCGGGAGCGGGGTAACGTTGTGCTGTATGCCCTCCGTGCTCACTTTTGGAAGCCGGGCGGATGCCGAGCGTTTTCAACAAGGGTTTGGCGGCGCGCTGATGGATTTCGCGCAGGCGCAGCAACACCTGCGAGGATCACACCTGATTCACCCCAACCCTTGAGGAGGCTTTTTATGAAACGTTGGTTGATGCTCTTTTCTCTGAGCGCGTTCTTTCTCATTCTGTTGAGCGCCTGCGGCGCAAAGGAACTCGCGGTCGGCGATGTGTGGGCGCGCCCGGCCGCACAAGGCGGAAACAGCGCCGTCTTTTTTGTGATTGAAAACCCCACCGCTCAGGACGACACCCTGCTGGGCGTTCAAACGGATGTAGCCATGATGGCGGGGCTGCACCGCAGCGTCATGGACGGCGACGTGATGAAAATGGAACCCCACGAAGCCGTCGCCGTGCCCGCAAAAGGGCAGGTGGAGTTCAAGCCCGGTGACTACCACGTGATGCTGATGAACCTGAAAAAAGATCTCAACGCAGGCGACACCTTTACGATTACCCTGAAGTTTGAGAAAGCAGGAGAGATCACCCTGGAAGCAACCGTTAAGGATCAATAAAATTATCCACCGCACCCGCAAAAGCGATGAATTTTCGCCAGAATTCGAGCCAAAAGAGACGCCCCTTCCACTTACAGGAGCGTCTCTCTTTAGTTTATTGAACCTGAGTTCGGGTTAGGAAGAAAACCCCATGAATACGATCAGCGCCCTTCGATACACACTTCGCCAGCTCTCCGTGCTACTCGGGACGCTTATCCTTTCACTAAAAAAACGCATCCTGAGTAGGGCCGCTTAGGCTGAGTAGCGAAGCCCAAGGCGCGTATCGACGTGACTCGTGGATCACTTATCCCAAATCCACATCGTTGAATTACCTCAGCGCTCAATCAGCGGCAGGTAAATATGGCGCTCCGCCTTCGCCCCACACCAGCTCAGGAACCGGTTCAGCAACTCCTGACGGGCGGCATCGCCCTCAACAGCTTCAAAGGGGAAAGCCCAGAAGGTGCTTTTGAACACTCCGTTATCCACCGCCAGAGCCGCCGTGCCCTGATCGCCGCTCAGGGCTGGGGAGGCGAACGCCGTGGGGGTCAGGCCGTCGCTGAAATTGTAGAAGGGATAGCTCAAAGCGTATGACCCCAGTCCGTCAAACGGCGCGCCCGCTCCGCTGACAGTTGTTTGCGTCACATCACTGGCGAAGGAATCCACCCCCAGGTAATTACGCACAAAATCCGTCACGCCGCGGTTCCACAGGTAATCCTGCCCGCTGAACAGCAGGCAGCCGCCTGCATCCAGCCAGGCGCCCAGGGCAGCCTCGCCCTCCGGCCCCGGCCCGGCGGGGGACTTCCACGCGTCGCCGGTGAACCAGATCGCCATCGCGTAGGGAGATAACTGCTCCGCCGACGGTTCTGCATCGCTGTTGGCCGTATCCCACACCACATAGTCCACGCCCAGGGCTTCCAGCGCCGCGGTGTAGGTGGCGCGCACATCGGGCTGGTTATCGTCGTCGTCCACCAGCAAAACCCGCGCCGCTGCGCCGGTCTGGAAGCTGGCCTGCGCGCCGCCCGAAAGGCCACATTGATTTCCAGCAAACACGCGCCAGAAATACCCGCTCGAATTCTGCAACCAGCCCGAGAGCGTCAAGGTTGTTTCGGCGGTCTCCACGCTGAACACCACATCGCTAAAGCCAGGGTCAGTGGCGATCTCCAGGCGGTAGTAATCCGCCCCGGAGACGGCCTTCCACTGAAAGGTAGGCGTGATGGGCAGGCCCTGCGCGCCATCCGCCGGAGAAGTCAGCACCGGGAGGCCTGGCGCGCCCTGATCCACAACCAGGGTGACGGAATCGCTGTGAACGAGCGCGCCAGATGAGCCCACAATTTCAAACGGATAATTTCCCGCGGGGATGGAAGCCGTCCCGCCCAGGGTGAGGGTACTGCTCCCGGGGGGAGAGGCCGGATTCTCGCTCAAAGAGACGACAGCTCCCTCGGGAGCGTTGACCACCCCCAGAGTGATCGGCTCGGCAAAACCGGAGAGCGGGATCAGGTTGACATCGTAGAGCGCCTCGGCGGGGGCGCACACTTCCACCGTATCCGGCGCGGCGTCCACGCGGAAATCCGCGCCGCAGTACGATTTGG
The DNA here is from genome assembly GCA_964653835.1 of uncultured Anaerolineales bacterium. Classification (GTDB taxonomy): domain Bacteria; phylum Chloroflexota; class Anaerolineae; order Anaerolineales; family UBA11858; genus J130. The sequence continues at coordinate 4,866 of CAZZFZ010000184.1, forward strand.
CTGCCTGGACCGCCGCCAGGGCGTTGATCTCCCCCCAGC
>CAZZFZ010000185.1:0-4846 GCA_964653835.1 uncultured Anaerolineales bacterium
CGGGAATACGGCATCCCGGCGGTGGTCGGCGTCCGCGATGCGACCAGCAAAATTCACACTGGTCAGCGCGTCCGCGTGGACGGCAACCGCGGGATTATCGAGAAACTGTCGGAACCGGTGTTGCTTGAGGAATAAAAAAAGCCCCGCAGAAAACTGCGGGGCCTGGTGACGACCAGACTTAGGTTATTTTCCCAGCCGCGCTTTCAGCGCCTCCGTTAGCGGGGGCAGGATGTCGAAAAGGTCACCCACCACGCCAAAGCGCGCCAGCTTAAAGATCGGCGCTTCGGGATCCTTGTTGATCGCTACAATTGCCTTGCTGGTGCGCATCCCGGCCAGGTGTTGGATCGCGCCAGAGATGCCGCAGGCGATGTAGAGATCCGGAGAAACCACTTTCCCGGTCTGACCCACCTGATGGGCGTAGGGGATATAACCGGCATCCACCGCGGCGCGGCTGGCGCCCACCGCGCCCCCCAGAGTCGCGGCCAGTTCACCAACCAGCTTGAAGCCCTGCTGCGCGCGCCAGACTTCCTTCTCCTCTTCGCTGAGGTCCGCCGGTGGCTCAAGATTCGGATTGTTGGAGACGCCGCGCCCGCCGGAGACGATCACAGCGGCATCCGCCAGGCTGACACCACCCTCGGCGGTGGCGTACCCGGTCACTTTGACGGCGATCTCATCTTCCGCCAGCGCCGCTTCGACGCGGGTCACCGTGCCACTGCGAGATTCATCCGCTTCGGGCTTGGGGAAGGAGCGCCCACGCAGAGTCACCAGCACCGGGCTGCCGCTGCACGTCACTTTCGCCAGCAGCTTGCCCGCGTAGATCGGCCGGGTAGCCACAATAGCGCCGTCTTCCACCTCCAGCGCGGTCACATCCACCAGCACACCGGTGTTCAGGTCTACGGCCGCCATGCCAGAAAGCTCACGCCCGCGGCTAGTGGTGGGGAAGAGGATTACCTGCGGCGAGTTCTCAGCGGCCAGCTTCGCCAGCAGCGCAACATACGCCTCGGCGCGGTAATCCGCCAGGGAGGCATCTTCAGCCAGCAGCACCGCATCTGCGCCGTATTGGATCGCCTGCTGCGCCGCGGATTCCACGCCCTCGCCAAACACCAACGCGGTCACGCCGCCGCCCAGCTCATCCGCCAGCGAGCGCGCCACACCAACCGCCTCCCAGGCAGCTGGCACCACCTGACCCTTAAAGTGATCAATGTAAACCCAGATGTCCTTTGCCATCACAGCACCTTCTCCGCGATCAGTTTATCGGCCAGTTTCTCAGCGATCTCTTGCGGGGAAGCCCCCTCAATGATCTCAGTGGTCACCTCGCGCTTGGGCGGGTTGAGCAACGTCGGCCAGGTGACAGACACCTTCGGCGCCTCAATACCCAGTTCACCCAGCCCCCAGACGGGGATCTGCGCGCGGGCGGCTTTGCGAATACCCATAAAGGAGGGATAGCGCGGTTCGCCGATATCTTTGGTCACGCTGATCACCGCGGGGAGCGGGGCCTTTACTACCTGCCGCCCTTCTTCCATATCGCGCTCCACCTGAATGCTGCCGCCATCCACTTCGGCGATGGAGGCTGCCTGGGTAAGCGCGGGCCAGCCCAGAATGCGCGCCACCTGGGCGGGCAGCATACCGGTATCGCTATCCACCGCCTGACGGCCAAAGAACGCCAGATCAACATCGCCGATGTGTGCGATGGCCGCGGCCAGCACCCGCGCGGCGGCGACGTTATCCGCATCCGCCAGCGCCGGGTCGGAGATCAATACCGCCTCGTTGCACCCCATCGCCAGAGCATGCTTGAGTGCCTCGGTCTCGCCCTCGTTTCCCAGGGAGAGGGCAACAACGCTCCCCCCCTGCGATTGAGCCAGCTGCAACGCCGCTTCAACGGCGTATTCATCCCAGGGATTGATCACCAGCGGTGCATCTCCCCAGGAAACCTGCCCGTTCTCCACCACCACCTGTGCGGCGGTATCGGGCACCTGTTTGACGCAAACGACAATCTTCAAAATTGACCTCCTGCGCGTTGAAAATTTTTCCAGAAAGACGGTCTGCGCTCACCGCATCTCCGGGTTATTCCCACTCCTGATTTATGCTTCTTCCAGCCACACCGCCTCATCGTATGGCGGCATTTCACATCGCAAAGGTTTATCTTTGCGATGCCCCAGCGCGTAGCTGGCCTGAATCAACTGCTGAATTTCGTTGCTGCCTTCGTAAATCACCGCGCCGCGGGCGTTGCGCATGTAGCGCTCCACATCATACTCATCGCTAAAGCCGTAAGCGCCGTGAATCTGAATAGCCTCATTGGCGGCAGCAAACGAGCGTTCGGTGGCGAACCACTTGGCCGCCGAGGTCTCGCGCGTGTTGCGCATCCCCTGATTCTTGTACCAGCCGGCCTTGAGATACAGCAGCCGTGCGATCTCATAATCCACCGTCATGCGGGCGATCTTGGCCTGGATGAGCTGATGCTCGCCAATGGGCTTGCCGAAGGTGCGGCGCTCGTTGGCGTAAGCCACGCTGGCCTCCAGCGCGGCGCGGATCAGGCCGGTGGCCCCGGCGGCCACGGTGTAACGGCCGTTATCAAAGGCCGACATGGTGACTTTGAATCCCTCGCCCTCCTTGCCGAGCATGTTGGCCGCGGGGACGCGCACGTCCTGAAAACTGATCCACCCCGTCGAACCGGCGCGCACCCCCAGCTTGCCGTGGATGTCTCCAACGGTCACGCCCGGGCTGTGCAGATCCACGATAAAGCTGGTTAAACCCTGGGAGGGTTTCTCGGTATCGAACAGCGTGCGCACGGTGACCATGGCGTAATCCGCCTTGGTCGCCAGCGAAATCCACATCTTCTCGCCATTGAGGATGAAATCATCGCCATCGCGCTTGGCAGTGGCCTGGATGTTGGCGAAGTCGGAACCCGCGCCTGGCTCGGTGAAGGCTCCCGCGCCGATCTTCTCGCCGCGCGCCAGGGGGACGAGGAATTTTCGTTTCTGCTCCTCCGTGCCCCACTGCAACAGCGTCATCGAGCACAAACCGGTATGCACCGACATCACCACTCGCAAGGTGGTATCCACCGCTTCCAGCTCTTCGCAGGCCAGCCCCAGGGAGATATAATCCATCCCCTGACCACCGTACTTCACCGGGATGCAGATGCCCAAAATCCCCAACTCGGCCATCCGCGGCAGCACAAAATCGGCCATCTCCTGCTTGCGATCGGCTTCCTTAATGATCGGCGCGACTTCTTTTTGAGCAAAGTCACGCACCATCTTCTGCACCATGCGGTGCTCTTCGGTCAAAGCGAAATCCATGCGTAGCTCTCCTGGGCAAAAGTTCGATTTGGCGCAATTATAATCTATCCGCGCCAACCTGAACTATAATGAATGTTATGGATTCTGATAGATGGATGACCTTTCTCCCGCGCGTGCTGGCGCTCTGCGCGGCGATTCTGCTTTTGGGGATCACGCCGCGTCCCTATGAGCTAGCGCGAGAGTTTGAGCGGGTGCGGCGCGCCCAGGCGTTCAACAGCCCCCTGGCCGCCGCCCGCCAGCTCGCCGACCTGGCGGCTCAGGTCCCCTGGCGCGGCGATTTGTGGGAACAGGCGGCGCGCGCCGCCCTGCAAGGCGGCGATCGCGAGACGGCGATCGCGTACTTCGAAGCCGCTCCCACGCTCTCCCGCAGCGGCCAGCTCGCCCTGGGGGAGACCTACGCTCAAAACGGGCAGATCGAAGACGCCATCCGCATATGGCACCCCCTCGCCGACGACCCCACGCTCGCCGTACAACTGCTCCCCCGTCTGGCCGAGGCCTACCTCGAGTTGGGCGATTACGATAACGCCATTCGCTCGTTGCAAGCGCTGGCCTCCCGCCAACCCCAACCCGATACCGATTACAAATTAGGCTTGCTGCTGGCGGCCTCCAACCCTGGAGCCGCTCCGCCCTATCTGCTGCGCGCCGCAGAGACGGATCCCACCCTGGCACCATCGGCCAACGCCCTGGTTGATGCCATCCAGCGCACCCTGGGATACGATTCGCCCGCCTACACCCTCGTCGAGGTCGGGCGTGCCCTGGCCTCGCAAAACCATTGGGACCTCGCCGGGCGCGCTTTCTACCAGGCCGCTTCCCTGCGCCCGGATTACGCCGAAGCCTGGGCCTACCTCGGCGAAGCCTATCAACAATTGCAACCGCCAGATGAAGAAGCCGCACAAAAAGCCCTGGAAGAAGCCCAGCGCATCAACCCCGAATCTCCGGCAGTGAACATCTTCCTGGCCACCTACTGGCTGCGACAGGGCGACTCGGCCCGCGCCCAACCATACCTGCAAACCGCCACGCTGGCCGCAAAAGATAACCCGGCCCTGCAGGCCGTGATCGGCGAGATGTGGGCGCAACAGGGCGATCTGGAAACCGCTCTGGGTTTCTACCAGAGAAACGTGGAGCTCACACCTTATGATGCAGCAGCCTATCAGGCACTGGCTGAGTTCTGTATTCGCTATAACTACAGCCTGAACGATATCGGCTTGGAAGCGGCACGTCAGGCCGTGATGCTGGCGCCGCGCTCCCCCGGCGCGCTGGATACGCTGGGACAAATCCTTTATCGGCTGGGCGACCGCCTGAACGCCGAGCGCTTCTTCCGGCGCGCCCTCGAAGCTGAGGACACCTATCCCCCCGCGCTCCTCCATCTGGGGATCATCTACCTCGAACGGGGAGACACCGCCCAGGCGCTCACACATCTCCGCCGCGCCAATGATCTGGCTCCTGGCACCCCCACCGCCGAACACGCCCGCCGCCTGCTAGAAGATTACCTCTCCCCCTGACCATCCCCGCTCGAGGGCTCGTTTTCGCCCACCCACATCCATGTTAAA
>CAZZFZ010000186.1:0-1358 GCA_964653835.1 uncultured Anaerolineales bacterium
CGCGCCGGCTTCCCTGGCGGCCTCCACCAGTCGGTCAAGCGCCGGGGAGGAAACACCCATCGCCTGCAACAGAGCGTGGTTTTCATCCATCAACGGGCCGAGGCGGTCGGGGAAGCCCTCCTCGATGGCCTGACGGGCTGCGCGGGCGATGCTCCCGGCGGCGGCGAAGAGGCGCTCGAAACGCTCCGGCTCCGCCTGCCAGCCGCGGCGCACATCGGCGACGGTCTCTTTCGTCGGGCTGCTCACGCCGGTGTCGCCGATCACAATCGTAAAGGGGCGCGCGATGGTGAAGACCTCAGGCGGCTCCCCTTTCACAAAGAAAACCGGGCGGTTATATGTCACCACGGTGTTGTCAATCCCGGAGGGAGTGCCATGATGCAGTTTTTCCACCTCAAAGGCCAGCGCGTTGACCTGTTCATCCGGCAGCGGGCGGCCGAGGAAGCCCCCCAGTGCGCGCACCACCGCCACAGAGACCGCCGCGCCCGACCCCAGCCCGGAGGCCACCGGGATGGTCGAGGCAATTCGCAGGGTGCAGGCCGGGAGCCTCTCCACCCCCAAGGCAAAGGCAACGCCGCGCACGGCCGCGGCCAGCGGGTGATCGACGGGGAGATCGTCCAGCAGAGCATCCAGTTCCACGTCCGGGGCGAGGATACGCACCTGGCCGCGCGCCCCGCGCGGGTTGGGCAGGACGGTGGCGCGAGCGCGCACCTGTGTCACCGGCACGGCGATGGCTGGTTCCCCATAAACCACGGCGTGCTCGCCAAAGAGGATGATTTTGCCAGGGGCGGAAGCGGTAAATACGGGCATGGCTTAAGACAAGGGACGGAAGACAGGAGACAGGGGACAGCGGACAGGGGGCCGTCGTCTGTCGTCCGCGGTCAAAAAATGTAGAAGATCACCAACACGGTCAGGCCGTAGAGAACAACCGCAGCCTGAAGGGGTCGGTCGGAGAGGATGACGTCTTCGGGCGCGCCGCCGATATCCTTCACCTGCAAGAGGTACTGATAGCGAAAGACGCCGTAAAGCACAAAGGGGATGGTGAGCATCATGGCGTGGTTTTCGGGCAGGTTGGGCGCGGAGAAAGTATACAGGCTGTAGGTGATGATGGTCAGGCCCGAGGCCAGGGCGATGATCTGGTCAAGGAAGGCCAGGGTGTAGCCATCCAGCACGCGGCGGGCGTTAACGCCTTCGGCCAGAGCAGATAGCTCAGCGCGGCGCTTGCCCGTCCCGATGAGCAGCGCCAGGAAGGTGGTGAAAATGTAAATCCAGGGCGAAAAGCGCTGCACATCCACCAGCGTCACCCCGGCGGCGACGCGCAGCACATAGAACGAGGCCAGCACGATGATATCGAGCAGCAC
>CAZZFZ010000186.1:1458-4806 GCA_964653835.1 uncultured Anaerolineales bacterium
ATGTAAACCACGCTGGCGATCAGGCTGAAAGCCGCCGCCCCCATCAGCGTGTTCAACGCGGCTTCGGGGTTGGTCAACTTGCGATCGAAGATCATCGCCGCGAAGAGGAAGACGTTTTTAGCCCACTGTTTGGGGCGCATGGTTTTCAGGATGGCGCGCAACATATAGAAAATGATAGTCGGGAAGCGGGCTTTCGTCAATCTAACGATCGGGCAGCAACCCCGGCAGCAGATGGACGCACATTTCCCCCGCAGTAAGATCAATGGAGAGGACGACGGAGTCGATATCCGGCAGCAGCACCTCGTCGCCATCCGGTGAACGCACAATAAAGACGTTGTTGGCCCCGGTCTCCAGAATCTTCTCCACCCGGCCGAGGTCTTCGCCCTCATCGCTGACCACCCGCAGGCCCAGCAACTGGTGGAGATAAAACTCCCCTTCGTCCAGCTCAGGGCGGTCGGCGGCGCGCACATAGAGCAGTTGATTACGCAACTCCCCCACCTGGTCGCGGTCGCTGTATCCCTCAAAGGCGATCAGCATATCCTGGCGATGCCAGCGCACCGAACGAACGATCAGCGGCCGATACTCGCGCCCGACGAACAGTTCCACGCCGGGGACGATGCGCTCCGGGAAGTCCGTCCACACCGACATGCGCATCTCGCCGCGCACGCCGTGTGGTTTGTGCAGTTTGCCGACGACTAAGAACTCAGGCCCGCCAGCGTTCGGCGAGCCTGAGGATGGTTTTGTTTTCTGGGCTTTCTTACGGCGGGAGGTCATCGCGGGTCTTCGATATCCAGCGAAGCGCTTTTGCCTTCGCGGGCTGCGGCCACGCGCACCAGCTGGCGGATGGCGTTCGCCACGCGCCCCCCTTTGCCGATCACCCGCCCCATATCTTCCTTGGCGACCTGCAAGCGCAGGAACACCTTGTTCCCACGGCCGCGCTCTTCGACGCGCACTTCCATCGGGTCGCTGACCAGGGAACGGGCGATATACTCAACCAGATCTTTCACATGTCACCTCCCGGTGAACGAGCAGCACAATTCGCTGCCTAAGCCTCAGCTTCTTCGACTTCCGGCTCTTCCTCGGCCGGGGCCTCCGCTTCAGCTTCAGCTTTTGCAGCCGCTTTCTCTTTGGCCGCCTGCGTGACCTGAGCGATCAGGTCGTCGCGGCGGGTGCGGGGGTCAACGCCGCGGGCTTCTTCAGCCGCCGCGGCTTCCGCCAGCAACGTCTCCAGCGACTCGCCTGCCTTGAAGCGCTGATAGCGATCCAACAGCCCGGTCTGATCGAACAGGCGGCGCACCGCTTCCGAGGGCTGCGCGCCCACGCTCAACCAGTGATAGACACGGTCCTCTTCAAAATGAATGGTGGCCGGTTCCGTGCGCGGGTTGTAGAACCCCAACACTTCCAGGAACTTACCATCGCGCGGGCTTTCCTTATCCGCGGCGACGACACGATAGCTGGGCTGCTTTTTCGCGCCTACGCGGCGCAATCGAATACGAACCATGATAATCTGTCTCCTTCAATTACAGATGTTTAAGTTTTTTCGCCGTCCGCATGAACAATGAGAGGGGAAGGCGTCGAAGGAAACGCCGCACTGCTCACACGCTCCGACATTCATCCAAACAAACCGGCGAGGCCGCGCATGCCCATCTTGGACAATCGTTTCATCACGCGGCGCATCTCCTGGTATTGTTTCAACAATTGGTTGACATCCTGAACTCGTGTGCCTGAGCCGCGGGCGATGCGCCGTTTGCGGCTGGCGTTCAGGAGTTTTGGCTTACGCCGTTCTTCCGGCGTCATCGAGTTGAGAATGGCCTCCACCCGCTTCAGCTGCTGTTCCGCCTCGCGGGGGTCAACCGAGCGGGCCATCTGGCCCATCCCGCCAGGCATCATATCCAGCAACTGGCCGAGCGGACCCATCTTGCGCACCTGCTGAATCTGTTTGGCGAAATCCTCCAGGGTGAACTCGCCGGAAAGCATGCGTTGCGCCTGCTCCTCGGCGACTTTCTGATCGAGCGTCGCTTCGGCGCGTTCGATCAACCCGATGACATCGCCCATCCCGAGGATGCGCGAGGCCAGGCGACCGGGATCGTAGGCTTCCAGGGCATCCAGTCCTTCACCAGTGCCCAGGAATTTGATCGGCACGCCGGTCACCGAGCGGATGGAAATCGCCGCTCCGCCGCGGGCATCGCCGTCCATTTTGGTGAGGATCAACCCACTGAGCGGCAGCAGGCTCTGAAAGCCCTGCGCCAGGTTGACCGCCTCCTGCCCGATCATGGCGTCCACAACCAGCAGGATTTCGTGCAGCGTCACCCGGCGGGCGATGGCGTCCAGCTCCTGCATCAGGGCGTCATCAAGCTGCGAACGCCCGGCGGTATCCAGGATCACCACGCCATAGCCGCCCTTTTGCGCTCGGCGGTAGGCCTTCTGCGCCAGGCGAGGCGGGTCAACGCCCTCTTCGGCATACACGTCCACGCCCAGCTGTGCGCCCAGCGTTTGCAACTGCTGCACCGCGGCGGGGCGGTACGGGTCGGCAGCGACGAGCAGCACGCGCTCGCCCTGGCTGCGCAGACGACGCGCCAGCTTACCAGCGGCGGTCGTCTTGCCCGAACCCTGCAAACCCGCCAGCATGATGACATGCGGCTTGGGGCCGTGCATCGTCAGCGGGGCCGGGTCGCCCAACGTGCGGATCAGCTCCTCGTGGACGATCTTGATCACCTGCTGACCAGGGTTGAGGGCGCGCGAGACCTCGTGGCCAACAGCGCGCTCGCGCACGCGGGCGACGAAGTCCTTGACCACTTTGTAATGTACATCCGCTTCCAGCAAAGCCAGGCGGACTTCACGCATCGCTGCGTCCACATCGCGCTCCGAAAGCTTGCCCCGGCGGCGCAAAGTTTCAAATACATCGTTGAGGCGTGAAGTCAGGTTCTCAAACATGGCATGCTAAAAGCGCGGCTGGTGCCAGCCGCAAAGGTGGATTTTAGCCTGGAAGGGTGGATTGGTCAAGGAAAAAACAATTTCATTGCCACCCCTCCCTACCTATGGTAAAATCGCCCCGCTTCGGAGGGGTTCTCTCGACCCACAACTTGGAGGGATGGCCGAGTGGACGAAGGCGCCTGTCTTGAAAACAGGTATGGAGCAATCCATCGTGGGTTCGAATCCCACTCCCTCCGCCAGCACCACACAAACAAATAACCTCCTGGGGAGGTGCCAGAGTGGACGATTGGGGCCGCCTGCTAAGCGGTTGTCGGGGTAAAACTCGACCGCGGGTTCGAATCCCGCCCTCCCCGCCTGATGCCCTCGTAGCTCAGTGGATAGAGCACTTGGTTGCGGACTAAGGGGTCGCGTGTT
>CAZZFZ010000187.1:0-4731 GCA_964653835.1 uncultured Anaerolineales bacterium
AATAAGGAGAGTGTTCCGTGAAGACCCGACCGGTCTGGTCACCGGCGGGGTGTTTCGCATCTCTCGCAATCCCATCTTTCTGGGGATGCGGCTGAACTTGCAGGTGTTGCTGTACGGCGCGATCCCCAACATCTTCCGCCGCCAGGGTAACGCGCAACCTTGAGGGCGCGGGGAAATGCAAAGGCGGCCACAAGATACGTGGCCGCCTTTGTGTGTTACCGGGGTTTCTATTAGTGGAGATCGGCTTTGATCTGTTCGTACTCTTCCCGGCTGATCTCGCCGCGAGCGTAACGCTGGTCGAGGATCTCCCTGGCGGAAGGCTGCCGGGGGGCAACCGGGCCGCCCTGACCGCTGTTGAAGAGCGCCTTCACCAGCCACACCCCGCCGAAGATCAGGCTACCCCAGAAGAGCAGCATCAGGAGCAAACCGATACCACCAAATCCCATTCCAATACCCATCATGATACACACTCCTTTTCGTGTGAAACTACGTTGCTAACTCAAATCCTTCAGCATTTCCACGTACTGCTCACGGGTGATTTCACCGCGGGCGTAACGGGCTTGCAGGATCTCACGCGCCGATTGCTCTGCGCCAGGCTGATTGAAGAGGGCGTTGGCGCTACCAGCAGATAGCCGTCGCACAGCCCAGATCACCAGCCAGACGATCGCACCGATCACCAGGATGTTGATAACCAGTCCGATCCAGCCGTAGGCGCCGAACCCGCCGCCCCAGCCACAGCATCCAAAAAGTCCAGGTCCCATCATGTTATGCCTCCTTATTTGTCTCTTGTGCTCTTTCGATGAGCACGTTTGTTTGCTGTTTACACCCTTATCTTATCTGGAGACTGTGAAGGCAGATTGAAGCAAGTTTAAAGATTTGGTAAAGAAGCGCAGAAGTCGGGCTTTTGCAAAAGTCCGACTTCTTGGCAGGGAAGGGGCGACTCAGTTTCTGGCGACGGGCAACGCGAAAGAAAATGTGCTCCCTTTGCCACGCCCTTCGCTCTCGGCCCAGATTCGCCCGCCGTGCGCCTCGACCAGGTGCTTGGAAATCGTCAGGCCGATGCCGCTGCCGCCCCCGGCGCGCGAGCGCGACTTATCCACCCGGTAGAAACGGTCGAAGACGTGGGGCAGGTGTTCGGCGGGGATGCCGATACCGGTGTCTTCCACCGTAATCAGCAGCCAGTTCTCGGTTGGGGATCGTCGGTTGTCGGCGGTCAGCCTGGGATGATTCCGCCCCTGCGTTATGGAACAGCGAACCCAAACCGTCCCTCCTGCGGGCGTGTATTGCAAGGCGTTGCCGATCAGGTTGATGAGCACCTGGGCGATGCGGTCGCGATCGGCCAGCACCGGGGGCAACCCCTTTGCCAGATCTAGTTCGAGCTTCACGTCCTTTTCCTCAAATTGGGGGCGCAATCTTCGGGCCACCGATTCGATCAAGGGGGGGAGATCCACCGGAAGGCGCTCCAGCGGATAAGCGCCCTGTTTGCCGCCGCCAAGGGCCAGCGCTTCCACGCGGGATAGCTCCTGGAGGTCAGCGACCAGTTTTTGCAGGCGCTCTGCCTCGCGGTGGATGTCCTGGAAGGTCTCCACGGTGGGGGGCAACACCCCGTCCATCAGGCCCTCCATCGAACCTTTGATCGTGGTCAGGGGGGTGCGTAATTCGTGGGAGATATCCCCGATCAACTGGCGGCGCATGTGCTCGGTTTGCGCCAGTTTTTCGGCCATGCGGTTGAAGCTGATCGCCAGTTGGGCCAACTCGTCCGCCTCAGCGGGGTTGCCGGGGACGTGGACGCGCTCGTCGTAATGGCCCTCAGCGATGTGCTGGCTGGCGGCCATCATCTCTTGTATCGGCGTGACCACCTGACGGCTGACGAACCAGCTTGCTGCCAGTGCGGCGATGAAAGCTGCCAGTGCGGCGCGCGTCAGCGCTTCGTTGACGGCGTTGCGAAAGCTGGTGAATAAGTCGGTCTCAAGGTAGGCGTTTGCCCCCTTTGGCCCCGACCCCATCATCCCCATCCCTGCGCCGCCTTCTTCCATCATCGGCATCATCACGGCCAGGTGGCGGTCAAACGCGGAGGGGATGGAGAATTCCGTCGAGGCCCCCAGGACGACGATGCCCACGATGATGACCAGCAAATAGGAGATGAAGATCTTCCAGCCCAGTCGCTGGCGAATATGGCGCAGCATGTTTATATCCTTTCGTCGGCAAAGCGGTAGCCGACCCCGCGCACGGTGGCGATGAACTGTTCGCCAATTTTCCGGCGGATGTGCCCGATGTGCACGTCCACCACGCGGATCTCGCCGAAGTAGTCATGTCCCCACACTTTTTCCAGTAGACGTTCACGGCTGAAGACCATACCAGGTTGTTCGGCCAGCGCTCGCAGCAGGTCGAACTCGGTCGTGGTCAGCTCAACCGGTTGTTCGTCCACCCACACCTGGCGGCTGCCGACATCGATGCGCACGTGTTGAAAGCTGAGCACCTCGCCGGTTTTCGCCGTTCCGGTGTTCAGCCGCCGCAGCGCGGCTTTGACGCGCGCCACCAGTTCACGCGGGCTGAAGGGTTTGGTGACGTAGTCATCCGCCCCCACAGAGAGGCCGACGATTTTGTCGGTTTCTTCGGTCCTGGCCGTTAGCATGATGACGTAGACATCCGACTCGCGGCGCAGGTGAGTGAGCACCTCGATGCCGTCCATGCCGGGGAGCATGATGTCCAGCACGATCAGGTCAGGCTTGAAGGCGCGCGCTGCTTTCAGCCCCGAAGGGCCGTCCGCGGCGGTGTAGACCTGGTAGCCTTCTTTCTCCAGGTAGGAGGTGACCAGCTTGAGGATGCCGGGTTCGTCGTCCACTACCAGTATTTTCGCATTCGCCATATCTGTCTCCTGGGAACGTCAGACTGCCGAGAGTAAAACCATGAACACGGAGATTGCATCGCGCTTGCCTTTGAGTTGCCGCGGTCCCAGCGGGCGGGCGCGCTCCTTTTCGGCCATGCGCTGCCAGGTGGCCTCGCTGATGAGGATCTGGCCGCCCTCAGCGATGCTCTCCAAACGGGCCGCCGTGTTGACTACATCACCGATGGCGGTGTAATCCAGGCGTCGGGCGGAGCCAATACTGCCGACGATGGCGTCTCCGGTGTTGATGCCGATCCCCAGCTGGAGTTCAGCGGCGCCTGTCAGATCCTGCCATTGTTCTTTGAGTTCGCAAAAACGCGCCTGCATCTCCGCTGCACAGGCCAGCGCGCGGTCCACATCATCCTGCAGGTTGGCCGGTGCGCCGAAAATGACCATCAGTCCGTCGCCCAGAAACTTGTCCAGCGTGCCGTCGTAGCGGAAAACCACTTCAGTCATCGCCTCCAGGAAATCGTTCAGCAAGACCACCACTTGTTCTGGCGGTAGCGCTTCCGAGAAGGACGTGAAGCCGCGGATATCGGCGAAAAGCACTGTGATCTGCCGCCGCTCTCCATTGGTGGTCAGGCTACCGCGGGCGAGGATTTGCTGCGCCACCTGATGGGAGACGTAACGGCCTAGCAAGTCCTTGACTCTGTCTTCTTCCCGTTGATGGTGTTCAATCTCTAACCCTGCCTGGCGCACAATTAGACTCTGAGCAGAAAAGGTGAGGGCGAACCCGATTGAAAGGATGGCGGTGACTGTACGGGCGCTTTTGCGCAGGGCGGCTTGCATTTGCGTCAGCAGTTCATCTACGACCACCACGTACTGTTCTTCGCCAACCTGGATGGGGGCGGCATACCGCAGGATGGTGGTGTCGTCAGATTCGGTCAGGCGTGTCACCGTCTGGCTGCTGGCGGCAGCCAGGGAGACTTCCTCCAGGTTGGAAAGTTGTCCCAGACGCTCCGGATCGCCAGCACCGATGATTTCTCCGTTGATGTCAGTAACTTCTAACCGCACCATGGAGCCATATTCCATCTCCGTCTCAATCAGGCGCTGGACGGGGTTGGCCTGTTCCATGCGGGATTGTATCTCGGCGCGCTCTGCTTCGTTTTTCTGCTCTATCATCATGCCTTGAAACTGGTGACTGATGCGCTCGGTGACGCGGTCAACGCGCTCTTGTGCAGTCTCTGTCGCGTAGCGGAGGTAGTTTTCTTTTTCCAGCCGCGTCAACACCAGACCGGTCAGGAGCGTGACGATGATGGCCGCGATGAGACCCTGTGAGAAAAAGCGGGAGAGCAACAATTGGTAAGGGCGTTTGAATAGTTTGCGTGTTTGCATGTTGTTCTTCGATGTGGGTAGATTAACCGACCCACGCTGGGTCGGTCAATCTGACGTTGATAGTGTTCATGCGTCTACGCGGTAGTTGCGCATCATGCCCATATCTTCGTGTTCCAGGTTGTGGCAGTGGTACAGGTACAGGCCGGTGAAATCCTCGAACTTGAGTAGGATTTTGACGCGCTCGCCAGGCATGACCAGCACGGTATCCATCCAGCCTTCGTCTACGTAGCCGTCTTTAAGGGTTTCCCAGGCGGCGCGACCGGCGGGGTCGATCTCCCGCTCGATGACCTGGAATTGCAGGCCGTGGACGTGCATCGGGTGCGCCATGCCCATGCCGCCCATGCCCCTTCCGCCGCCTAGACGGTTGCCCAACTGCCATGCTTCCCGGTCCCCGAGTTTTACGATCCCGTCTTGCCCACCGCTGGTCATCCCCAACTTCCGCCCGTTGAGCGTCCCGCCCCTCCCCCCACCCCTCGCCCCGTCGCACTCGCCCCGCCAGCGTTGGCTAG
>CAZZFZ010000188.1:0-4578 GCA_964653835.1 uncultured Anaerolineales bacterium
CCCCCCCCCCGTCGCCTACCCAGACCCGGCTGCCTACCGCCCCGCCCCCCCGCGCCCCCAACCGCCCCCCCCGCTACTGCGGTCAGCGGCCAAAAAGTTTACGATTTCACCGACCGCCTCTGCGATGCCAGCTGGGCCAACACGCTGGAACCCATACCCTGCCCCAGTAAAGACCAAGCGACTCTAGGGGTGGGCTGGGTGCACCTGGTGGAAAAACCGGTGCTCGAAGGCGTGTATAGCTACGAACGGGGGATGCTGACTCACCCGGCGACCAACACCAGCTTGGGCCAATCACAGATCTTTGGAACTTATCCTCCCTTCACCGTGCAGCCGGGAGACCAGTTCCGGGCCACCGTCGGTTGCCTGAGCAGCTGGGAGACGCTCTACGGCTGGCCTGCCACGGGATGCAAGGTGCAATTTGCGCTGGAGTATTACGACGCCGCCGGGACTTATCACTCCTACCAGCAGATGACCCCCTGGACCGCCTGGGAGGAGACCTACGACGGCGCCATCACCACGGTCAATGTAGACCTATCCCCCCTTGCCGGGCAAACCGTGCGCTTCACGCTGGTGGTGCGGGACCAGGGCAACCCCAAAGGGGATTACGCCCTGTGGGTGGAGCCGCACATCTGGCGGCTTGCACAGCCATAATGGAACAGACGCACTGAGTAGCACTGAACGCCAGCGAAGTGCGTATCGAAGAGCGTAAGAAGTGCATATAGAAGGGCGTAAATTAATAAACGCAAAAACGCGGCCACGATGCGGGCCGCGTTTTCTTTTGGAAACAACCACCTCGCCGCTCATCGCGCGCGAGGCGTTTTATCCCTCAGGCGGTTTTAACAAGCGTCCGGATGCAGCGCGTGCACAACGTCTTGCGGACAGCCTTGCCATCCTCATAGACGGTCACTTTCTGCAAATTGGGCTTGAACTTGCGCCGGGTTGACTTTTTGGACCAGGGCACATTCCGGCCGAAGGTCGTCTTTTTTCCGCAACTCTGACAAACTGCCATCTTACCGGTTCCTTTCAAAGCAATTTTTGACACAACGTATTATAATTACGCCTACCGCGTGAGCATATGCTCAACAACCGGCAAATCTTACCACAGAACATACCCACTTTCAAGCGAGAAAACCATGACCAACGAAATGACATCTATTGGCGGGATCCACGTTGCCCCACAGGCCGTCGCCACCATCGCCTATCAGGCCACATTACGCTCATATGGCGTGGTGGGCATGGCAGCAAAGAACCTGGTCAATGGGATCGCCCATATACTGACCAAAGACCCCACCCACGGCGTCGAGGTCCACTTCGATGGCGAGCACATCAACATTGATCTCTACATCATCGTGGAGTACGGCACGCGCATCAAGTCGGTGGCTGCCAGCGTGGCGAACACAGTGCGCTACAACGTGGAGAAATCCCTCGGCGTGCCGGTCAACGAGGTGAACGTCCATGTGCAAGGTTTAAGATTCAGCGATAACGAGGAATAATCACCTCTCAGGTGATCCCCGACCGGTTGGGCCTATCCATCATTTAAGCGCCCAACCGGTCAGATCTTATTGAGGAGTTTTTAATGTCCACACCACCGCATTCCGCAGAGCAACCGGAAATGAGTAAACAAAAAACCAGGCCCCCCATTGACGGCCAGGCGCTGAAAAAGCTCGCCGAAGCGGCGCTCACCTGGCTGCGTACCAACCACGAGAGCGTCAACGCCCTCAACGTCTTCCCCGTTCCCGATGGCGATACCGGCACCAACATGGTGCTGACCATGCAATCCGCTTTCGACGAGATCGCAAACTCCCCTGAGCATTCCATCGGCAAGGTGGCCGCCGCCCTGGCTCAGGGCGCGCTGATGGGGGCGCGCGGCAACTCGGGGGTGATCCTCTCGCAGCTCTGGCGCGGCTTCGCCCGCGGGCTGGAAGGTAAAGACTTCCTCACCGCCGAGGATTTTGCTCATGCGCTCGCCAGCGCCCGCGATACCGCCTACAAAGGCGTGGTGCGCCCGGTGGAAGGCACAATCCTCACAGTTGCCAAAGACATCGCCGCGGCGGTGGAAGCCGCCCTCGAAAACACCCGCGACCCGCTCGCCCTGCTGGAAATCGCTGTGCAGGCCGCCGACGCCTCGGTGGAGCGCACGCCGGAATTGCTCGACGTGCTCAAAGAGGCCGGCGTGGTTGACTCCGGCGGCAAGGGGCTGTTCTTCATCCTCGAGGGCATGCTGCGCCACGCCCAGGGCCTCTCGCTTGACACCGCCGTAGCCACCGTGCAGCCGCTGGCAGCGCTCAACCTGGATGAAGCCATGCACGCCGTTGAACCTGGCCAGGACTTCGAGGTGGTGGTGGATTTCCGCCCCCACGAGCCGCTGCAACTAGAGAAGTTCTACAGCGACCTGGAAGCGATGGGCACTTCAATTCAGATCGGCGAGGGCGATGGCATCTACCGCATGCACATCCACGTGCCCACCGAAAAGCGCTACGAGCCGATTGACTACACCATGTCGCTGGGGACGATCACCAAAGTGCACATCGAGAACCTGATGGCGCAGATGGAGGAGATCGAGAACAAGCAAAAGCGTCCGCCGCTCAAACTCGCCCCTGTGGAACCCGGTCAGATCGCCGTGGTGGCCGTCGCTCCTGGCCCCGGCATCGCCAACGTGTTCGCCAGCCTGGGGGCCGCGGCCATCATTGAGGGCGGTCAGACGATGAACCCCAGCACGCAGGAAATCTTGCAGGCTTTTGAAAACCTGCCCACCGATAAAATCATCATCCTGCCCAACAACAAAAACATCCACATGGCCGCGCAGGCCGCCACCGAAGTGACCGTCAAAAAGGCTGTGGTCATCCCCAGCCGCACCGTCCCTCAGGGGCTGTGCGCCTTGCTGCGCCTGATCCCCGATGGCGATCTTGACGCCGTGGCGGAAGAGATGCGCGCCGCCCTGGACGATGCAGAAACCGGCGAAATCACCACCGCCACCCGCAGCGTGGAGATTGACGGCGTACAGGTGCGCGAGGGGCAAACCATTGTACTGCACAACGGCAAACTGATTCACGCCTGCGAAGACCTCACCGAAGCCTGCCTGGCCTTCCTGGAAAAAGCCGGCGCGGCCGATTTTGAACTCATCACCCTGTTCTACGGCGAGGACCTCAACCCCAATGAGGCACACCGCATCGCCGACCTGATCCGCGAGACTTACCCAGAGCAGGAAGTGGAGGTGCAGGACGGCGGCCAACCGCACTACCAGTTCATCATCGCGCTGGAATAAATGGGTTTAGCGAGGATATGCGCATTGGCGTGGTCACCGATAGCACAGCCGACATCCCCGAGGCCCTGGCCGAACAACACGGCATCCAGGTCATCCCTGCGGTGGTAGTCATCGAGGGGCAAAGCGTCGAAGACGGGAAGGATATCTCGCGGGAGGAGTTCTACCGCCGCATGCCCCAGATGCGCACGCCGCCGACCACAGCCACTCCCTCACCAGCGCGCTTTCAGGCCGCCTATGAAAAATTACTGAGCGCAGGGGCACAGCACGTGCTTTCCATTCACCTCGCCAGCGGCCTGAGCGGCATCATCAGCACCGCTCAAATGGCAGCGCAGGCTTTTGGGGAGCGGATCACCGTTGTGGACAGCCAGTCGCTCTCCATGGGTTTGGGGTTTCAGGTGTTGGCCGCGGCCGAGGCCGCCGCGCAGGGATCGCCCGTTTCCGCCATACTGCAACACCTGGAGGCCGTGCGCAAACGCATCCGCCTGTACGCCATGCTGGATACGCTGGAGCATATCCATCGCAGCGGGCGCGTCTCCTGGGTCACCGCCCGGCTGGGGGCGCTGCTGCGCGTCAAACTGTTTGTCGAAGTTGCCGAAGGCAGGGTGCTCAACCGGGGGCAAACGCGCACCCGCAGCAAAGGAATCGCCCGGCTGAAGGCGCTGATCTGCGACCTCGGCCCGCTGGAACGGCTGGCCTTGCTGCACAGCAACGCCGAAGAGGACGCCCGCCGCGTCCTGGAAGAGCTGGCGCTCCCCCTGCCACACGCCCCGCTTGTGGTGGATATCACCCCGGTGATCGGCACGCATGTGGGGCCAAACGGCCTGGGGATCGCCGCCGTGCTGGCCTGAGGCCTGCATCTCGCTTCGCAAACCCCCACAAACTGGTACAATAACGCTCAATGAAGCCATCCATCCAAAAACTACACAACTATTTCAAGTTGGAAGCCCAACAAGGCTACGAAAACAAAGCCGTCATTGGCGGGCTGGAACGCATCCTGGATCACTGGCCCGCCGAGGCGCGCGCCGATCAACTGCCGGAGAAGTTGATTCAGGCCGTCGCCGTCCGCCTGCGGGATTATCAACGACTGACGCCCGCCTCGCGCCGCGAGACACTGCGCGGCATCTGGCGGCGGATTCAGCGCGAGCTTGGAGCAGGCGACCTGGAAACCGGGGAAGATTCTCCCCCCGCGCCAAAGCCAGAACCCCAACAGGTCACTGCCCCCGGAGAAACACAACCCGAGGCCACGCCTGTTGCCCCGGCAGCGGCCCAGGCGGAAGCGCAACCCACACCCGTGGCAGCGACAGCAGCCCCGG
>CAZZFZ010000189.1:0-4491 GCA_964653835.1 uncultured Anaerolineales bacterium
TGCCCGATTTCTGCCCGCAGGCGGCAGAATGGGGCATCAGCGCCATCCTGAAAAACCGCGAGCTGGATGCCTGGCGGGAGGCTTGCCAACAGAATTGAATCTGTGATGTAATGAAACGCGAATTCGGGATAAACGATCCGTGAGTCACGCACCCTTCGATACACGCCTTGCGGCGCTACTCAGGATGCGTTTTTCCAGTGAAAGATCAGCGTCCTGAGTAGTGCTGAGCGTTGGTGAAGTGCGTAATGAAATATTTACATATCTCGTCATTGTTATTCATCCTGATTGCCTCATGTGGACTGTCTGCTCCCGCGCCAGGCGTCTCTTCAAACGAGTGGCAACCGCCGCGCAGCGCCGCGGATTGGGCTACTCACCCGGTGCGCGGCGCGGTGATCGAGATCGGCTACGGCGGCCCGGATGAATATAACGATCCGCCTTATCCCTCCGTTGAAAACCTGAAGCAATTGCGCGCCCTGGGCGTGCGCGTGGTGGCGCTGGAATTCCAGTACGCCTGGACGATCCAGCCGCCCTACCAGCCCGTTGAGGCGCAATTTGAGATGGTCACCGCGGTCCTCGATAACCTGTCCGAAGCGGGGTTGTACGTGGTGCTGGCTGTGCGCAACGGGCCAGGGCGCAACGCCATGATGCCCGCCATCGCCGATGAAGACGTGATCACCACATTTTATGAGGATGAGGACGCCCAGACCGCCTACCAGGATATGTTGCGCGATGTGGTTGAGCGATTCAAAGACCGCCCGGAAATCATCGCCTGGGAACCGCTGATTGAACCAGCCCTGGATTATTTTCTGACTCACGAGGAGGAACCGCCCTACCCGCGGGCCGCGGCGCTGTGGAACCAGCTCGCCCCGGAGATGGTAGCCGCCATCCGGGAGGCGGACTCGCAGCGGACTATCCTGATTGAGCCGGTCAACTGGGGCGGCGCAGATGGCTTCACCTTGATGCAACCCCTGGATGACGAGAACATCGTCTACTCACTGCACACCTACGAACCGTTCGCCTACTCCCATCAGGATGAGCCGCCCTACACGGCTTATCCCGGCGTTTTCGATGAGGAGTATATTGACCGGGATGTGCTGGCGGAAATCCTGGAGCCGGTGGATGCGTTCCAGGCGCGCTACGACGTGCCGGTGGTGGTCGGTGAGTGGGGCGGCTTCCGCTGGCTGCCGGGGATGGCGGATTACATTGGGGATCAACTGGCCCTCTTCGAGGCCCGCGGCTGGTGCTGGCTGTGGTACGCCTGGGATGATGAAGAATGGGACGAGCTGGGCTTTATGTTGCAAATGGGGCCAGAACGGGACGCGCCGCGCTACGATCCCCAAACCCCGGCTTTCGCCCCACTGGTGGCCGCCTGGGGCGAATCGGCTGTGGCCCCGTCCTCGCCTTCTTTTCCCTTTGCCTACGAGACCCGCGCCGACGGCGCGATGCGCCTGACCGATCCACCCGTGGGGGCCAGCGACCAAACCCCGGCATTCTCACCAGACGGCCGTTATCTGGTTTTCACCCGCTTCGAGAACGGTTACAATATCGGGCCAGCCGGAATCTTCCTGCTCGATCTGGAGAGTGGTGAAACTACCCGGCTGACGCCCTGGGAGGATCAGGACAACGTCAACCTGCCTGGTTCGTCATGGAACGCGGCCAGGGATCGTATTGTGTTTGCCTCTGACCGGTTGGAATGCGATGACATCTGGCAGATCGCCCCTGATGGAGGTGGTTTCAGCCGCGTCACCCGGCACAGCGGCCCGCCCTGGTATATCGAACCTTCCTGGTCGCCAGATGGTGAGTGGATCGTCTTTGAGGCCGACGCGAATCGCCCCGATGATCGCCAGCAAGGAAGCATCTGGAAGGCGCGCGCCGACGGCACGGCGTTGACCATCCTGACCGATGGGCCAGCCCTGGGGGTGGACGACCGCCAGCCGAACTGGTCGCCCACCGGGGAGCGCATTTTGTTTCAGCGCCACGACCCTGGAAGCGACGATTGGGATATTTACACCTTCGCGCTGGATGGAAGCGATCTGTTTCTGGTCACGGATCAGGATTCAAGCGACACGGACGCAAGTTGGTCGCCGGATGGGGAGTACATTGTGTATTCATCGAACTTTGGAGATTTGCCCACCCCCAACATTTACATCATCCCCGTGGCGGGCGGTGCGCCGATTCGCCTGACCTTCAACGATACCCACGAAGACGGCGCGCCTTCCTGGTCGCCAGATGGTCAATGGATCGCCTTTGAGTCGCACGAGGGCCAGGACGAAGATACTCCCGCCGCGCTGTGGATCATCGCTGCGCCCTAAAATTCAGAAAAGCCGTCCTTGACAGCCCTGCCGTCATCGAGTATCGTATCTGCTCTTACTTACTCATTTCAGCAGTCGTTGCCGCTGTTATTTCTTTGAGCGTCCGCTCGATCCCCTTTTGACATCTGCCTGGCTTCTGAAGAAAAGGAATATCTGTGAACTTCACTCAGTTCAATCTGGATTCTCGCCTGCGCGCGGGGATCAAACGCGCTGGCTATCACTCGCCGACGTCCATTCAAGCGCAAGCCATCCCTGCCGCGCTGGCAGGCCATGATCTGATCGGCACCGCCCAGACGGGAACCGGAAAAACAGCTGCCTTTGTGCTGCCTATTCTACACAAGTTGTTGAACGCCCCTCGCAACCAGACGCGCGCCCTGATTGTCACACCCACGCGCGAGCTAGCCGAGCAAATCCATCAGAACATCTGCACCCTCTCCGCAGGCACAAACCTGCGCAGCGCAACCATCTACGGCGGCGTTGGCGCGAACCCGCAAATTCAGGCTTTGCGCAGCGGCGTGGAGATCTTCGTCGCCTGCCCTGGCCGCCTGCTGGACCTGGTCGGGCGGGGACACGCCCGTCTCGATCAGGTTGAGATCCTGGTGCTTGATGAGGCTGACCGCATGTTCGATATGGGCTTCCTGCCCGATGTGCGGCGCATCATTAACGCCGTCCCCTCTCAGCGCCAGACCATGCTGTTTTCGGCCACGTTCCCGCGCGCCGTGGAACAACTGGCCAGCCAATCACTCAAACAGCCAAAGCGCATTAAAGTCGGTATCAGCCGCCCTGCGCACACCGTTTCGCATGCGCTCTATCCCGTGCCGCAGCATCTGAAGCGCGGCCTGCTGCTGGCTCTGCTCAAGCAGATGGATGCCGACTCGGTGTTGATCTTCACCCGCACCAAACACCGCGCCCGCCGTTTGCATCGACAGATTAAGAGTGCGGGTTACTCAGTCACCAGCCTGCACAGCGACCGCTCACAGGGCCAACGTCAGGCAGCTCTCCGGGGCTTCAAGAACAAACAATACCAGATCATGGTTGCCACCGACATCGCCGCCCGCGGCCTGGACGTGGAGAGCATTTCACACGTCATCAACTTTGACATGCCCGACACCGCCGATGCCTACATCCATCGCATCGGGCGCACCGGTCGCGCCGAGCGCAGCGGAGAAGCCTTCACTCTGGTCACGCCAGATGATGAGGATATGGTCCGAAAACTGGAGAAGATCATGGGGCACAGGCTGGCGCGTCAAACGCTGAAAGACTTTGATTACACAACGCCTGCTCCGCCGCGCCAGGCAAAACGTCCCTTTTCTTCGGCTTCGCGTGGCACACAACCGCGCCACGCTCGCAGACGGCTCGCGCAGGCGAGCAACAGGCCGCGCAGGCGCTCCTGAGCCAGTCATTCACTCGCCAGGTATTTCAAATACGTACAGTCCCAGGTCCTCGGAAACGATGAGGGCCTGGGATTTTCGCGCGGCAACCTCTGTACTGCCGATGAAGATTCCCCAATCGCTTGTGTCCTCTGGCCAGCGGTAGCGTATGCGCGGGCGAGCGGGATCACGCACGTCCACAGCCCAGAGCATTCCCTCCTCGTCCGCGACGAAGAGCCATCCCCCGGCAACGGCCAGGTCGCTGATCTGCCAGGTATCCCTTTCCAGCGAGGCCAGGGGATGCGCCTGACCTCCTGGGGGTGGGCAGGGTTTGCCAGGGAGAAGACCGCTAGACCGCCACTACAACCTTGAGTGGGGAGGGTATCTGGCTGGACGGGGGCGGCAGGATCGCGGGAATCCACCACGATCACACCGGCGCTGCACATCCCCAGGTAGAGGGTGTTTCCCACCGCGGTGATGGATTGCACCAGGCCGGAGAGCTCCATTTGTGGATGCTTTTCTTCATTGAGGCTTCCCGTTGGTTTGGCGTTCTTCGTGAAAGCGTCGCGCCGCGATGCTCCTGCTGTGAACATCGGCAGGATGTGGAGCGCGCCGTCGCGCCCATCCGACCGCGACCCAGGGCAACAGCACCAACCCGGTCAGGGGCATGGAGCTGCCCAGGCCCCCTCTACCCACCCCACCCCCCCCCCCCACCCGACCCCCTCCACCCCCGCCCCCCCCCCCCCCCACCACACCACCCCCCCCCCCACCCACCCCCCCCCCCCCCCCCCCCCCCCCCCCACCCCCCC
>CAZZFZ010000190.1:0-4375 GCA_964653835.1 uncultured Anaerolineales bacterium
CCGCCTCGGCCTTCTTGAAATCGGCGATGGTTTCTTCTAGCTCGCGGTGCAAGTCGAGCGTCCCCGCCAGGGTGCGCACGCCGTGCGTGCCGGTGCCGTATTTGGCGATGGCATCTTGCGCCGCCTTATTAATCCGCGGGTGGCCTACCAGCCCCAGATAGCTGTAAGAGGCGTACATACCCATCTCGCGGCCGTTGACGACGACTTTGGAACCGCCGTGCAGTTCGGTGACCGGTAAATTATAGTAATACTCATCGCGGCTTTGCATCCCCGCTACCCGCTCCACCATGGCGGCAATGCGGCGCGCCACAGCATCGTTGCTGGTTTTGATATCCATGGCTCTCTCCTGATAATTGCCAAGAAAATAATATCGTTGGAGTAGTGTAGCCGAAGGTTGGGATGTTGTCAATTAAGATTTGACCGCGGCCGCAACCATTCGGCGCAATTCGCCCTCATCAATGATCGGCACACCCAACGCCTGCGCTTTGGCGAGCTTTGAACCGGCTTTCTCCCCGGCGAGCAGGAAATCGGTCTTTTTGCTGACGGAGCCGGCAACTTTGCCACCGTGGGCTTCGATAAACGCTTTGGCCTCTTGGCGCGTGAAACCGGGGAGAGTGCCGGTGATGACGAAAGTCTTGCCCGTCAGTGGACCGCTGTCTGCGGACCGCGGCTGGGAGCGCGGCCATACGCCCGCGGCACGCAGCTTCTCCAGCAGACGGCGATTGGCCGGACGGGCGAACCAGTCCACGATGGCCTGGGCGATGTTGGGACCGATGCCCTCGATGCTCTCCAGCTCTTCCAGGCTGGCGGCGGCCAGGGCGTCCAGATCGGGGAAGCGGGCAGCCAGTTCGGAGGCGACCACTTCCCCAACGCCGCGAATGCCCAGGGCGGTCAGCAAGCGGCTCAGGGGTTGGGCTTTGGATGCAGCGATCGCCGCGAGCAGATTATCCGCTTTTTTCTCCGCGAACCCCTCCAAACGGAGCAGAGCGTCGCGTTCCAGCGTGTAAAGATCGGCCACGTCCTGGATCACCCCCTCAGCAACGAGCTGCTCCACGATCTTTATCCCCAGCCCGACGATATCCATCGCCCCGCGAGAGACGAAGTGCTCCACGTTGCGGACGAGCTGGGCCGGGCATGCCGGGTTGACGCAGTACCAGGCCACCTCGCCCTCAACGTGCTCGACGGGTTGGTCGCAGGCCGGGCAGGTCTCCGGCGGGACATAAGGCCACTCGTCGCCGTCGCGGGCGACGACCACCGGCCCGATGACGTAGGGGATCACATCGCCGGCGCGCTTTACCCGCACTCGGTCGCCGACGCGGATGTCTTTTTCAACGATGTAATCGAAATTGTGCAGGGTGGCTTGTTTGACGGTCACCCCGCCGATTTCAACCGGCTCGAGCACGGCATAGGGGGTGAGCACGCCGGTCCGCCCGACGTTGACGCGGATATCGTTCAACGTGGTAGTGACTTCCTGCGCCGGGAACTTGTAGGCGATCGCACCGCGCGGATCTTTGCCCACCACGCCCAGATCGGCGGCGAGTTGCAAATCGTTGATTTTGACCACCGCACCGTCAATCTGGTAATCTAGGCTGGCGCGGCGCTGCTCCCAACGCTCGCAGGCGGCGATGGCATCCTCCAGGTTGGCACAATACACGCTCTCCGGCACAGGGAAGCCGAGGGCGCGGAGATAGGCAATGGTTTCGACCTGGGAGATTGGTTGGTTTGTTACATTGGTTGCAGGAGTCGGTTGGTCTTGCCAGGCGACGATCTGGTAGACGAGCAGGGTGAGCGGGCGGGCGGAGGTGACGGCGGGGTCGAGGTTGCGCAGCGAGCCGGCGGCGGTGTTGCGCGGGTTGACGTAGGTTTTCTCCCCAGCGACCGACAGCTCTGCGTTCAGGCGCTCGAAATCCGGCAGGCGGATGAAGACTTCGCCGCGGACGACCAGGTAGGAGGGAGGACGGGGGACAGAAGACCGGGCAACGACAGTCTTCCGTCCTCCGTCCTCCGTCACAGGGATCCGCAACGGCAGCGCTTTGATCGTCCGCAGGTTGGCTGTGATATCCTCCCCCACTTCCCCATCGCCGCGCGTCGCCCCCTGGACGAAAACGCCATCGCGATAGTGCAGCACCACGGTGAGGCCATCCAGCTTGGGTTCTACGACGAAATCCGCATCCAGCACGCGCTCATCCACTTTGGCGATGCGCTCCAGCCAGGCACGCAGGTCATCGGCATCGAAGGCGTTCGCCAGCGAGAGGATCGGCGCGGGATGGGCTATTTTCTCGAATTTTTCCGAGGGGGGCGCGCCAGCCCGCTGGGTGGGCGAATCCGGGGTGATCCACTCAGGATGTTCCACTTCAATAGCGCGCAATTCCTGCATCAGGCTGTCGTAGTCGGCATCGCTGATTAGCGGATCGTTGAGCACGTAATAGCGATAGTTGTGCTGCCGGATTTCCCGGCGCAGTTCTTCCAGGCGTTGGCGAAGTGATTCGGTTTCCATACGGGCAATTATAGCGCATGGCAGGCACACACCAGGCTCCCTTGCCAATACGCCCCGAATTGACCACCAACAGGTTGTCGAATATACTGGCATCACGAAAGGAGGCGAATATGCGACACCTCACCCATCTTTTGCTGCTCCTGGTCACTTGCAGTTTATTCCTCTTCGGCTGCGAGGAGGGCGACAATCTCACCGTCTCACACACGCGCCCTCGCGAGGGCGAACTGGGGATCGTCTTCCAAAACGGCGTCGAGTGCCTGGGCGAGGAAGCCCAACCACGAAGCGGCGATGTGCTCTACCTCAGCCCCCAGGGGGATGACAACAACCCAGGCAGCCGCGAAGCCCCGTTGGGCACACTGGCCTCCGCCCTGTGCAATCTACGCCCCGGCCAGACGCTTTACCTGCTCCCAGGGGTGTACACCGAATCCGTGCTTTTGGGGGCTTTCGGCAACCCCGACGCACCGATCACCATCTACGGGCTGATCGAAGACGAGCGATGGCCGGTGCTCGAAGGTGAAAACAGCCGCTCCATGGGCATCGCCCTGGTGGAGAGCCGGAATTTCATCATCAAGAACATCGAATTTCGCAACTACATCGATGAAGGTCTGCTCTTGTTGCTGGTGGAGGACGTGATCATCCGCGGCAACCGGTTTATCGAAAACGGGCGCGCTTCGGTTGAGCCAGACGCCGAAGGCGAGGGCTTTGGCATCAACCTGGTGGGCGTGCGTAACGCCCTGGTCGAGGACAATCAGGCCATCGCCAACGGGCCGAATCATGAACGCTGGCTGAATTACACCCTCGGAACCGGCATCAACACCTACGAGCTGTTCGACTCTATCATCCGCAACAACCACATCACCAAGACCACCGGCGGCGGCATCCTGGTCGAGGACGGCGGCAACGTACTGGTGGAGAACAACATCATCGAGAACAACGAACTGGACGCCAACGGCGATTATTGGGATGGCGGCATCTGGGTGGATGGTTCTTACAACGTCACCCTGCGCGAAAACAC
Organism: uncultured Anaerolineales bacterium; assembly: GCA_964653835.1. Taxonomy (GTDB): domain Bacteria; phylum Chloroflexota; class Anaerolineae; order Anaerolineales; family UBA11858; genus J130. Next base: position 3,513 of record CAZZFZ010000190.1, read on the forward strand.
CATCCGGGATAACCACGGCCCTGGCATGGTGCTGAGCGACGAGGATGTGCAATACCCCCAAACATCCTACGGCATCGTTGTAGAGGGCAACCACGTCAGCGGCAACCTGACCGCGGTTTATATGTGGAACTACGGCATCTGCCCACCGCCGGAAGAGGCCATCCGCATCGGGGAGAACGAATTCACCCACAACGAAGACCCGGAACTATGGTGCTCCGAGTGGGAATGCGGTGTGGGGCAGGCCTGCGAATAGAAAGCCAGCCTCTCTCTACTCCTGCAATGCAGCTTCGATCGCCTGGGCCAGCAGTTGAGGATTCGCGCCAATGACCGGCTTCCCGTTGACCAGAAAGGCAGGCGTCCCCCGCAGGCGCAGTGCTTGCGCGGCCTTGAGGTCGTACACCACGGTACGGTGATGCTGATTGCTATCCAGACAGGCGTTAAACGCCTGCATGTCCAATCCAATCTCCTCGGCATAGCGACGTAAGTCGCTTTCTCCGGCGTTGGTATATGACAATCCGGGTTCGCTGTACACACGGTCGAGAAATTCCCAAAACAACCCTTGATCATAAGCACACTGACCGGCCTGCGCTGCTCTGGGTGAATCAGCGGTGATGATAGGGAAGTCGCGCCACTCAACGCGCAAGTCATCCCCATATTGCGCCAGCAACTGTTCAATCACGCCAGCCTGATGCCAGCTCTTGCACGCCGAACAGGTGAAATCGCCGAACTCGGTGACCACCACACGGGCGTCCGCGCTGCCCAGAGAGGGGTTATCCTCCAACCGCGCCGCACTGACTTCGGGGGCCGCATTGCGCGGGATCAGTAAGTATCCCAACGCGGCCAGGGCGACAACCGTCAAAACG
>CAZZFZ010000191.1:0-4368 GCA_964653835.1 uncultured Anaerolineales bacterium
GTGATGTACAGCGTCTGCCCGTGCAGCAGGCGTGCCAGGTCGGTGGGCAGGCGGCGCTCGCTCTGCTCATCGGCGAAGCGCGGATCGGTGGATCCGAGCTGGATGTCGGTCACCAAGCCGTAGAATTGCCACGGTGCGTCCTGGATGACCACAAAAGCGCCCTCCTGCACCTCGCGGGCGGGCACTTCCAGCCGCACGCGCAAGTTTTCCTTCAGCCCTCCACTGACTATATATCCAATTCGATTGCGATTTTCCATAAGCAAGGATCCTTTACCACAAAGGACACAAAGAGTCACAAAGTGTTTTTTTCATCAGTCAGAGCACCATACGTTTGATGCCGTTTTTCATTCGTGTGACGTTGAAATTGAGCAAATACCCCAAGCGGATGTCTGCCAGCTTCATGTAAGTCAATAACTGGGCTTCAAACAGAGGCTTTATTTTATCTACTGCTTTCAGCTCGACAATGACGCAATCCTCAACAAGTAGATCAATGCGATAGCCTGCGTCAATTTGCCTTTCGGCGTAAACAATCGGCAGTGTCACCTGTGTCAATACCTTAAGGCCCATCTGGTAGAGTTCAAAAGCCAGGCATTGCTCATAGGCTGATTCCAGCAATCCTGGTCCCAACGTCGTGTGCACCTTGAAAGCCGCATCCAGTATCTTTTTGCCAACTCGCTCCACCTCAGGTGGAATGGGCAAATAACCTTTTCGGCTTTGCGTCTTGCCATTCATACATTGTGTTTCTTTGTGCTCTTAGTGGTTGAATGAATTGACTTCGCTGAGAGCACCGAGCACCTCCATCAACATGGCGTAATCGTCGCGCAGCAGGGCGATCAGCTCGCGGTTGGCGGCCTGCGCCCAATCGGCGTTCCCGGCGGCGAGGTGCGCCTGGGTGGCCTGTTCGATGTGCGCGGCCAGCAGTTCGCCTTGCGGCAGTTCCGTGGCTCGCAGAATATGACGGAAATAGCCGAAGCGTCCCGCGCCGGTGAACGCGGTGATCTCCTCCGGGTTGCAGGGGTAAATCACGTCCAGGCTGAGGGGCGGGCGCGGCGGCAGCAGGTGACGGATGCGCCCGTTTTGCTGATAGCCGACTGTCAGCACACTGATCTCCACCGGCACGTTGCGGTTGAGGCGGTTATCGGCGATCACGTTCTCGTCCACCCCGTCGGCGGTGACCAGTTGGCGCACAATGCCGTCGTCGTCAATGTGGATGTCGTGAATCAGGCCGTAAATCTGGTAGTCTTCCCCCAGGGGGACGCGCACAAGCCCGCCGAATGCAGGGGCCTCCAGTTGCGAAACGCGGCAGCCGACTACAAAGCCGCTTGTGCCGGCGCGCAGCAAACGTCCAATTTCAAGGGTGGTTGTCATTCCGTCTCTCTCTTGCAGGTGACAGTCATTTGCAAGTGACTGTCACCTTGGTTGGGTAGATTTTTCTAAGAGCCAACATTGCTTACTTATACCGCCGTTGTCCTCCAACGGCTTTGGCAGCCCCCTTATGCGAGGGTTCCGGGATGCCCACGCCGCGGCGCTGCAACTCCAGGGCGATCATGCTCTCCACCTGCTGCTTCTCCTCCTGCGTGACCACGGCGACCTCGTGCGAGCGGTGCAGAATGTAGGGATAGGCGCGCGCCCCCAGCACGCGGCATTGCTGCATCAACACGGCGTGGAGGTCGTTCAGCATGGCCGGGTTTTCCGCCACCCAGGCAGGGATTTCCACGCGCACGGGATAAGGCTTTTTGGGGTTGGCGCTGACGTTGAGGTAAAAGAAGTTCAGCGCCAGCTCCACAGTGTATTGATCGGCGTTGGGTGATTGAATGCCGAACACCGCCGAACGTTCGCCGGGGGCGAGCAACTCGCGGAACAGGTCGGCGTCAGTGACGCCGAGGAACGGGCGGTACGTTTTCCCCGCGCTGGCGAGTTCATCGCGCGACAGGGTGGCGATTTCGAGCAGGCGCACCAGCAGGTCGCCGCGCGGGCGGTCAATGTACCCGGCGGCGCACACACCTAACTGATGCAACCGCCGCAGCGCCTGCAGGTACTTTTGAAACGTTTTCTGATATTCACGGGCTTCCGTCGCTCCCTCGCTCCCGCCCCATAATTCCAGCGGCCCATCCGTCAGGGCGATGACGGGCGGCGGCGCGTCGGCGGCCAGTTCGGCCAGCAGTTCGCGCTCGCGCAGGTCGCGCCGCAGGGCGACCATGCGCTCGGTGATGCGCCCGCCGGCGGTGTACATTTGTTCATCGTAGAACAACTGGCTGCGGATGGCGGTGGCTGGCGCCTCGGCCGCGCCCAGCCGCATCTGAATCCCCCCCACATTGACCAGGCAGTAATCCACCGAGGCGTGGCGGTCGGGGTTGATTTGCGAGCCGTCGGCGGCCAGCAGCGTGGCCTGTTCCGGCAGCGGCGGGCAGGCGGCGTGGTGATTCAGCGCCTCCTGGCCGGGGATGGCGGCGCGCAGGTGAGGGTTGAGGGCGATAGCCTCCTGGACTTTATGGGTCAGGGCGTCCAGCTTGTTTGCCCAATCATCCAGCACCTGCCGGGCGGCAGTGCGTTTCTCCTGCAGACGTCGGGCGCGCAGGGGCGCGTTCTCCCCCATCTGTTGTACCTGCTGACGAACCTGCTGGAAATCAAGCGCCATAATTCTCCCTTAGAACATTTGTTTGGAATTATACGTGCAAATGCTCTCCCCCGCAAGCGCGGGCGCGAGGAAGCACCAGCGGTGTGGTATAAATGACCCTCGTGGACGAGCTTGTTACCTTTTATCCACCTCGTCGGGTAGGAATATTGTTTCATCTGGTTGTGATCGGGCTGCTGCTGGCTGCCGCTGGTTGGGGCCTGTGGAACGCCAGTCGCGCCGCGGTGGGCCCGGAGTTTCTGGTGTATCTGCTGCCGTTGCTGGCCGCGCTGATCCTGACCCCGTTGCTGGCCTATCGCCTTTATACGTTGCGCAACGCCAGTTATCAGTTGGGGCGCGATGCCATTTGTCTGCAATGGGGGTTGCGGGTGGAGCGCATCCCGGCAGATGCTGTCCTCTGGGTTCACCCGGTGGAAGACCTTGAAATTCCTTTGCGAATACCCTGGTTGCGCTGGCCCGGCGCGGTGCTGGGCCGCGGCCGCCTGCCTGATAACCGTCCGGTGGAGTTCATGGCTTCTCAGACGCGCAGGCTGATTTTGATCGGCACGGCACAGCGAGCTTTTGCCGTCTCGCCTGAGGATCCGCAAGCGTTCATCCAGGCCTATCAGCGCTTTGTGGAATTGGGCTCGCTCAACCCGGTGGCGGCCGAGGTGGTTTACCCGACATTTTTGTTCGCCCGCGTGTGGCGTGCGCCGACGGCGCGCTGGTTGTTGCTCCTGGGGGCTTTGGCCAATCTGGGATTATTGATCGCCTCCATCCTGGCTGTGCCACGTCACCCCCAGATTTCCCTGGGGTTCACGCCCTTTGGGGGGGAGCGCGAGCCAGTGGCGGGGATTCAGTTGTTGTTCCTGCCGGTGTTCAGCCTGTTGACTTACCTGTTCAATGGAGGGCTGGGGTTGTTCTTCTATCGTAGTGAGGAGGAACGCCCGTGGGCCTATCTGCTGTGGGTGATGGCGGATCTGGTCGTCATGCTGTTTTTAGCGGTGGTGTTTTTTATTTTGCGGGGCGGTTGAACTTTTTTGCCAGTTTTCCACATGCCACAATGAGTTATCCACAGAATCCTCTCCACTTATACACAGTTTTGTTGCAAGGGCTGATCATCGGTTTTTCAATAGCTGCTCCGGTAGGCCCAATTAGTGTGCTTTGCATACGTCGCACTCTGGATGAAGGGCGTCTCTTGGGGGTGGTCTCTGGGCTGGGGGCGGCAACCGCAGATGCGCTCTATGGCGTTATCGCCGGGTTTGGTCTGACGTTGATTTCGAACTTTCTGGTTGGGCAGCAGATGTGGCTGCGTCTCATCGGGGGCATATTCCTGTGTTATTTAGGGGTAAAAACCTTGCTGTCCAGACCGACGGAGCAAAACGTTCTTGATGGAAGGAAAGGGATGATGGGGGCGTATGGTTCAACGTTTTTTCTGACACTCACAAACCCGATGACCATCCTGTCGTTTGCAGCAATATTTGCGGGGTTGGGCCTTGCGGATGTAAAGGGAGACTATGCCTCGGCCAGCGTATTGGTGCTGGGTGTGTTCATGGGGTCTGCTTTATGGTGGCTGTGCTTAAGCGGCGGCGTTGGCCTGTTTCGGAACAGGTTGAAAAATGATGGTTTGGTATGGGTTAATCGAATTTCGGGCGGAGTGATCACCGGCTTTGGCCTGATGGCTCTTTTGTTGGGAGTGTTGTAATGGTTTTGGGCGTTCTTTCCGGTTTTCTGGTGGCCACGTTGGCCTGGCG
>CAZZFZ010000192.1:0-2344 GCA_964653835.1 uncultured Anaerolineales bacterium
TTTGTAATCATATTGCGGTTGGAGACCATCGAGCGCCCGGTGTCGCTCATCGCCTTAGAGAACAACTGCCATGGGAGCAAAGCCACGTACGTGAAAATGGTGTAAGGCACGCCCTCGGAATCTAGATTCGCCAGTCGCCCAAAGATCAACGCGTAGACCACCATCGAGACCAGGGGACGGATGATTGCCCAGGCCATCCCCAGAATGGTCTGTTTGTAGCGCACCTTCACATCTCGCCAGGTGAGAAAGAACACCAGCTCACGGTAACGCCACAAATCGCCCAGGTTGAGCGCAGTCCAGCCGCGCGAGGGGCGCAGGATGACGGTTTCCACCGGCCTGGTTGTCATCGAAGTCTCAGCCATTCCATGTTTCCCGGATCACGCGATGCGATCCTGATTTTCGCGGAACCACGCAATCGTGCGGCGCAGGCCCTCCTCAAAGGGGGTTTGCGCCTCAAAGCCAAAGTATTCCTTCGCCCGGCTGACATCCAGACCGCGGCGCGGCTGGCCGTTGGGCTTGCTGGTATCCCAGACAATCTCACCTTCAAAGCCGGTCAGTTCAGCAATCAGGTTCGCCAAATCCTTGATGCTGATCTCCATCCCCGCGCCCAGGTTGACCGGCTCGGAGCCATTGTAGCGCTCGGCAGCCAGCACAATGCCGCGCGCCGCGTCGCCAGCGTAGAAAAACTCGCGCGTGGGCGAACCATCCCCCCACAACACCACCTTCTCATCGCCGCGCTGCTGCGCTTCAATCATCTTGCGGATCAGCGCCGGGATGACGTGGGAGGTCTCCAGGTCAAAGTTATCACGCGGGCCGTAGAGGTTCACCGGCAGCAGGTAAATAGCGTTGAAGCCGTATTGCTCGCGGTAAGCCTGCGCCTGAACCAGCAACATCTTCTTCGCCAGGCCGTAGGGCGCGTTGGTCTCCTCGGGGTAGCCGTCCCACAAATGTTCTTCCTTGAAGGGAACAGGGGTGAACTTGGGGTAAGCGCAGATCGTGCCAATGGCGACGAACTTCTCCACGCCGCGCTCCCAGGCTTTGTGCATCAACGGGACGCCCATCATCAGGTTGTTGTAGAAAAACTCCGCCGGGCGGGCGCGGTTGGCGCCAATGCCACCAGCAAGCGCCGCCAGGTGAATCACGATATCCGCCCTGGCCTCGTTCAGCATGCGGTCAATCTCCTCGGGCTGCGTCAGGTCATAATCCACCGAGCGCGGGACGAAAATTTCGCTTGCCCCGCGGGCGCGCAGCTCTTCCACCACGAACGATCCCAGGAAGCCCGCGCCGCCGGTGACGCACACCCGCCGCCCGCTCCAGAACTCCCGAGGATCAGGATAAGCGTTACCCATCATCTGCCCATACTCCTTACCTGGTCTTCCCAACGATGCCAGCCGTCAAAACGTTCCGCCAACAGCCGCTTGCCCTCGCCGGGGGCCTCCAGCCCCATCAACTCCAGATCAGCATCCACCATGATGCGCACTAACTCGTGAAAACGGATCTTCGGCTCCCAGCCCAGCAGCTCGCGGGCCTTTGTCGGATCCGCCAGCAGGTAATCCACCTCGGTGGGACGGAAATACCGCGGGTCAATGCGGACATAGTCCTGATAATCCAGGCCAACGTAGCCGAAAGCCTCTTCGAGAAACTCGCGCACCGTGTGCGCCTCGCCCGTCCCGATGACGATGTCCGTCGGCTCGTCCTGCTGCATCAACTGCCACATCACCTCGACATATTCGGGAGCATACCCCCAATCGCGGCGGGCGTCCAGGTTTCCCATATAAAGATATTTCTGCTTGCCTGCCAGGATCGCGGCGACGGCGCGGGTGATCTTGCGGGTGACAAAGGTCTCGCCCCGGCGCGGGGATTCATGGTTGAAGAGGATCCCCGAGCAGGCAAAAAGCCCGTAGCCATCGCGGTAGTTTTTCGTCACCCAATGAGCATACGCTTTGGCCGCGGCGTAGGGGCTTTGCGGCTCAAAGGGCGTGGTTTCACTCTGCGGCGGTTTGGCACTGCCGAACAACTCGCTAGTCGAGGCCTGGTAGAAGCGCACCGGTCTATCCAGGCGGCGAATGGCCTCCAGGATACGGATCGTTCCCAGGCCGGTCACGTCGCCGGTGTATTCCGGCAAATCAAAGCTGACGCGCACATGGCTCTGCGCCGCCAGGTTGTAAATCTCATCCGGCTGGACCTCTTGAATCACTTTTTGCAAGCTCTGGGAGCTGGCTAAATCGCCATAATGCAGGCGCATCTTCGCCTTCTCCCCATTGTGCGGATCGCGGTAAAGATGATCCACGCGCCCCGTGCTGAACGTGCTCGCCCGGCGGACGATCCCGTGGACTTCATACCC
>CAZZFZ010000192.1:2444-4352 GCA_964653835.1 uncultured Anaerolineales bacterium
TACCTCTAACCAATGAATCAATGCAACCAATCAACTGACGATAAAACGAGCGTTGCGGTAGCGCGGGTCGGCGGGGTTGGAGACCAGGCCGTTTTGCAACGCCTTCAATATCTCGCGCACGCCGTCATCCACGCTGTAGCGCGCCGTGAAGCCCAATTCGCGGCGAATCTTCTCGAAGGAAACGGTGATATCGCGCATATCGCCGCCAAAAGTAATATCCTTGTACTGCACGTCAGTCTCAGGCAAACGCTTGAGGATCAACTGCACAACCTGGTTCTTGGTCAGGTTGCCATCCTCCGTACCGATGTTGAACACCTGCCCGCGGATTTTCTCCAGCGGGGCGCGAAGGCCCAAAATGATACCATAAACCGCATCGGCAATATGCACAAACGAGCGCGAGTAGCCGCGCTGGTAGATCATCAACCGCCGCTTGCTGAACGCATCCAGCACAAACTGGTTGACGATCAAATCGAAGCGCGGCCGCGGCGAGAGGCCATATATCGTGGTGGGGCGAAAGATCAACGGCGCGCAGGCGCTCTCCCCGGCCTGACCGAGCAAAAAGCGCTCCGAGGCCACTTTTGTTTCCGCGTATAGCGATTGGGGATTCAACGGCGTCTCCTCCGTCACCGGCTGACCATCCGCGGAGAGGCCATAATTGCTATAAGTGGAAAGATAAACAAAACGCTCCACCCCCAACGCCTCCGCCTGCTCAAACACCCGCTGGGTGGATTCGACGTTGTACCGCCAGGCCACCAGCCGCCCCACCGACTGACAGGCAGGGAAACCGGCGATCGCGGCCAGATGAACAACAGCCTTCGGCTCAGGCCAGTCGCTCCGCAGCGAAGCGCGCAGCGACCGCGCCTCACAAACGTCGGCTTTGGCGAAGTGGAAGCGTTCATCAGGGAAATAGCTCAACAACGATTCGCCGCCATAGAGCAAATCGTCAATCACCGTGACCCGATACCCCTGCCGCAACAACGCCCCGGTGAGAAACGAACCGATATACCCTGCCCCACCGGTGACGACCACATGCTCGCTCACGCTTCGGCCTCCTCTCGCTCCGCCAGATACACCCTCCAGCCGCGCACTTCAAAGGCTGGCACACCCGGTTCATCCACAATCCGTATGCCCTGCTCAATACAGGTGAGGCGGATCACCTCCGCCAGATCGCCATCGCTGAGGATGCGCACGCGGTCATAGCCGGCGGCGCGCACATCGGCAAGCAACTCAATCACCCGCCGCCGCGTCCGCCGAAAAAGCATCATCGAGTTCTCGATGTACTTCACGGTCAACTGGGCGCGGAACGCCAATCCTTCCGGCGTGATGATATAGCGAAGCTTCTTGCGCTCGGCGCGTTTGAGCTTGATGTAGCCCTTCTCAACCAGACGCTTGATATGCCAGTTGACCGTTCCAACAGCCACATCCAGCTTATCGGCCAGCGTGGCCTGGGTGACATCCGGGTTTTCCTCGATCTGCTCCAGCAAAATCAGTTCACGTTGCTCGTGCGACACTTCCATGAATAAACCTTTTGTGATGAACCGCTCCAAAATTCAATTCCTGAATTATAACCGCAAAGGGCAGTGGGTCAAGGAGGGGTTGCAGCATAGCTACACGCATCCGCTGACTGCGGATAGCAAAAGTGGTTTACCGGGTTAGAAGATCATGTGGTGGCGCGCGCTCGCGTGGACAAAGAGACCGATACCTGGTGGCTGCTGGACGCGGATTACGGCATGGTCATCGGACACGCTAATGACAAAGTGAAAGCGAACCCTGAATTGATCCGCGATGCCTACCAGCAGGCAGGGTACAGCGAGACCGTGATCAAGACGCTGACAGGGGATTTCGGGCTGAGGGAAACGAGATTATTGACGAGAACCCGGAATGCGGCGAGGAGGATTACCTCTATCT
>CAZZFZ010000193.1:0-4275 GCA_964653835.1 uncultured Anaerolineales bacterium
ACCTGGAAGATGAACTGAATAAAGCGAAGAAGGAGCGGAGATGGTAGTTACTGGCGTAAGAACCCATCGGGACTATGTGAGGTTCACGATGGGGCATCAGAAGTGGTATCAGGCCGTGCTGGCGGAGGGCGGGCCAGGGTTTCCAGTGAGGTTGAGCCGGAAGCGCTTTCGACGTGCGGAACATGCTTCCCGGTATCGTCGGCTGGTGCAGCTTCGCCTGGCACGGCTGCGAGCAATCGAGGAGGTTGTTGATGAGCTGGCGGAATGAATACGAAGCCTATTTGATCGATTCGGGACGCAGCGCAAAGACGGTGGAGGCTTATTGCCGGGATGTTGATCTGTATGCGCGCTGGTTCCGGCAGGTGAATGATGAGCCGTTTGCCCCCCGGTTGCTGTGCGGACCTGATCTGCGTGAGTATCGCACCTATTCGCTGGATGTGGAGCGGGTCAGCGCGGCGACGTGGAACCGACGCCTTGCCAGCCTGAAGGTCTTTGCGGCCTGGTCGCAGATGCGCGGTTACATCGTCAACGATCCGATGCGAGGTGTGCTGCCCGAAGAGCAGGTTGAGTTGCCCCCGTATTGGTTGTCTCCTGAAGAGTTCCGGCGTCTGCGGCGGCAGTTGGAAATCAACGTCAACACGGCGCGTACCGAGGCCTGGCGGCGTCAGGCCATTCGTGACCGTGCGATGATTGCGTTGATGTTGTACGCTGGCCTGCGGGTGAGTGAGGTTGTGAGGCTCACGCCTGATGACCTGCTGCTGAGGTTACGAAGTGGGTACGTGCAAGTGCGCGGCAAGGGGGGCAAACAAGCCCGTATTGAGTTAGGGCGCGAGGCGCGCCGTGCTTTGACTGCATGGCTGGAGATCCGTCCTGGTGGCGCAGCGCTATTCGTAGGCAAGGGGACAGAGCGCCTGAGCACGCGTCAGGTTGAGCGGCGTGTGCGCGCTGTGGGCCAGGCCGCGGGTATTGATGACCTGCGCCCCCATCGGCTACGCCACACGTTTATCCGGCGGCTGGCCGTCAACGATGATGGTAGCCCCAAGCACCCAGGGGGCTGGGTGCGGGATATGGCGCGGCACAGCCGGTCAACGACGACGGAGCGGTACTACCAGGCCAGCCGAGACGACCGGCAGGCGATGGTTGAGAATTTGTAATCAGCAGTTGATGATGCGACCACGGGCAGCTAATTCAGTAGTAGGAAGAATCGTGTTCCTCGCTTTTTCACTAACGCAACCTGCCCCGCCGGGGGCGCTGCGGGGAAACGGGGGGCGGTCCCATCTTGTGTCGCATAACTACAGCTTATGCGACACAAGATGGCCGATTGTGGCCCTGATGACCCCTCCTGGGCGGGTGTAAGGCTGCTTTTTTGTGTCGCATAACGGGTGCGATGGGGGGCGGCTTGCGGGTTCGGGGTTTTGGCTGGCGTTTTGCGCCCCCACCGCGGGGAGACGCCTCGAATACATAGCAAATTCACGGGAAAACGGGTTTGGCACTATGGAGCAATTCGAATCAATCATTGAGAAGATCCGAGAGGCGAACCGGATTGAAGATGTGGTGGAGGAGTTGGGGTATACGTTTGAGCGCAAGGCGGGGAAATACTGGCGCGTGCCCCACACCGGCGGCCTGGTTGTGAATGTGGCCGACCAGCGGTTTTTTTGGGCACAACGGGGCTGGAACGGCGATGTATTTGAACTGGTAGAGAAGGAGAAAGGGTGGGATTTCAAAACTGCTGCTGAGTGGTTGGCGCAGCGGGCCAACCTGCCCGCGCCGCGCTGGGGGCGGCAGAGCGAGGAAGCGCGCAAAGCCCACCGGCTGAAGCTGAGTGTGTTTGAGATTGCTCACCGGCTGTTTGTGAAATGGCTATGGGAGGACGATGAAGCGCTGGCGTATGCGCGCAGCCGCGGGTTTGATGATGACGCCCTGCGGGAGATGGAAATTGGGTTCAGCGGGCGGCGCACCGAAGCGCAGATCAAGGAAATGCGGGGGGAATTTTCGATGTATGAGATTGACCCGGAATGCCCACAGGCGGTGAGTGTGCTGGCTTTTCGGGGGGATGTTGTCTCCTGGGGGAAGAAGTGGGGGATTGACCCTGATCCTGATTGGATCCGGCGGGGGAAGATTTCAGGGATGATGAACGTGCCCGGGTTGGTGTACCGGCATAAATGGGGGGGAAGGATTATCTACCTGAGCCGCAGACAGCTACCGGGGCACGATGAGATTGATGGGCGGACGTGGAAATCGTATAACCCGCCGCGGAAGCTGGTGGGGATGCGACAGCCGTATTTCAACTATATCTATCGGCCAGATGCGGAGGCCTGCGTGATCGTCGAAGGGCCGATGGACGCGGAGACGTTTGGCGTGTGGGGGTGGAGTGCGGTGGCGCTCTGTGGGGTCCATGCTGAAGACCAGGGGATTGCACAGCTAAAGCAGCGGTTACAGCACCATAAGACGCTGTACCTGGCGTTGGACGACGATGAGGCTGGCCGGGAGAAACGTGAGAAGGTTGCGGCGGCATTTGGCCCGATGACGCGACTTGTGCAGCTGCCCAGCCGGGGATCGGCAGAGGCGGTGATGAAGAAAAAGCAACGAGGCAAGCAATGAGCAGGCAAAAGAGCAAAGGGCAGAATGGAAAGGTTGACGCCAACCTGCTGCTGCAAATCTGGCGGGAGGGCGGCGTGCCGCGAGCGCGACAACAGCGTGAGATTGCGGCTGTAATGGAAGCCGCCACGCCGTTGGTGATGCACCTGGCGCGGGAATCGCAGGGGCTGCGCGGCGCGGAGCGTGATGAGGCGATCAAGAAGGTGGCCCGGGTGATGTTGACAATGGACGAGGTGGACCGGGCCAACTATATGGATCGGGTGACGGATGCGCTGGGGCTGAAACTGGGGGCGTTCAAGCGTGTGTTGAAAGCGCTGGAAGATAAGCGCAAGGGCGGGCAGGCGGTTGATGAGACCGATGATTACCAGCCGGTGTATTTCGCGGGCGGGTGGCTGGAGGATCATCTGATTGAGTTGATTTATATCCCTGAATCAATGCGCACCCGTTTTGTGGTGCGTTACCCCGACGGACGCATTGAGGAGACCGATAAGGTGATTATCGGTCACAAGAAGCTGGTGCCATTTCCGCCGAATTCGCTCATCACGAAGGGGGTAGTGCGGTTCCCTTCGCGAATGGAGGAACTGCTTTCGGACGCGGAGTTGCTGGCGATGGTGAACGCCCATTTGAACAAGTATTTTGATTTTGGCACAGACCGCTTTTTTGAGGAGCTGTGTACGTATTATGTGTTGTTCACCTGGGTTTATGACGGTTTCCGAACCGTGCCTTACATCCGGGCGCTGGGGGATTTTGGCACAGGGAAAAGCCGCCTGCTGCGCACGATGGGGTTGATCTGCTATCGCCCGATCTACACCACAGCGGGGTCGAGCGCGGCATCGTTGTTCCGCACGCTGGATGTTTTTCGAGGCACGCTGGTGCTGGACGAGGGTGATTTCGGCAATTCGGACGAGGCATCCATCATCGCCAAGATTTTGAACGGGGGGAATGAGAAGGGGTCGCCAATTATGCGAGCGAAGAAGACGGCGCAGGGGGATTTCGATATTGAGGCGTATGACGTGTTTGGGCCGAAGGTGATTGGAATGCGCAAGGATTTTGATGACCGGGCGATTGCCAGCCGCTGCCTGACCAAAGAGATGGTGCCGGTGGTTCCGCACCAGCGCATTCCGCAGGATTTGCCGCCTGAATTCGATGATGAGTGCCTGGAGATTCGCAATTATCTGCTGGCGTATCGGATGAAATACGCGGTGCAGGAACGGCAGCTGGATTACAGCCAGACCGACCGGGCGCTGGAGCCACGGTTGAACCAGGTGACGCTGAGTTTGATGGAAGTCATCAGCGATCCGAAGATGAAGGAACGCATTCGGGCGTTTATGCGGGACTATAACGAGCAGATGCGCTCGGAGCGGTATCAGACCAAGACGGCGCGGGTGCTGGAGGGGTTGATGCGGGCCTGGGCCTGGGGGCCGGTATCGGATCATCCATCTGATGAGATGCGGGTGTACCTGAAGGATATCACGCGGGCGGCCAATGACATCATGGATGAGCAAAAGGCGCTGATGGGGGAAGACGATGATGAGGATGATGGCGGCAAGGGGAAGCACGGCGGCAAGCGGATGACCAGCCGCGGGGTTTCGTACATCTTGAAATCGTATTTGCAGCTGAGGACACTGCGGGCGACAGACGGGACGACGGAATATAAAGGGACGGCGTTTGTGGAAT
>CAZZFZ010000194.1:0-4265 GCA_964653835.1 uncultured Anaerolineales bacterium
CAAAGTCATCCAAATCCTGCTGATGGATATCGGCGTGGCAGATGTTGGTGAAGATAACCTCTTCAAAGTGCATGCGTTCAACCACCGGGCAGATGCCGCGTTGATAGCTCACCTGGCCTTTGTAGCCGGGATAAGTGAAAGGGTAGCCGTCTGCCCCGAAGGCGATGCGCTGCTGGTAGAGCGGTTCCAGATAGATGGGTTTGACGTATCCTGGTACGATGGGAATCCCCTCGGCTTGCAGGGCTTCCACCAGCTTCTCGCGTGAGACGCCTGTTTGAGCGGCGTTGTATTTCATTACGTAGAGGTAATAACCGTGTTTAACGCCGGGGCGCACCAAAGGAGTTTGCAGGCCGGGGAGATGCCCCAGCCGTTCGGTGAGGTAGTCCGCAGCTTCGATGCGCGGAGTCAGTAGGCTGTCGAGTTTGTTCAACTGCGCACGGGCGATGGCGGCCTCGATCTCCGTCATGCGGAAGTTGAACCCCACCATGTTGACCAGGTTTTTTACCCCTTTATTCCCGACGACGACCTCGGCGTGATTGCGGATCAAACGCACACGCTCGGCCAGCTCATCATCATCCGTGACCACCATACCGCCCTCGCCGCTGTGGATGGTCTTGTGATAATTCAGGCTGAAGACGCCCATGTGCGCCAGCGTACCGGCGTACCGCCCGTGGTAGGTCGCGCCCGGGGCCTGGGCGGCGTCTTCGATGACAATCAGGTTGTGTTCCTCGGCAATCTGCATGATCTCGTCCATATCCGCGGGATGGCCGAAGATATCTACGACAATGATCGCTTTGGTGTAAGGTGTGATGCGCTCCCGGATAGACTGGGGAGAGATGCAGAAGATGTCGGGGTCAATATCTGCAAAGACGGGGATGCCCCCGTAGATCAGGGCGGCTGTGGCTGATGCGATCATGGTGTAGGGGGCGACGATCACCTCATCGCCAGGGCCAATCCCGGCTGCTCCTGCTGCCGCGTACAGGCCGGAAGTCGCCGAGTTGACGCTTATGGCGTGTTTGACGCCGAAGTAGTCTGCCCAGGCTTTTTCCAGCTCCTGGACGCGCTTGCCGCCGTAGAACTTCTCCGACCATGTGCCCAGGAAATCGGAAAGCACGCCGTCATCGAAGACGGACATTGCGGCCTGTTTTTCCTCCTCGCCGATGGCTTGATAGGTTGGGAAGGGAGTGGTGCGGACAGGGGTTCCGCCGTGGATTGCCAGTTTGCTCATGGTGATTTTCTCGCTTTGGTTGGGTCAAGATAAGGAGAGCATCCGCTGAATTAATTCAACCACATTTTGTGTGGCGTTGCCTTCCAGTTTGAACGTTTTGAGCTTTGCGCGCATGTGCTGCCGGGTTTTCTCGTTCAGGAGTACATCCTCGATGGCCGGTTTGATCTCCCGGTGACGGTATACCGCCCGGCTGACGCCCACGCGGTTGGTGGGCAGCCGGTCGGCGTGGCGGAGACCAGGTTGCAGGCTGAGTGTGATGCAGCCCAGGTAACAGGCTTCGACCAGCAATTCGGTGTTCATTCCAACCACCATGTCGGCGGACATCACCTGATTGCGCGCTCCCCCGGCGGTGGATACCGTGATGGGGATGATTTCGCTTTGAAGGTGCAAAAAGGATTGGGGATCTTCCCTGGGGTGAGGGCGGATCACCAGGTGGATGTGCGGTTCATATTGCCGCTCGATCTTCTCCAGCGCGTGGATCAGCGCGTCGAGCACCACCCATTCGTCGAAGCCAAGGTGATTCTCTTTCGCTTCTCCATAGAGCGAGGATTGAGGCTGCGAGGGGAAGAGAATAAACTTCTCATCGGGGTGGATGCCGATCTCGCGACGTACGTCCTGACGTATCTGGGGGGAGAAACGCTCTCGCCAGTGAGCCAGATCGTCGAATGCCGGTTGGCCTGTGATGACCAGTCGCGCTGGATCGAAGCCTTCTTGAATCATCTCCAGGCGCGCCAGCTCATCCATGATGGCGATTTTGTCTGGCAAATAGATCAGGTTGCCTTCGGCGTCGCTGAAGCGCCAGGTGTAATTGAGCCAGAAATCCAGCACTGCCAGGGAGGGAATGCTCAGTTGCCGCGCCGCGGCGATGAACTGCTTTTCGTAATCCACGGGGTTGACGGATGTGCCGGTGAGCAGCAGTTGGGCTGTTGATTGCTTGAGCAGGGCCGGAATCTGATGGGGGGGCAGGTTGGTTTGAAGAACCTGATGACTCACCCCCAGGTGCTCCCAGACGGCCGCGGCTTCGTTGTAGGCCAGGGCCTCGACATAGAGACGGTTTTCTTCCCGCAATTGTCGGATGACAGGCCCGACCGCGCTCGCGCCGCCCGGATCGCCGCAGATCGCCAGGATGCGCGGCCGGGGATTGGGTGAGGGGGAAGGGGGAAGGGTCACGTTGGAGGAAGTCATCAGGTCAGGGTGATGGTGGTTTGGGAACGGGACGAGCGGATGGCGGCCTCGGCGATCGCCAGGGCGGCCAGCCCGTCCTCACCGCTGCAGGCCAGGGGTGTGCCGTCTTGAAGGAAGGCGATCACGTTTTCCACGGCATGAAGCATCAGGTCGCGTCGGTGGCCGAACGCAGTGGGCGCGGGATAGAGTTCTCGATATCCGCTGTAGCGTTTGCTTTCCTCCGCCTGGAAGTGCTGGATGATATAACCAGAGTCGAGTATCTGGACGCGCCCGCGGCTGCCCAAGATATCCATTTCAAAGACGGTATAGTGGGCGGAGTCCGCGGCCCGCAAGGAAGCGATAACGCCGCTTTCCATGCCAAGCAGCACGTCCAGCGTAGGGTCGTCTTCGTTATCGTTGAGGCGGTTCCAGGTATGCACCCAGCGCACCTCGCCGATCAGCATGCGCAGCATATCGAACCAGTGTGTGCCGTTGTGCCGTACTCCCTTGGTGTACCACCCGGCGATTCCCTGAATCGTCCCCAGTTGCCCTTGTTGCAGAAATGCCTTCAGGTTGAGGATGTTTTCCGCAAAACGGCGCATGTAAATTACCGCCAGGGGGATGTTTTTCTCGTCTGCCAGTTGCAGGATGTCGCGCGCTTCAGCGGTGGTGAGCGCCAGGGGCTTTTCACATAGTACTGCCCGGATGCTGCCATCAGCGCGCAGGACCTGGCGCAGTACGCGGGCGTGGGTGTGATCCGGCGTGCAGATGCTGATGATTTCTGGCCGGGCCTGTTCCAGCAGGGTGGCTATATCGGTGTAGAGGTTTTCAACGTGCCAGCGTTTCCCGCAGGCCTCCAGGCGCGTGGTATCTGTATCGCAAATGGCGGTCAGGCTCGTGTCCGGGCAGCGGGTGTAGGCTTCTGCATGGGTGAAGATGTCGCCTTGCATGCGGGGATCATCGGCAAACCCGCTGGCAATTTTTCCACAGCCGATGATTGCTGCGCGATACATATCAGCGGACGGCCTTTTGCTGGATGTTCTGGTTGATGCGGGGCAGCTCGGGGTGCTGTTGGAACAGCTCGAGGATATCGGCCAGCGTGAAATCGGGTTTTGTGGGGTAGAGGGCCTCGTAGATTTGCCGGATGAGTTCAAAATCCTCGGGGGTGTCCACTGTCAGGCGCAGCGCGGCCACCTCGGGGGGAAATTCGGTGCGCACGTTGCGCAGGCGGTATTTTTCCGGGTGTTCCCAGAAATAGAGCGAGACGTGTTCGCGATCGGCGGGGTCGTTAGTGATGCAATCCACTTCCGCAAGCGCCTCGGTGGAAAAGACGCGTACATCGGTCCCCCGCGGTGTGGTGTATTCGAGGTTGTTGCTGACGAAATCCGCCCCGCCGATGCGGTAGTCGGAGACCACTTTGTCCAGGATGGCGGGGTCAATCACCGGGCAGTCGCCGGTCGTCTCGACGATCACATCGGCATTGAAGTGCCGCGCCGCCCCCAGCACGCGCGCCAGCACGTCGTCCTCGCTGCCGCGGAAGTAGTCTACCTCAAGTTCTTCCGCCAGGGCGACGATGGGGTCATCCGCGGCGTTGACGGTAGTGGCGATGACGATGTTGTCCACAGTGCGGGCGCGCTGCAGGCGCTCGATCATCAGCGCCAGCATGGGCCTCCCCAATATGGGTTTGAGTACTTTTCCCGGCAGGCGCGAAGAGCGCATTCGGGCTTCGATGGTGACGATGTAATTCATACGGGTAGCTTCCTCGATAGAGTGGGGCTTCGATAGGATTCTCTCAGGAGCGAGGAGGTTTGTCAAGCAGTGTTGAAAAGGGTGCTTGACAGTCTGATGCCTTCGTGACAGAATTCTTTTTCCG
>CAZZFZ010000195.1:0-2989 GCA_964653835.1 uncultured Anaerolineales bacterium
AGATTTTTCTCCTTCGTGTCCCTTGGTGTCCTTTGTGGTGAGACCTCGCTTCGCTCCACACGATTTACGCACTTTTTATTTTTCCATCGTCTCAACCAACGCCCGCAGCCCCAGCGTGTACGAACGCCATCCAAAGCCAGCGATCTTCCCCACGCAAACCGGCGCTATCAACGACTTGTGCCGAAACGCCTCGCGGGCATACACATTGGAGAGATGCACTTCCACCACAGGGATTTCAATAGCAGCGATGGCATCGCGCAGGGCGACTGAGGTGTGGGTGTACGCCCCGGGGTTAAAGACCACGCCCGCGGCCCATTCGCGCGCCTCGTGCAAGGCGTCTATCAACGCCCCTTCGCTGTTCGATTGAAACGCTCGCACCTCAACGCCCAACTCGCGCCCCAGAACCATCAGCCGCTCGTTGATCTCATCCAGCGTCAACGCGCCGTACACATCCGGCTCGCGCGTGCCCAACAGATTCAAGTTGGGGCCGTGCAAGATAAGAATGGAGCCCATAAACGCTTCCTTTCGGGTAAGGGTGAGCAGGTAACAAGTAATCAGGTAACGGGGCAATTGGGTGACAAGGTAACAAGGAAACCTGCCGCCTTATTACCCAGTCACCTTGTTACCTAGCACCCTTTCGTATCCCGGCACCACCACCCCGACGCGCACATCGCCGATGGCTGCGGGGAGGGCGAAACGCACCACGCCACCTGCTTTCTTCTTATCGCGCCGCATGGCCGCGAGGATAGCGTCGCGATCCAGGTCGGGGGGGATTTCAGTCGGCAGGCCGAGGGTGCGCAGCGTCGCGGCGATTTCCTCAGCGAGGCCGAGCGCGGCCAGGCCAATGCGCTCCGCCATGCGAGCCTCGACAACCATGCCAATCGCGATCGCCTCACCGTGCCGCAGGCGAAAGCCGGAGGCCAGCTCCACCCCGTGCCCAACCGTGTGACCGAAGTTCAAGGCCGCCCGCAGGCCCGCTTCGTAGGGGTCTTCTTCGATGACGCGGATTTTCACCGCCATGGCGCGGCGGATTAATTCAACCACGAAGGGACACGAAGGATCGCTAAGGTACTGTTCAAGCGCTTTTTCGGCAAGCGGCAACAAACCGTCATCGCCGATCACAGCGTGTTTGACCACCTCCGCCAGGCCGTTGACGAATTCTTGGCGCGGCAGCGTCGCCAGCGCCTCCGGGTCAGCCAGCACCAGGCGCGGCGGGTGAAACGCGCCGATCAAATTCTTGCCCTGAGATAAATCCGCGCCGGTCTTGCCGCCCAAACTGGCATCCACCATCGCCAGCAGCGAAGTCGGCACGGCCACCCAGGGGACGCCGCGCAGCCAGGTGGCCGCGGCGAAGCCCGTCAGGTCACCGACCACACCGCCGCCGAGGGCCACCACCATGCTGCCGCGCTCAACACCCGCGGCGGAAAACGCCTCCCACAGGCGGGCGACCGTGGCCGCGGTCTTGTGGGCTTCCCCGGCGGGGATCGTCACGCCGTGCGCCTCGAACCCGGCATGACGTAGGGAATCCAATGTGCGTTCCAGATGAAAACCGGCGACGTTTTCATCCGTGACCACAACGACCGGGCCGCGCAGCCCGCGGTCAGCAAGCATCGCGCCGAGGGCGTCCAGCCCGCCCGCCTGAACGCGCACGTCATAAGCGAGGTGTTTGCGGCTCTCCATACCGCGCAGGCGGAAGAGGCCCAAACGCACCTGAACCGCCCAGGCCACCTCTTCCAGGGCCTTCCCAGCGGTATCTACCTGCAAGGGAAATGAGGCGTAGTGTTCAGCGCGGCGCGCCAGCAAAGCGCGCAGGCGTTCCTCAGCGTCGCCCGCCAGCAAGGGGCGCTCGACCGCGTCAGCGCGCAGGCGCGCCAACAGCGTGTCCACGTCGGCGGTGAGCAGCACCACGCGCCCGCGCGCTTCGGCCAGGGCGCGCGTCTCCGGGGAAGTCAACGCGCCGCCGCCCAGGGCGATGATTCGCTCGCCCCCAGCAATCACCTGCTCCAGCACCAAGCGCTCCCAGGCGCGGAAGTGCACTTCCCCCTCACGGGCGAAAATCTCTGGGATGGATGTTCCGCTGCGGGCCTCGATCTCAGCATCCAGGTCGAGAAAGGGCAAATCCAGGTGCTCCGCGAGAACCCGCCCAACGGTGCTTTTGCCGGAACCAGATGGCCCGTACAGGAAGACAGCGGACGGTAGACCGTTGACCGCGGTCATCCGTCTGCGGTCCCCCGTCCTACTCCCACCAGACATGCGAGTCTCCCTCCATCGGCAAATCATCCAGGCGCGCCTGGCGCAGAGCGTCAAAGCGCGGGCGCATTTCGGCGAGCGAATCGCCGCCCAGCTTCTCCAGCAGCGCGTCGGCCAGTACCACAGCGATTACAGCCTCCAGGATCGGCACAGCGCGCGGCACAGGACAAAAATCGGAACGCTCGTAGGTGGTGGGGGTCTCCTCGCCGCGAGCCAGGTCCACGGTTTGCTGAGGGGTGAGCGTGGTGGCGATAGGCTTCATAGCGGCTCGCAGAACCAACGGCTGCCCGGTGGTGATGCCGCCTTCCAGCCCCCCGGCCCGGTTGGTGGGGCGTTCCAGCGCGCCGTCCTCGCCCAGGCGGATGGCGTCATGCACTTGCGTGCCGGGCAGGCGCGTGTTGGCGAAAGCCGGGCCAAATTCCACGCCCTTGATGGCCTGCACGCCCAGCACGGCGGCTCCCAGGCGGGCTTCCAGTTTGCGATCCCAGTGGACGTGCGAACCCAGTCCCACGGGCAGCCCCAGCGCGGCGACCTCGATGACGCCGCCAAGCGTATCGCGCTGCGCCATGATCTCACGGATGCGGGCGCGCATGGCCTCCGCCGCGGCGGAGTCGGGACAGCGCACGTCGTTCTCCTCGGCGAGGCGGGCGCGTTCCGTCAGCGGGATGGCGCTCAGATCGGCCTCCACCTCCCCAATGGAAACCACATACCCCAGCACCTGCACGCCGAACTGCGCCAG
>CAZZFZ010000195.1:3089-4258 GCA_964653835.1 uncultured Anaerolineales bacterium
CAGGATTTCAGCCTGATCGCGCTCGATCTTCATGCGCGGCCCGGAGCCATACCCGCGCTGACGCCGCACCAGTTCGCGGTTGATGATATCGGAGGTCAGCGGCAGGCCCGCGGGCAGCCCCTCGAGAATGGCAATCAGCGCCGGGCCATGGGATTCACCGGCAGTGAGGTAGCGGAGGCGGGTGGTGAACATCGTGGGTTCCTCCAGGTGATTAGGTGACTGGGTGATTGGGTAACTGGGTAACTCGTCACTTGTTACCCAATTACCTTGTTACCCGATTACCTATCATCTCTTCAAGTCGTTCAATGGCAGTCATAATACGCTCCTCCGGCTGCACCAGCGAAAGGCGGGCATAGCCCTCGCCGCGCGGGCCGAAGACAACCCCAGGAGCCAGGGCGACGTGGGCGCGTTCCAACACCGCCTGCACAAAAGCGAGCGAATCCGACCATCCCAGCGGCAGTGGAAACCAGACATAAAGCGAAGCGCTCGGCTGGCGCGGTTCCAGGCCAATTGCCTGCAGAGCACGCACCGCGGCATCCCGCCGGGCAGCGTAGACGGCGTTGCGCTCCGTCAGCCAGGTCTGGTCGCCGGTCAGAGCGGCGACGGCAGCCTCCATCACGGGTAGAAAATGCCCACTATCGGCATGGGTTTTGATGCGCAGCAACGCTTCCAGCGCGTCGCGCCGCCCCAACGCAGCCCCCACCCGCCAGCCCGCCATGTTGTGCGATTTGGAGAGCGTGTTGAACTCCACCGCCACTTCCAGTGCGCCATCTACTTCCAGAATTGAGGGAACGCGAAGGCCATCAAAGGTCACCTGGGTGTAGGCCGCATCGTGACACAGCAAAATATCATGCCGACGGCAAAATTCCATCGCCTGTTCGAAGAACGCCAGCGAGGCAGTGGCCGCGGTTGGGTTGTGGGGGTAATTCAGCCACATCATTGTAGCACGCCGGGCAGTCTCCGCGGGGATGGCATCCAGATCAGGGAGATATTCGTTTTCAGGCCGCAGCGGCATGGCAACCGGTTCAGCCCCGGCAAAACGGGCGCTGACAGCATAGGTCTGATAACCAGGGTCAGAGACGAGGACGATATCCCCAGGTTTGAGCCAGGCGAGCGAGAGGTGAAAAATCCCCTCCTTGGAACCGAGGAGGGGTTGCACACCCTCAGGA
>CAZZFZ010000196.1:0-4251 GCA_964653835.1 uncultured Anaerolineales bacterium
TTGTCTTATTTGCCTGTGCCTCTATTGTCCATGACTTCGCATTTTTCGGATAGATCTAAATGGATGCGCGTTATTCATGCGTGGATGATCGAGAGTGCAATCAGAAGGACCACCTCGATGAGCTCATTGATCGCTCCGTAGACGTCGCCGGTCAGGCCAGGGATGCGGCGCAGCGTAAAGCGTGCTGTACTCCAAACGATCAGCGCACTAGCGAGGAGGGCAGCCAGCCCAGTCCATTGGGCGGCCAGCCAGGCGATCGCTGCAGCGGTCAGGCTGGCGAGCAGAAAGTCTTGCCAGGTTGTGTGCGCTTTGATGATCTGCCCTAAGCCCTGGGGGCGGGCATAGGGAAAGGCGAAGACGGCTAGGGTCATGCCCCAGCGGCTGAACAGGGGAACCAGGACTAACTGCGGGGCAGGTAAGGGCAATGTACTAAGGGCGGCGAATTTCATCAGTAACAGGAGCACGCCGCCGGCGAGTCCGAAAGCGCCTACGCGTTCATCGCGCATGATCTCCATGCGTCGCTCGGGGCTGAGACCGCCGAGAATCCCGTCGCAGGCATCCAGAAATCCATCCAGGTGAAGCGCGCCGGTGACCAGTACCCAGAGTGTCAGCAATAGTGCGGCTCGCAGCACGTCCGGGAACAGCTGCGCCAGCCCGTAGTTGGCCGCGTAGAGCAATGCGCCGATCAGAGCTCCCACCAGTGGGTAGAACCCAGCAGCCTGACCGAGCTCGCGCTCGGTGAACTCGCGTTTCACCAATGGCGGAGCGATGGTCAGGAATTGCAGGGCAGCGAAAAAGGGGCTAAACAAGGCCTCAGTGCCAGATGTCTTTGTACGCGTGTTCGCCTTTGAGCAGGCGGCCTTCCTCAAAGCGCGTCGGCGCGAAGGGGGAGATGTCCACGGTTTTGGCTTTGCCGTCCAGAATTAACTCCGCCATGCATAACCCGACCGCGGGGGCGATTTTGAATCCGGTTCCGCTGTGCCCGCAGTCCAGGTAAAAGCCCTCCGGTCCGAAGGGGCCGAGCAGAGCGCGCTGATCGGGGCTGATGCCGTCGTAGCCGCCGTGGGCGCTGTGCAGGCTGCCTTGCTCCATGATGGGGATGCGTTTGCAAATGCGCTCGATGGCGCGCTCCACAAAGCCGGGCTGGGCGCGGTCGGTGTATCCCGTGGGGTCTTCGCCGAGGGGGTTGTTGTCCTCCAGGCCGACCAGGGTGAGATCCCCGGTTTCGGGACGGAAGTACATCGAGTTGGCGTCGTCAATCGCGGTGGGGTGCGAGGGGCCGATCTCCTTCGGCCGCTGGATGAACATGGTGTCGTGCCGCCAGGTGGTGACGGGGATCTCCACTCCGGCGAGCGCGGCCACAGGCGCGGCCCAGGCCCCGGCCGCGTTGACGACGATCGGCGCGTGGAACTCGCCCTGGGTGGTGGTCACGCCCTGCACCTCGCCGGAGACCACCTGAATGGCCGTCACCTGGCAATCTTGAATCAGTTGCGCGCCGCGCTGACGGGCTGCTTGAAGGAAGGCGGTCGCCGTGGCGCTGGGGTCGGCGTAGCCGGACTCGGGTTCGTAGGCTGCGACCTCGATATCCTCGGTGAAAAACGACGGGGCCAGGCGCTTGACGTCATCGCCGTTCACCACCAGGCTGGGGATGCCGATGCGCTGATGCATGGCGACGTTGGCTTTGAGTTGTTCTTCGTAGCCGGGGTGGGGGATGTACAGGAAGCCGGTGCGGGTGAAGCCGCAATCGCCCACGCCGACGCGCTCTTTCCACTGGCGGAAATAATCGCGGAAGGAGAGCCACACAAGCCGCGATTCCGGCTCCAGATCGTAGTGCATGCGCACAAGCCCGCTGGAACGCCCGGTGGCTCCCGCGGCGATAAACTGCTTTTCCAGCACCAGGGGTTTGACGCCGCGTTCGGCCAGGTGAAAGGCCAGGCTGGCGCCGTGAATCCCCGCGCCGATGATGATGATATCTGCTGTGGTGGGCATGGCTCGCTCCTTTTGTCGCTTAGTGCGGATTCCGGTTTGATTGTAGCATATCTGGGATGTGGATTGGGGGCAACAGTCCGCGGTCTGCCGTACATCTATG
Source organism: uncultured Anaerolineales bacterium (assembly GCA_964653835.1). Taxonomy (GTDB): domain Bacteria; phylum Chloroflexota; class Anaerolineae; order Anaerolineales; family UBA11858; genus J130. The sequence continues at coordinate 2,090 of CAZZFZ010000196.1, forward strand.
GCGTTCTCAAAGTCCATTGACAAAAATATGACTTCATGGCGCTCATCGAAAAATCGCCACAGTTTTGGGTGTGTTTGCACGATTTGGCAAAATTCCAAGCACCATCCGCGACTTTGAGAACGCCATGGCCGTACATCGCAACGCGCTTGACTGTGGTCGATTTCATCGGTACAATCGGCGACGATACTTGACAATTGAATAACGGCAAAGGTAGCGCACGGCCCGATGACCAATCGGGTGACGAGGCTGGAGGTTTCCCGGCGCGAGTCGGGACTAACCCCGGAGTATCCGGGGGAAAATCGAGAGATCAGCGGATGCCTCCCAGGGACGGCCGCACCCTGCTTTGCCCCTCCTTATGGATGTCCTGACAAACCGGCGCGGGCAACCCGCCGACAAAACAGGGCATCGCGGCCCCGGGTTTTCAGTTTGCTCTGTGCCCGTGTGTGTTTGTGGAGGGGCGTGCGCTTCAAAGCAGAGTTTTGTCCGTTTGGCACGCCGGTGGCGTGCTTTTTTGTTAACAGGATACTTCAAAGACTTCGGAAGTGAAACAACAATTGAGGTGTTTATGACTTCTATTGAGAAAGCCCATTATCACCGTTATCACATCCAGACCGCTGATGCGCCGGATATCGTCCCCTGGCCGCCGCGTTTCAACGTCAGGGTGGGCAAAATCGGGCTGGCGAAGTTGATCCTGCGCGAGCTGATCCACACGCGCGGCGATATGGAGGTCACGCTCAGCCGCCCGTGCCTGTACGGCGTCTTCTCTGGGCCAATCGGTGGATTTGCGCCCCGCCCGCAGTTCTGCGTCGGCTGCCTGCGATGCACCACCCAGCATCCCGATTTCGTCACCGTGACGCCGAACCCTGAACGGCGTAAGCTGGGCGATTCGTACTTTATCCAGCATTACGTGGACGCGGTGGCGCAGGAGGCGCAGACCGGCCGCGTGCCCGTCAAAGGGGCAGGCTACCGCGGGGCCTTTGGCGGCGAGGGTTTTGATGGGATGTGGACGGATATGTCGGAGATCGTGCGCCCCACCCGCGACGGCATCCACGGGCGTGAGTTCATCTCCACCGTGATTGACATCGGCGAGAAGCCCAACTTCCTGACCTTTGACGCTGGAGGGCAGCCGGTCGGCGAGACGCCGCGGGTGTTCAGTATCCAGGTTCCTTTTGCCTATGACATGCTCCCCGACGCGGTGGCGCGGCCGGATGTGTTCCGCGCTTTTGTGCAAACCGCCGCCGAGGTGGATACCCTGGCCGTCGTCCCACTGGATGTGGTGCTGAAGCATGATCTGCAGGGGGATGCGGTTGTCCCGCTGGTGACGCCTGCCGAAGCGGGGCGACTGGGGGAGCTTGGCTTTACCCCGCGCATGGTTGAGATGGATGGCTGGGACGCGGACCTGTTCGCCACCATCCGCGCCGCCTGGCCGCAGGCTGTGGCCGCGCTGCGCACCCCCTTTGTGGATGGCGAGGCATTGCGCGGATACTTCGAGGCCGGGGTGCGCGTCTTCCACCTGACCGCTGATTACCACGGGCGCACGCCCGATGGCGCCTACATCCTGGACGCCATCCGCGCCGCTCACATGACCTTTGTGGAGATGGGCGACCGCGAGCGCGTCACCCTGCTGGGAAGTGGCGGGATCATTGCCGCCGAGCACATCCCCAAGGCGATCATCGCTGGGCTGGATGGTGTCTTCCTGGATACCGCCTTGTTGGTGGCCTTGCAGGCGCGCTTCGACGGCGAGTTCACCGACCGGCGCGCCGGGAACGTTCGCCTGCCAAAGCGGATGCCCGGCGAATGGGCCGTGCAGCGGCTGCGTAACCTCTCCGCCGCCTGGCACGACCAGTTGCTGGAAATCCTGGGCGCCATGGGGCTGCGCGAGGTGCGCCGTCTGCGCGGCGAGATGGGCCGCGCCATGTTCCAGGTTGATTTGGAGCGGGAGGCCTTCGCCGGGATTGAAGGCTATCCTGTTGAGGAGGTCGCGCGATGAGCGAAGTCAATCCAAAAATTGTGGAAAAGCATATCCACTTGCTGCATAACGGTTACGCTTACTGGTCAAGCGGCGAGCACGGCGCGCCGCCCGCGATGGGCGACCCGCGCTGGACGGAGGAGCTGATCCTGTCGGGCTGGTACATGGCCGCCCACGGCGAAGTGCCCCGGGA
>CAZZFZ010000197.1:0-4229 GCA_964653835.1 uncultured Anaerolineales bacterium
TTAAAGGAGATGAACAATGAACCCACAAAACGCTCCTGTTGTCCTGGTCACCGGCGCGTCGTCGGGGATTGGTGAAGCCACGGCGCGGTTGTTTGCCGAGAAGGGATACCGCGTGGCTTTGGCGGCCCGTCGCCTGGAGCGGTTGGAAGCGCTGGCGGAGGAGATCCGGGCGGAGGGCGGCCCTTCAACTTCGCTCAGGGCAGGCGAGGCGCTGGCCGTGCGAGCCGATGTCACCTCGCTGGAGGATATTGAGCGCATGGTGGCGGCGACGCTGGATGCCTGGGGGCAGATTGATGTGCTGGTCAACAACGCCGGGTTCGGTCGCCTGCGCTGGCTGGAGCAGCTCGATCCGGTGAAGGATATTGAGGCGCAACTGAACGTCAACCTGTGGGGGCTGATTCAAACCACGCGGACGGTGCTGCCGCACATGCTGGAACGCCGCACGGGGTATATCATCAACATCTCCTCGGTGGCGGGGTGGGTGGCTTTGCCCACGTACAGCATCTACAACGCCACCAAGTTCGCCGTGCGCGGCTTCACGCTGGCTTTGCGGCGCGAACTGCGCGGGACGGGGGTGCACGTCTCGGGGGTGTACCCTGGCCCGGTGGCGACCGAGTTTGGGCAGCACACCGGCTCGCAGGGGACCAGGCGCTTTCGGACGCCGCGCCTGGCGGTGCTCTCGGCGGAGGATGTGGCCCGCGCGGTGTGGAAGCTGACGCGTCGCCCGCGTCGGGGTGTGATCCTCCCCGCGTATCTGGCGGCGGCGGCCTGGCTGGAGTTCCTGCTGCCGGGGCTGCTGGACTGGTTCGCAGGGCGGAGTTTCAAACGCGGCTGAGGCTGTCTTCAGTTGTGTTTCGTTCACCACGAAGCACACCAAGTGGCGCGAAGAAAAAATCTTCGTGAACCTTCGTGCGCTTCGTGGTGAAAAAAGCGCCTCTCCGCGCGGTCTGGAGGAGATATTTATTTGACTCTGGGGGATTATTGCTCGGGAGTTGTTTCCGTCTCTTTGGCCGGGTCTTCTTCTTGCCCGGAGACGCTTTGCAGGGCGACGATGCCGTTGCGCGCCTGGTTGAGCAGCCGTTCGAGTTCGACTTCGATGCGGGAGAGAGTCTGGATGACGTAGTTATCCGCCTCGCGGCGGGTGTAATCGGCCTCGCGCTCGGCCTGTTTGATGATCTCTTCGGCGCGTGCCTTGGCGGCCTGTACCACGGCGTCGCGCTCGACCAGTTGTTTGCTCTTCTCGCGGGCCAGCGCCAGGGTGCGGTTGGCTTCTTCCTGCGCCTGGGCGAGGATGCGGTCGCGCTGAGTGAGGATTTGCTGGGCCTTTTTGACCTCTTCGGGGATGGTCACCCGCATCTGATCAATTAAATCCAGCATGCGATCTTCGTCCACGATGACGTTGCGGGTCATCGGGATCGGGCGGCTGTCGTTGAAGAGTTCTTCCAGTCGGTCTACGAGGTGCAAGATATCCATCTGGCTCCTCCCTCAGAGGCGCAGGCGAAGGGGCGGGGCAATTAGTGCTTTCATCAAGATAACACGGATTTTAAGTATTCGTCAAGGCGGAAACCTCCCGCAGGATGAGTGGGTGCAGGATCTGTTCCAGCGATCAATCTCGCAACGAGGAGGTGGGCACGATCTGCTGCTCTTTGCCCAGCTCGTGGAAGCGTTGGCGCAGGGCGGCCTCAACGTGGGGCGGCACCAGGCTGCTGACGTCGCCATCCAGCGAGGCGATCTCACGCACCGTCGCGCCGGAGAGGAAGGTGTGCTCCTCGTGGGTGATCAGGGCGACGACTTCGATCTCCGGAGCCAGGCGGTTGTTCGCCAGCGCCATGCGGAACTCGTACTCAAAATCGGAGAACACCCGCAGGCCGCGCACGATCACCTGAGCGCCGATGCGCTTGCAAAACTCAACCGTCAGGCCGCTGTAGCCGGTCACTTTGATGTTTTTATCGTCCTTGAAGGCTTCGTGCGTGAGCTGGATGCGCTCATCGGGGGTGAAGAGCAGCGTTTTCAGCGGCCGGTCGTAAACGGCGATGACTACCTCGTCGAACAGCCGCGCGGCGCGTCGGGCGATGTCAATATGGCCGTAGTGGATGGGGTCAAACGTCCCTGGAAATACAGCACGGATCATAGGGAGAATCCTGTCATTGGGGTATTAACTGATGTCGGTTTCCGTAACCGCCCAGAACTGGCGCACAGCTTCGGCCAGCAGGGCGTGTTGCGGCTGCGTCAGGTCGGGGTCTTGATCGAACAGGGTTTGGGCGTGACGGCGGGCTTTTTCGATCAGGGGGAGATCGGTCAGGCGAGCCATGCGAAGCGTCGAGAAGCCAGATTGCCGCGTGCCCAGGAATTCGCCCGGCCCGCGCTGTTCGAGATCGAGTTCGGCCAGCTTGAAGCCGTCGCTGGTCTCCGCCATGGCTTGCAGACGTTCATTCTCCACCTTTTCCGGGCTGCCGGGGATGAGCAGGCAATAGGCCTTGCTCTGCCCGCGGCCAACGCGCCCGCGGAACTGATGCAATTGCGCCAGCCCGAAGCGGTGCGCTCCCTCGATGAGCATCACCGTGGCGTTGGGCACATCCACGCCCACCTCGACCACCGAGGTAGAGACCAGGATGTCGAATTCGCCGTTGCGGAACTGCGTCATCACGGCGTCCTTCTCCGCCGGGGTGAGGCGTCCGTGCATCAGGCCGACCTTCAGACGGGGGAAGACTTCCTTTTGCAGGCGGGCGTGCTCTTCAACGGCGGCCTTCTCCGGGCTGCGCTCGCTCTCTTCCACCAGCGGGTAGATGATAAACGCCTGGTGGCCGTTCTCCACTTCGCGACGGATCAAGTTGTAAGCCCACTCGCGCTCGCGCGGGGAGAGCACGAAAGTCTCCACCGGCTGACGTCCGGGGGGCATCTCGTCAATCACCGAGAGGTCAAGGTCGCCATATATGGTGAGCGCCAGCGAGCGCGGGATCGGCGTGGCGGTCATCACCATCAGGTGGGGGTTCTGTCCTTTGGCGCGTAGCTGGCCGCGCTGTTGCACGCCAAAGCGGTGCTGCTCGTCAATCACGGCCAGTTGCAAGTCGTGGAAAGTGACCGGGTCTTCGATCAGGGCGTGCGTGCCGACGACGACTTTGATGTCGCCGTTCTCCAGGCGCTGGCGGATGGCGGCTTTCTCGCTTTCCGGCGTGGCGCCGACCATCAGGGCGATCTCCTCCGGTGCGAGCGGGCCGTCCTCTTTTGCGAGGATGTTGACGAGGCTGTTGTAGTGCTGCTCGGCCAGGATGCTGGTGGGCGCCATCAACGCCGCCTGCGCGCCGTGATGGGCGACCACAGCGATCGTCAGCGCGGCGACCACGGTTTTCCCGGAGCCGACATCGCCCTGGATCAGGCGGTTCAGCGGGTGGCCAGAGGCGAGATCGCGGAGTACATCGTTCAGAGCGCGCTGCTGCGCCTGCGTGAGGGCGAAGGGCAGGGTGTCCTTCAAACTTTGCAGCCATTCGGCGGCGACGGTGAAGGGGCGGGCAGGCTCCTCCACCCAGGCGCGCTTTTGCTGCAACACGCCCAGTTGGAGCAGGAAAAGCTCATCGAAGGCCAGCCGGTGTTGGGCCTCCCGCAGGCGTTCCCAGGAATCGGGGTAGTGTATCTGCAAGATGGCGGTGGGCAGATCAAGCAGCCCGGCGGAACGGCGCACGGCGGCGGGCAGCGGGTCGGGCAGGCGCGAGGCCCAGGTCAATACCACCTGCCGGATTTTGTCGCGCAGCCATTTTTGCCCTAAATCGGCCGTCAGGCGATAGTAGGGGATGATGCCCTCTGCCTCGAGGTGCTGCTTTTCCACCGGCGACCACTCTGGCGAGTTTATCGTCAGACGGCCGAGATACTGATCAATTTTACCGGAGAGGATGACCTGCATCCCTGGTTTGATTTGCTGGGCCAGCCAGGGCTGGTTGAACCAGGTCGCCCGGATGGCGCCCGTGCCGTCGGAGATCACCGCCTCAAACAGGCGGTTCTTCTTGCCGTGGAGGGTGCGCAGATTGGCCGATTTGACCATCCCTGCCAGGCTGACCTTATCGCCGTAGCGCAGCCGGTTGATCGGCTTCATCAGCGAGAAATCGTCGTAGCGCGCCGGGTAGTAGTAGAGCATATCGCCCAGGGTACGCAGGCCGAGTTTCTCCATCAGTTTGGCGGATTTGTCGCCCACATTCTTTAGCGTGGTCACGCTGGCGGCGAGCGCGGCGCGCAGT
>CAZZFZ010000198.1:0-4180 GCA_964653835.1 uncultured Anaerolineales bacterium
GGGAGGCGGCTCGCGTCAACGTCTCCGCCTCGACGGAAGTCGAAGTGCGCCTGAAACGCCTCACCGTCCGCGTCGTGGACGACGCGAGCGGCGAGCCCGTGCGCAACGTCCTGGTCGAAATACGCTCGGACAACGGCAGTTGGGTGAGCAACGGACGCACCGGCACCGACGGACGCCTGGCCTTCCTCCTGGTGAACGGCGAATACCGCCTGCGCGTTCACACCGGCGATTGGTGGGAGGCGGCTCGCGTCAACGTCACCGCCTCGATGGAAATCGAGGTACGCCTGAAGCAATGAATGGGAACCACGATTCAAGACTCGTTCCTCACTTCCGCAACGGGAGGGATAAACCATGCCGCGCCTGAGCGTGTGGGCCGTCCGCATCGCCCTGCTCTACCTTCTGGCCGGGTTCACCATCGGCGCATTTCTCCTGATGGACAAAGGGATCAGCGCCTACCCCGCCGCCTGGCGCTGGTTCGGCGCGCACCAGGAATTTTTACTCATCGGCTGGATGGCACAATTCGCCATGGGGATCGGGTATTGGATCTTCCCGCGCTACCGCGGCAACCACCGCGGCAACCCCACCGGCGCGATCCTGGCCGTCATCCTGCTCAACGCGGGCATCGCGCTGGTCTTCATCGGCACGTTCTGGGGCCTGCCCCTGGCCGAATGGGGGCGCGCCCTCGAAGCCTCCGCGGCGCTCTCGTTTGCAATTTACGCCTGGCCGCGAGTCAAACCCACCGGAGCATGACACCAAGTTTTGCTATTTCTCACTTCGAAAAGGACTTTTTATGCTCAACCACCAACAGCTCGAATACGCCCATACTTCCGGCGTGTACGCCAAGCGCGATCTGACCATTGTGCGCGGGCAGGGTGCGCTGCTCTGGGATGACCAGGGCAAGGAATACATTGACTGCGCCGCCGGGCACGGCGTCGCCAACCTGGGGCACTGCCACCCCAAAGTGGTGCAGGCCATCCAGGAACAGGCCGCCCGGCTGATCACCTGCCCGGAGATGTTCTACAACCCGGTGCGCGCCGCGCTTTTGGAGAAGCTGACCACCCTGGCCCCCGCGGGAATGGAACGCGCTTTTTTGTGCAACTCCGGCACCGAGGCGGTGGAAGCGGCCTTCAAATTCGCCCGTTACAGCACCGGGCGGACGGAGATCATCGCCGCCATGCGCGGCTTCCACGGGCGCACGATGGGCGCGCTCTCGGCCACCTGGAACAAGAAGTACCGCCAGCCCTTCCAGCCGTTGATCCCGGATATCCGGCACGTGCCCTACAACAAGCTGGAGAAGCTAGACGCCGCCGTAAGCGAGCAAACCGCCGCCGTGATCCTGGAGGTGGTGCAGGGCGAGGGCGGCGTCAATCCCGGCTCGGCGGAGTATCTGCGCGGCGCGCAGGAAATCTGCCGTCAGCGCGGCGCGCTGTTGATCCTGGACGAAGTGCAAACCGGCTTCGGGCGCACCGGGCGCATGTTCGCCCTGGAGCACCACGACCTGCAGCCCGATATCCTGTGCGTGGCGAAATCCCTCGCCGGGGGCGTACCGATGGGCGCGACCCTGCTCGGCGAGCGGGTGAAAGAACTGCACCCCGGCCTGCACGGCTCGACCTTCGGCGGCAACCCCCTCTCCGCCGTGGCGGCGGTCGCCGCGCTGGACGTACTGGTGGAAGAGGGCCTGCCGCAGCGTGCCGCGGAGACAGGCGCTTACCTGCTGGATGCGCTGAAAAACATCGAATCCCCTCTCGTTCGGGAAGTGCGCGGCCTGGGCTTGATGATCGGCATCGAACTCAAGCAAAAAGTCGCCCCCTACCTGCAAGCCTTGCAGCAACGCGGCGTGCTGGCGCTCAGCGCGGGGATGAACGTCATCCGCCTGCTGCCGCCGCTGGTGATCACCCGCCAGCAGGTTGACCGCGTGGTGGAGGCGATAAGCGACGTGCTTGAGAATGAATGAATAGAAAGAAGGCAAAAATCCGCTTTCATCCCAGCCATTCAACCGAGATGATCGCTTCCAGCGAACGGAACTCCGGATCACCGGTGAGGAGTGTGGCATTTAGTTCATCAGCCAGCGCGGCCGCGAAGGAATCGGCATAGGAAACCGGATGACGCGCTTTGATGTGCCCCGCAGCCAGCACTCGCTCCCATGAAGCATCGTACACCTGTATCGGAGACTCCTGGATAAAGGCCAACGTCTGGCGCGCCTGCTCGCCGCCGTAGCGCCGCTCAACCAGGTATAATACCTCCCCCAGGTTGATCAGACTCATCACCAGCGAGATTCCACCCTCCTCAGCCAGGCGAAGATAGCGCTCTACCTCGTCGGCCCCAGGCTCATCATGCCAGAAAGCCAGCAACGCGAAGCTATCCAGCACAACAACTCTACTCATGATCCCCCCGCAAACGACGTAGTTTTGCTTCGTCGCGCTCGCTTTCCCGAAGATGCTCATCAAGCAGCTCTAGCGTCAACGACGGGCCGCCTTTAAGAAAGCCTCGCATGGCCTGAATGGGATCACCGCTCAATGGCACCAACGAGATCGTACCGCCGTAATCCACAATGGCGACTTTTGTGCCAGGGTGCATTCCATAACGGTCGCGGATCTCGCGAGGGATAACAATCCACCCCTTCTGGGACACCACTGCTGTTTTCATGTCTACTAACTCCTCTTTTGTATCACCTTTTCTGGTGTAAGTATAACGACAATTAAGTAGGTTGTCAAAGATTATGCGACAAAACCACACCACCCTGATTGAACTCGTCCGCCGATACAGCCCCTCGGGGGAAGAGCGCCCGGCCGTAGAATACCTGATCGGGCGCATGACAGAGCTCGGTTTCACGCATGCCTGGCGCGATGAAGTCGGTAACGCGATTGGCGTGATGGGGGACGGCCCGCAGCAGATCGTGCTGCTGGGGCACATTGACACCGTGCCAGGAGAGATCCCCGTGCGCATCGAGGACGACATCCTCTACGGCCGCGGCAGCGTGGACGCCAAAGGCCCGCTGGCTGCCTTTGTGGACGCGGTCGCGGCCCTCGGCGCGGTAGCCGGCTGGCAGGTCGTTGTGATCGGCGCGGTGGATGAGGAGCGCGAATCCATCGGGGCGCGGCATATCGTGGATCAATATCGCCCCGATTTCGTCATCATCGGCGAGCCAAACCATTGGGAACGGATCGCACTGGGGTACAAGGGCAGCGCCTGGGCAAAGATCACGGTGACGCGCCCGATGGCGCACACTGCCGGGGAAGGTCAATCCGCCCCCGAGGTTGCTGTGGAGGTCTGGGAACAGATTCGAGCCTGGGCGGCGGAATTCAACCGCGGGCGGACACGGGTCTTCGAGCAGGTCACGCCCACGTTACGCGGATTTGCCTCGGAGGCAGGAGAATTTCAGGAAACAGCTACCATCCGCGTGGGAGTCCGCCTGCCGGTGGACGTGACGCCGGAACAGTGGTATGCCCATCTCAAGCAAATATCAGAAAGCTTTGAGACTTCGGATGTCTCCGTCACCCCCCTCGGCTTCCCCATCCCCGCCTACCGCTCCGAGAAGAACACCCCGCTGGTGCGCGCCTTTCTGGGATCGATCCGCTCCGCGGGCGGCAGGCCAGGCTTCGTGGTCAAAACCGGCACGGCAGACCTGAACATCGTCGCCCCAGCCTGGGGATGCCCGGCGGTGGTCTACGGCCCCGGTGATTCCAGCCTGGATCACACGCCGGAAGAGCATATCTCACTGGATGATTATGTCCGCGCGGTGAACGTGCTGACCGCCGCGCTGCAGCGCCTGACGGCGCCCGCCTGAAATCAACAGGGGCGCAAAAACCGTATCGGTTCATGCGGACGCGCGCGTAAGTATGTCGCATCTCACAAAACAACCAGCGGATCAACCCGGCGGCTGCTCCTGAAACGGACGCACCTCAATTGCGGCGGCGATTTCCTCATCAATAGCGAACTGGCTGTAACCCACCTCAAAAACATAAGCCGGAAAGCGGCGCAGCAGACGGATGGTCACACTCGGCAGCACGCCAAAGGCCATCATCTTGCGCAGCCGGCGCTCGTCTGTGACGTGAAGCGCCAGGATCACTCCGCTCTGGCCGATTTCCAACTGGCACAGAGGGATCGTTTCCGGCAAGGGGACATCCATAATGATTTGCGGCGGGGACTGTCGTCTTCAGGCGACAGGGGAAGCCGCATC
>CAZZFZ010000199.1:0-1665 GCA_964653835.1 uncultured Anaerolineales bacterium
TGGCGACGATGCCGATCACCCCCGGCGCCCACTGGGGGTGGGAGAGCACCAGGGCTGCGTAATCCAGCAGTTCGGGGTGTTGTTCAATCTGCGCCAGGGCGGCCTGGTAGATCTGATCGCTGAGCAGGCGGCGCTTCTGGTTCAGGCCCTCGAGCTGCGCGGCGAGCACGGCGGCGCGGCCGGGGTCGTCCGTGGTCAGGAACTCGACGATCGGGTTGGCGTCGCCGAGTCGCCCCAGCGCGTTGAGCCGCGGGGCGATGGCAAAACCGATGTGTTCTTCGTTGAGCTGGTCGGGAATCAGCCCGGCGTTCTGGAAGAGGGCGTGCAGGCCGGGGCGCGCTGTGCGGCGCAAGACTTCCAAACCGCGCTGTACCAGGTAGCGCGTGTCGTCAGTCAGCAAGGCCACGTCGGCGACCAGGCCGAGGGCGACCAGGTCGAGAAGAGTCTCTGGAAGGTGGTTGGTGTTGGGCGATTGACCGCTGACCGCAGGCGGCTGACCGCGGTCAATTGTCCGCCGTCCGCGGTCGAACAGCGCCTCTATCAATTTGTACGCCACTCCCACCCCTGCCAGCGTGGAGAGCGGATGGCCGTTGGGCAGCAATTTGGGGTTGACGATCGCATCGGCGGCGGGCAGTTCTTCGGGCAGGTCGTGGTGGTCGGTGATGATGACCGACAGGCCGCGGGATTTGGCGAAATTCACGGCTTCGTGGGCGGCAATGCCGGTGTCGCAGGTGAGGAGGACGGCTGGCGGTCTGCTGTCTGCGGTCTGTGCAGAAGTAAGCAGCTTTCCCAAGACTTCAACCTTAACCCCATGCCCCTCCGTGGCGCGCACGGGGATGTGATAGCGCACCGTCGCGCCCAGGGCGCGCAGGGCTTCCACCAGCAGCGTGGTGGAGGTCTGTCCGTCCACGTCAAAATCGCCCCACACCAGGATAGGTTGCTCATCGCGGATGGCGGTTTCGATTAGCTCGACAGCGCGGCGCAGGCCGAGGAGTTCAGCGGGCGGGCTAGGCGTGTAATGCGCGGGGTCCAGAAAGGCGCGCGCCGCCGTGGGGTCGGTGATGCCGCGGCGGGCGAGGGTCTGCGCCACGAGGGGGTGGCCGCCGATGGCGGCGTGCAGGGCCGCGGCGCTGGGAGGTGGGGGAGGCGGTTCTAGCCAGGTGTTCATAGTAAACGCAGAGACGCAGAGAAACAAAGACGCGGGAGATTTTTAAAGGCGGTTCACGACACGATGGTAACCATCCACAATGCGCTTTTCACCGAAGTTTATGACGATGCCTAATTTCAGACCAGTGAGACGCAAGTAGGTCAATACCTGAGCATTGAATATCTCACTATATTGCGTGGTGGCTTTACATTCAACAATCACTTTGTCCTCAATGAGTAAATCCAAGCGTAGCGGTGTGCCTAGCTAGCGTCCTTTGTAAGTAATCGGGACAGGTTTTTGCTGTATGACTTTGAGGCCTCGCTGTTTTAATTAATGGGCCAATGCTTCTTCGTAGATGCTTTCCAGTAATCCTGGTCCACCGAGCGTGCGATGAACCTCGATTGCCGCGTCCAATATGATTTTGCTGATCTCGTTCTCGAGCATACGCTTTTACGAGTTCTTTGCGTCTCTGCGTCTCCGCGTTAAAACTCAATCTCCGCGATTTGCTCGAAGTCCAG
>CAZZFZ010000199.1:1765-4161 GCA_964653835.1 uncultured Anaerolineales bacterium
GCGTCTCTGCGTCTCCGCGTTAAAACTCAATCTCCGCGATTTGCTCGAAGTCCAGATCCAGGTCGAAGCCTGCTTCGGGTTCCCAACCACCCTCGGCTTCGTCCAGGGGGCCGGCTTCCACGCCGCGGTCGCACAGCGAGCGGTAGACGCAGAATCGGCAGTGACGCTCGTCCTCGGTCAATGGGGCGGGGGCCTCGCCCAGCGCGGCGATGAGGGCGATCAGCCTCTTCAGGTAGGCTTCGTCCTCGGCGAACTGCGCCGCGGAGTAGGGAAAGTGCGCCGGTTGATCGGGGAACTCCGGGAACCAGTACACCATTTCAATTTGCTCCGGGGCGATGGCCTCCCCGCCGTTGAACTGCGCGCCGGCGCGGGCCAGCAGGTAGGGGTAGACGCGCGTTTGCAGCCGCGCCGCCAGCCAGTCGCGCCGGGGGCGTTTTCGGGAGGTCTTCCAATCGTAGATGCGCGACTGCCCGTCGGGGTCGAGGATCAGCAGATCGTATTTCGCCATCAGGCGGTAGTCGCCCAGCGGGGCGGAGAGGTTGAGTTCGGCTTTGACCTGGCGCGCTTTCAGCCCCTCCAGTTCGGGCAGGGTTTGAAAGCTGGGCCACCAGCGCGCCAGATCGTCATCGGCGGCGGCCTGACGGCTGAGCGCCTCGGCGGGGACTCCGAGAAAGTATTGCTGCACCAGGCGGTGGAACTGCGCCCCGCGCTGCATGTGGCGCTCGTGTTCCAGCGCGGGCTGGGTTTCCAGCGCAGGCCAGGCGCGCTCCTCCAGATAGCGCAACTGGAAGCGCCGTGGGCAATCAGCGAAATCTTGCAGCGAGCTTTGGCTGAGGGTTGGATGGTTGGGGTGGTTCATTTGCTCGTTAACCTATTTGCCCATTTGCTTGCTGTCTGTCGAGGAAGGCTTGCAGGGCGACCAGGGGGAGGGCGGGCTGGGCGTCGCCGCGGCGACCGTTGTTCCAGGTGATGATGAGTTCGCGGCGGGCGCGGGTGATGCCCACGTAGAGCAGGCGCAGGCGCTCGCGCACGTATTCCAGACGCGCCCTGCGAGTGGCTTCGCCTTCGGCGTACCACTGGTAGGGATCATCGGCGAGGGCGGCCTTCAACTGCGCCAGCGTCTCGGCTTCCAGGTTGAGACGCTCGCGCAGGAACCACTTCTCCGGCTGGTAGCTGTCGTACTCCTGGCCGGAGGGGAAATCGTAGTTGTTCACCGAGGTCAGGTAAACGCGGTCCCACTCCAGCCCTTTAGCTTTGTGGATGGTAGCGACCACCACCTGGCCTTTGTAGTCATCAGGGTTGAAACCGCTGTCGGCGTCGTCGAAGCCGATGAAGCGGCGCTCGTTTTTGGCGATCACCTTGAGTTCGCCGCTCAGCTCCGGCAGGCTCCATTCCGGGTGCATGGTGCGGGCGCGGCGTAGCAGCACGGCCAGCTTGTGGGCGATCGCCAGGTCGCCGGGCCGGGTGAACAATTCCTGAGAGACCGTGAGCACAAGCTGGTCAATGGGCAGTTCGATCGCCCGCAGCCAGCGCTGGACGACGGGACGGAACGCCGCCAGGGAATCCAACACCTCGGGGAGTTGGTCTGCCCCCTGAAGAGATTCCAGCCAGTCTCGCCCCGGGGCGGGGTGGACGAAATCCTCGGGATGGGCGCAGCGTTCAAGCTGTTTTACGGCGGCGTTGATTTCCTCCTTGCGTTCGGGATCCTGCCGCTCGTCCCGCCGCCAGACGCGGTACACCCGCGCCAGCTTGCGCGCCGAGCCGGGATCGGCCAGGTAGTTCAGGATGTGGGTCAGCGCCCCGGCGGTCTGACGTGTGGTGGCGGAGCTGCGCAGCAGGCTATCCACCGGTTCGATGCCGACGCGGCGCAGCGCGTCGCTGATCTCAAAGCCGCGCCGGTTTGTGGGAGTGAGCACCGCCACGGTGGATTCAGGGTGATCGGGTAGCCAGCGTTGGAGCGACTTCACCACTGCGGCGATTTCGGCCTGGGGAGTGTACTGACGGGGGATCAGCTGCACCCCCTCGGAGACAGATTTAGGATTGGGTTGGGGATCCCCCGCGGGGGTGGGTTCGATGTATGGGGGGCTGAGGGCGTGGCGCGCCTCGGGTACAGGGTGCTCGCCGAGGGTCCAGTCAATCAGATAATTCGCCAGGTCAATGATGGCCTGCGAGGAGCGGCCGGAGTTGGGCAGCGCGCGCGGGTAGTCCGCCACTTCCATGAAATCGCGCAGGAACTGCGGGTTGGCGGTGGTGAAGCTCTCGTAAATCGCCTGGTTGGGGTCGCCGACGCGCACCCAGTTGCCGTGGCCGGAGGCCAGCAGGCGCAGGATTTCCTCCTGCAGGCGGCTGCTATCCTGGGCTTCGTCTTCCAGGATGTAGGGCCACTGGTCTTGCAG
>CAZZFZ010000200.1:0-4146 GCA_964653835.1 uncultured Anaerolineales bacterium
CATACGAGATTTCTGCCTGTCTCGTGGGCTCGGAGATGTGTAATAAGAGACAGGCGTGGGCGTGGGCGTGGCAGTGGCCGTGGCAGTGGCCGTGGGCGTGGCGGTGGCCGCCGCGGTTGATGTTGACGTTGGCGTGGGGGATGCCGTCGGCGAGGCCGTCGGCGTGCTGGTCGCCGCCGGGGAAGTGGCCGTGCTGGTTGGGGTTAAGGTCAGCGTGAGGGTTGGCGTGCGGGTGGGCACGTTGGGGACGTAAAGTTGCTGCCCGGCCTGGATGAACGTTGAATTGCCCAGACAATTGGCCTGCTGGAGCTGGGCGACGGTGACGCCATAGGCCAGCCCGATGCGGTAGAGGTTATCGCCAGGTTGGACGGTGTAAGTCACCCATCCGGCGGGCGGCCCGCATGGAATGGGTGAGGCGGTGGGGATGAGCGGTGGTGTGGCGGTGGCGGGCAGCGGCGGCAGGTAGAGCGTTGCTCCTGGGGGCAGGCTTTCGCCAAGCAGGCAGTTCGCCTCGATGATGGCCTCTGTAGAGGTGTTGTGCCGCTCGGCGAGCGATTCCAGCGTATCGCCGTTTTGGACGGTGAACAGTATCCAGCCCGGCGGTGTGGGACAGGCGGTGGGCGGAGCGACTGTAGGGGAGGGCGTGGGTTGTGTGGTCGGGGAAGGGGTGTAGGTTGGTTCGCCGGGGGCGATGGTTGGCAGGGGAGGAGGCGAGGTTGGGGAGGAACTTGCGGTTGGCGAGGCGATCATCGCCAGGCTGGCGCGGTTCTCCGCCAGCCCCGCGGCCAGGCTGCCCCCCAGGATGATCAGCGAAACCAGAGCGGCCAGCAGTCCCGCGGCGAGTTCGCGGCGCAGGCTCATCGCTCGAGGGCCTCCTCAGCGGTCGTATCCGACATGCCGTCGGAGAGCGGCAGGAGCACGTTGAAGGCTGAGCCTTTCCCCATCTCGGTATCCACCCAAATGCGCCCGTGATGAGCTTCAACCAGAGTTTTTACGATGGAGAGGCCAACCCCGGCGTCGCCTACTCCCTGGATCAGAGGGTTGTCGGCGCGATAGAGCCGTGAGAACACGCGCGGCAGTTCTTCCTCCGGGATTCCGCCGCCCTGATCGGCCACTTGGATGAGGATGAAATCTTGCTGATCGTCGGATTTCTGGATCTCAGCCCGCAGCAGGATTTCGCCCTCGACGGGGGAGACCGAGCTGGCGTTTTTAAGCAGGTGGACCAGGATTTGCTGCAGGGCGTCACGGTCGGCGTGGATGAGAGGCAGCTCATCGGGCAAGTCAACGCGCAGGATGATGTTTTTATCGCGCATCTGGGCGCGGGTGTCGGCAATCGCTTTGTCAATGGCGTTGCTCAGATCAACGGCCTTGGGTTTGAGGCGGTGTTCCTGTCCTTCGAGCACGGAGACGTGGATGAGGTCATCTAGCAAGAGCTGCATGCGCTCGATGGAAGCGCGGATACGCTCGAGGAATTTGCGCTGCAAAGCGCCCAGGATGCCCACCGACTCGCCGAGCAATAGATCGGTGTAACCGAGGATTGAAGAAAGGGGTTGCCGCAGGTCCTGGGCGATGGAAGCTAACATTTCGGTTCGTTCACTATTCGTAGTTTCCTGAGAGGCGGTTTCGTAGGTTTTGGCAGCCGCCTGCTGCTCGGCGAGGAGGAGCTGTTTCTTCAGGTGAGCGATTTCCTCCTGCGCCTGTTGGAGCTCCATTTTGAGCTGGCCGGAGGTGGTCAGCCCGTGGGTATCGGCTTCGGCGATCAGGCTTTCGACCATCTCGCCCAGACGGCGGTTTTCCACCTGCAGGCGGGCCAGTGTGCCCTGGGCTTTCTGGTATTCCTCCTGCAGGGTTTCCAGCGCCGAGGAGGAGTCGGGCGCTGTGCTGCTTTCGGGCCTCTGCGCCAGAGCAGCTTGCAACTGAGCGTTTTCCGCCTGTAACTCCTCAAAGCGGGCGTCCAGGGCGGCCAGTCGGCTGAGGGCCTCGTCCAGGTCGGCGCGTGTGGTTTGCAATTCGCTCTTCGCTGCCTCCAGCTCGCGTTGTTGGGCGGTCTCCTGCACGGTTTGGTGCAAGATTGGGGCCAGCTGCTGGGTGATTTCCTCGAGACGCACCTGGTCTTCGCTGTTCCAGCGGTGATTGGAGTAGGGCGAGAGCAAGATGATCCCCATTGAAGCTGCGC
Organism: uncultured Anaerolineales bacterium; assembly: GCA_964653835.1. Taxonomy (GTDB): domain Bacteria; phylum Chloroflexota; class Anaerolineae; order Anaerolineales; family UBA11858; genus J130. Next base: position 2,177 of record CAZZFZ010000200.1, read on the forward strand.
CGGAGGGGTTGGGGAGAAAGCTGGCCAACAGGTGCCCAGTGTTCCCCAGTTGATAGAGTGCTTCGAGGGTGGCGAGGTCTTGCGATGTGCTGCTGGCAGGCAGCCGCAGGGAGCGGTTCTTGTGCAGCGCGGTTGTTAACAATGGAAGCTGTTCTGCGTGCAGGGCGTTGGTGGGGATGTACTCCTGGCGGATCAGGTCGTAACCGCAGCGGATCAGGAAGAGCCTCTCTTCGGACGAATAATCGATGAGCAGGCAGATGTCGGAGAGCATGGTTTCGGCGACGAGGTGGGTGATCGCCTGGCAGCGTTGTTGCGGCGTTTCGGCCTGGGTGAGCGCCAGGGCGGCTTTGAGTCGCTCCAGGCTGTGGTGCGGCTCGCGGGGCTGTGCCGCGGGCGTGGGCTGGGGGACTTGTTGGGCCACAGGAGGGGCAGGCGCAGGCGCGAGGGCAAAACGTCGTGGCAAGGTGAGCAGCAAGGGGTAGGCGGCCAGTTGTGCCAGGCGCACGAAGCCGGCGAAGTCGCTATCGGCGTTGGGCGCAGCCAGATGCAGGAGATGCCCAAAAGCGAGGAGCAATAGCATGACCAGCCCGTAATTCCAACTGTTCGGCTTGCGGATCGTCAGGTACAGCGCGCCGGGGAGCAACAGCAAAAGGGCGAAGATTTCCCAGGCGGTGTTCACCCAGGTGGCGTTGAAGGATACCTCGCTGTAATGCCCAAACCACCAGATCGCACTGAGGGCCAGTACTGGTAGTGGGAGCAGCGCCAGCAGACCGCTGGCGGCATCGGCCAGGCGCGACGGTTCGGGGAAAATCCACAACCAGAGGAGGATGATTATGCTCAGGGTGTTGAGGGCGCGATCAGCCACCGGCAGCAGGACGTGCGGGTTAGCCATCCCTTGTTGGATCATGCCGGCGAGGAGGAAAAAGACCACGCGCAGGGTCAGCAACAGGCTCAACCCGACGACCATGCGTTTGCCCTGGGGGTATTCCTGATCGCGCCACAGGGTCAGAGCGGCTTGCAGTGCGCCCGCCAGGGCGAACGCTAGCCCGAGGTGGTAGACCAGGTTCCCGGGGAAGGTAGTGAGTGCGCTTAGCGCTTGTTGAATGGTTTGGGTCATAGTCGTTGCTCTCCCTTGAGAAAATTATAGCACGAGAGCGCGGCTTGATGACGCGGGCCACTTGGCGGGAATTTGTTGACAAATGTGCGAAAGCGAGTAAAATAGCGCCAGTTAGCCGAAGTGGCGGAATAGGCAGACGCGCTACGTTCAGGGCGTAGTTCCCGTTACGGGAGTGTGGGTTCGACTCCCACCTTCGGCACACCAGCTCCTGGGTCTGATCCAGGAGCTTTTTGATTCTCACGCCTGAGGACAAGAAGCCTCCCGCGGGCTGCGGCGAGGTTGGAGCTCTCAACGGAGAATCCTTGTCTCCTGATGGAGGGCGCGGTAAGATGGAAACATGGAAAAGTTGCTTGGAAGCGGACGAGTGCTGGTGGTCATCATCGGCATGTTGCTCTTTGTGCTGGTTGTGTTGGGGTTTAACCAGCGCATCGCCGCTATGCGGGAACTGAGCGCAGAGGCCGAGCGGCTGGCGACAGAGCAGATGCACTTGCAGCACACCCAGGCGGCGCTGCAAACTCAGATTGCCGAGGCGACCTCGGATGCCCTGGTGGAGAAATGGGCTTATGAAGAGGAGCGCATGGTGCGGGATAGCGAGGGAGATCGCTTGATTATCCCCTTGCCGATGACCACCGTGACGCCGGAAGCGACGGAAGAGGTGGTGGAGGTGCAACGCGGTAGGGTGCCTAACTGGCAGGTGTGGCTTATGTTGTTCTTTGACCCTGAAATTCCTTGACGCATGAGAATGGGCGTGCTATAATGCCGACCGCTCGCTAAACGATGCGGGGTGGAGCAGTGGCAGCTCGTCGGGCTCATAACCCGAAGGTCCCAGGTTCGAGTCCTGGCCCCGCTACTA
>CAZZFZ010000201.1:0-4145 GCA_964653835.1 uncultured Anaerolineales bacterium
GTACTACTACGTCACCACCCCCAGGCCGGAGGGCTGGACGCTCTCCAAATACGACCTCGATTTCAACCCGGTGAAAGAAGTCACCGTAACCCTGCCCGAAGGTCACGCCGCCAACGACCAGATGCTGCGCGTCTGGGACGGGCGGCTGTACCTCAGCGGGCTGTACAACCCGAACAACTCCAACGCGCAACCCACCAACAAAGAGGCCGACCCCAATGAGGTGCTCTACACCCATGTATGGGTCTACGACACCGACCTGAACCTCCTCGAAGACCACATCCTGGACGGCGCGCCCAACATCAACGGCGGTACGCTGATCCCCTACCGGGGCGGTTTCGCCTACATCGCCGCCGATAACTTCATCACCAACAACCTGTACGCCCACCTCTACGACGCTAACTGGAACTACCAGCACAGCATCCTGCTGGAGGAGAACGCCCAATGGTCTATGGGCGGCGCGGTGGCGGACGGGTTGATCTTCATCGCCTACCACCGCGGCGAGCACGGCCGCGGCGACGTGATGCTGAATATTTACGATCAAAACTGGAACCGCATCGAGCAGATCCAGGTCACCGCGGTGGAGCAGGACTTCAACGCCCAGCGCCCCTGGGTGCAGGTCTATGGCGACACAATGTTCGTCTCCTACGACGTCGGGCGTGACAGCGCCGGCATCCTGGATTTGCAGTGCATGATTTCTGTATACACCCGCAAGGCTGGTGAATGACGCAGCGTGCCCTCCGCGAGTGCAACGATATACACATTATTCAGGGAAAAGCACCGAATGGAACGACTTCCACGGACAATTCATGATGGACTGAGCCAGTGGCAGATCGAAATCAACCAGCCGGATCACTTCCGGGCCGTGCGCCGATTTTCACCGGCCACGGCATCCACCGACTTGAAGGCTCTCGCCTTGTTGTTTTTTGGCACAGGGAGCCTCTTTGCTGCCGGCGCGGCCTTGCAATTGGTGGATGCACTGAGGCGCATTGTGCGTTACCGGCATCCGATTGCCTGGCGTGAGGGAGCAATCTTTCTTGGGATTGTGCTGGGCTGGGCGTTGATCGTGTACCTGTTTTGGCCGCGCCGAAAAGTGCTGGAGGCGCGTCCCGGTTTTCTGCGTTTTGGGCGGCAGTCATGGTCGAGCGGTCAGGTTGCCCGCTTGCAAATCCGCCGTGTCAGGCGCGATAACGTTTCGCCGCTCAGTCAGTTCGAATATGTCCCCTGGGGAAACAATACAATGTATTCAACACAGGTCTCGGTCGTGCAAAAAGACGGGCGCATCCGGCTGGTTTGGGTGCACAGCGGCAAGCATTACACCCGCGCTGCGACCTGGGCGCGTCACATGGCCCGGGTCGCCGGCGTGCCCACCGCCGGGCGTAATAAGGGCACAGCGAGGCCCGTATGAAAGAATGTGCCAGATGCTCAAAAGCCGTTTTTGGCAAATCAATGTACTTACACCTTAGATGGAGCAAAGTGCAATGAAACGCCTGACAGTATCCCTCCTTCTCCCGTTGCTCACTCTGCTAGCGAGCCGCCTGCGGCGCGGCCAGAGCGACTCCCACCTCCGGCGTGACGCCGCCAGCGGCCACAGTCACCAGTCCGCCGCCTACGGCCACTCACTCCCCATCGCCGACCTTCACCGCCACGTTGACCGCCTCGCCGACCTTCACCCCCTTGCCAACCAGCACGTCGACGAACACGCCCACGCCCACCGCCACCCACACCCCCACAGCTTCCCCCACCACCACGCGCACCCCGCCACCAGGGTTCTGCGTGCATCCCGGCAAGCCCACTCCACCCACCCTGGAGGATCTGTTCTCGGCCTACGAACTCGCCGATCCGCTGCTGACCTACCTCAACCAGGGAGGCGACCCCGATGCGCTGGAGGCCTCGCTGAACACCCTCGCATTAGAAGACAGCGAGCCGGTGCAGGCCGCCCTCCAGGCGGTGGACCTGACCGGCGATAAACAAATGGACCTGCTCGCCCGCATCATCATCCCCATGGGCGATAGCCCAGAGTATTACGATTACGCCATTTCAGCGCTGATGGGGCTGGCCTGCCTGAACGGTCAATATGAGACCATCTTCTACTACAGCGGCGATATGGAGCGCTTCACCGCCTACGACGGCCACCACCTGCTCGCCGTGCAGGATATGAACCGCAACGGCGTCCTCGATCTGCTGGTGGATTTCCAGGCCGGGAACCAGCACATTTTCTGGGTTCTTGAATGGAACGGCGAGGCCATGGCGGGTCTGATCGCGCCTCACCAAGACCCGCTCCTGTTCGAGAACGTGCAGTATGTGCAGATTCAGGCGGGCCGCGTCAAAGCGCGCGATGTCAACGGCGATGGGCTGATCGAGATCATCGCCACGCGCGAGTACGATTTCGACGACATGTGGCCGCACTGCCCGGGGCAAACAGATATCTGGGCCTGGGACGGCGAATTCTTCCGCCTGAACTGCTCCCTGAGCGATAACTAAAGGAACTGCCGCCGCGACTGGGGGATCGCGGCGGCAGACCATTTTATGACCAAAAAGGGCTAAAATATGAAAACGATGCGCTTCCTGGCAACGTCGTTCCTCCTCGCAATGACATCTCTTATCCTCAAGGAGGCCGCCGCAGCGCCCCTGCCCCTCGGCCATCCCCAGCAGCTCCCGCCCACCCTCTCGTCCAACCCTTTTGAAACGCTCACACCGGAGCAGGAAGCCTGCCTGCGGGAGGCCTGGGGGGATGAGGCTTACGTAGAGCAACGGCCTCCCACCGGGGAGGAAGCGCCCGTTATGACCACCTGCGGCGTGGCCGCCGCGCCCCAGCCGGGAGGAAACGCCCCACTGCCCCCTCACCAGGGCAACCAGGGGACGATTCAGGTCACCCCTGTGGATTCACAATACGCCGTCGCGCCGGGCGGGTTGAACGGCTGGTTCGCCAGCGGGCAAGAAGCCGACATCCTGCTCTCCGGCGTGGACTTCAACGCCACCGGCGGGGCGCTGCTCTTCAACCACCCCGGCGAGGTCGCCAGCGACGGAGAGCACCTGCTGCTGGCCGACCGCAACAACAACCGCGTGCTGATCTGGAACACCCTGCCCGACGGGAACACCCCGCCCGACCTGGTGCTGGGGCAGCCCGATTTCACCGCCAACAGCCCCGGGGTCGGCGCGGACCAAATGAACTGGCCAGTCAGCGTGGCGGCGGTGGGGGGCAAAGTGATCGTCGCCGATACATATAACGACCGCGTGCTGATCTGGAACACCTTCCCCACCCACAACGCCCAACCCGCCGACCTGATCCTGCAAACGCCGCCTCAAGGCGGCGGCCCGGCGGAGATCCGCTGGCCGTGGGGCGTGTGGAGCGACGGGGAGCGGCTGGCGGTCTCCAGCACGCAGGCGGGGCGCGTGCTGCTTTGGAACACCTTCCCCACCCGCGAGGGGCAGCCCCCCGATGTGGTGCTCACCGCTCAGGGGCGGATGGGCACGCCGCGCGGCATCACCGCCAACGGGGAATACCTGCTGGTGGCCGACCACAACGCCCGCCTGAACGCTGACGCCGCGGCGGAGGGTGGCAACCTCGGCGGCGGCGCGGCCACCTTCGTGTGGAAAACCTGGCCCACAGCCGACCAACCGCCCGACTTCACCCTGGGAGGCTGGCTGAACGGCGACTTTGCCCCCGATGGCCGCCTGATCATCGTCAGCACCACACACTATCCGCCCGCCATCTGGGATTCCCCGCCCGCCGATGCTCAAGACACCCCTGACATCACCCTGGGGCAGGGCTACACCTTCAACACCGGCGACGGCTCCAGCGCGGCGTGGGCGGGCGAGCGGCTGTACCTCAGCCTCTCCAACGGCAACAAAATCGTGGGATACAACGCGCCCCCCGCCGCTCCCGACCAGCAGCCCGATTTCGCCATCGGCGCGCCGGATATCCACACCAACACGCTCGAAACCCACTTCATCATCAGCAATCCGGTGATCGCCACCGACGGGGAGGGGCTGTTCGTCTCCTCCGATTTCGACCGCAAGCTGTACGTCTGGAAAGCACTGCCGGACGAAAGCGCCGCGCCGCCCGATTACGTCTACGCCCTGCCCGAACCGCCGTGGGACAACGCCCTGTGGGGGGATACCCTCGTCCTGGCGGGGGCGTCCAG
>CAZZFZ010000202.1:0-4087 GCA_964653835.1 uncultured Anaerolineales bacterium
TAGCTAGTCAGGGTTTGGATGATGTGTGTGGGATCTTCGCGCCAGCGCGGGCGTCCGAGGTCAATTTCGCCCACGCCGCGCGCGCCATACTGCTCCAGGAAGCTATCCAGCGCCCCCTGTGCCGCGGAGGGCAGTTCTCCGTTCAGGTAAGCGCGCGCCAGTGCTTCGGGGGAAGTCTCTGCGAAGGCCTGCGCCGCGGCGGGGTCCTGACGTAAAGTCTGGGCGGTCTCCCACAGGCGCAGATCCATCTCGGTGGTGACGTTGTTGGGGAGACCGCGGGCGATCTCCAGATGAAGAGTAGCGAAGCGTTCATCGCCCGTGGCAGCGGCGACTTGGGCGGCGATGCGCGCCAGCACCCCGAAGAAGGCCGCCATCCCGGCTACTACCGGTGGAATCCCGGCGGGGATGAGGGTATTGGGGAAGATGCGGGCGGTCTCATCAAACAGATTCAAACGAACAGAAAAATCATTCCACAGATCGCCGCTAGAGACAAACCGGCGACGGGTTTCAGAGACAATGGAGTCGAACATCTGCAATGTGTTTTGGCAGGCGCGCTCCGGGCGCAGCATCACCCCAAAGGCGCGCCCGGCGAAGGGGATGAAGAAGCGCGCCACCCGCCACAGCGTGCGGAGCGAGGGACGGCTGCGCTGTGGCGCCAGCCAGGGTTCTTTGAGCAGTCGCCGGAAAATTTGCGCCACGCCGGGGTCAATGGATTGGATTGCCCGTGGGTAGGCTTTGTGGCCGATGGGCGAGCGCAGAATCGGCGTCACGTTGATCCACAGGCGCTCCCCGGCGGCGTAGAAAGCAGTCTGGCTCTCAATCGTGTGACGCAGGCCGAAGACGCGCCCGCCGCTGGTCAGCACCAGCATGAGCGTGTCTCGCCCTAGGGGGGTGAACGGCTCCATCACGCCCTGGACGAGATGCAGGCCAATCAGGGCGCGCAACGGCTCCGGCGGCAGGTTTTCGGGCAGGGGGTAGAGCGAGGTGATCGGACGGGATTGGAGGATGTGGATTGCTGCCTTTTCCTCCTCAGGATGCGGGGGGCCAACCGCCCATTCAATATCCTGCGGGAAGCCATACAGCGACTCGATCTCACGTCCCAGGCGCGCCAGTTCCAGGATAATCTCGTCGGGGATGGCCTGCTGGTCGGCGTGGGATGCCTGTTCGGTGCGCGTGCCGCCCTCTACCGCGCCGGTGATTACGGTGGCCTTTGCGCCGAGGGTTTTCGCCGCAATTTGGTGATCAGAAACGATGTAGTGATCCGGTTCCACCTGCCCGGAGACCAGGGCCTCGCCCAGCCCCAGGGTGGCGTCAATCACAACTTCGCCGCGCTTGCCTGTCAAAGGGTTGGCGGTGAAAAGCACGCCGGAGGCATGCGCGGCGATCATCTTCTGCACGACGACGGCCAGGGCGACCTCGTCGTGGGGGATGCCGTTGCGGGCGCGGTAGCTGATGGCGCGCGCCGTCCACAGCGAGGCCCAGCAATCTACCACGGCCTGGCACAGGGCCTCTACGCCGATCACGTTGAGGTAGGTATTCTGCTGACCGGCGAAGGACAGGTTGGGCAGGTCTTCGGCGGTGGCGGAGGAACGCACGGCCACGGGCGGCGCGCCCAGCCAGCGCCAGGCGATCTCCAGGGCGGAATCCATCCCTGGGGGCAGCGCGCCTGCCCGAAAGGCGTTTTGAATCCTCTCCGCGGCAGCGGTCAGCGATTCGGGATCGCTTGCCTCCAACCCATCCAGAACAGATGTGATGCGCGGCCCCAGGCGATTGTGTTCTACAAATTCGTGGTAGCGATCTGTGGGGATGAAAAATCCGTTTGGGACCCGGAATCCGGCCCGCGCCAGTTTTGCCAGATTGAGTGCCTTGCCGCCAACCGTCCCCAGGGTGGCCTTGGGCGAGGTGAGCGGCAGAAAAATCGAAGGGAGAGGCTCGGGAGTGACCATAATGTCAGTATACCCTAGATGGTTTGGGCGCGTTCTACCATATTTACTCAAAGGCGGGTTATCATATACACAAACGTAGCCTGGAGGTAGCCCTTGAAGTACATACATATTGTTCTGATAACGCTGGCGATTTTTCTGATCGCGGCGTGTAACTGGCCACTCGACGCCCAGGCTGCCGGAAACGCTCCTGACGGTGTTCGTCAGGACGATGAGCCACTGCCCGCGCCCGGCGACTCCCGGCTTCAGCGCGAGTTTCACCTGCCGCTGCCGCTCTTCGCCCCCGATAGCGCCTGGAACCAGCGCGCCGACCAGGCCGCGGTGCTGCCGGGGAGCGATGCCCAAATCCTTTCCCTTTTTCGCGTGCTACTGGGCGATATCTCCATGCTGGAGGGCTACGACGAACCGGCCACCGAATGGCCGTATATGGACATCAGCATGTACGAGTATTCCATCCCGATTTACCTGGCGGGGGAGGATATGCAGGATGTTTTCATCTGCGAGGATGAGGGTGTGCCGGGATGGGCACATCCCAAGTTTGGGATTGAGACTGAGGGCGGTCCGGTGACCGTCCCTGCGCCCGCGGGGGTGGTGCGCTCCGCCGGGCCGGAGGACTCCGGCGCCGACGGGCATCTGGTGCTTTACGACCCCGCAACCTTCACCGAATATGACTTCTTCGCCGCCACGCTGGATGGCGATGGCGATTGCCGCGGCTTTCGGGGCGGGATGAGTGGCGAGCGGATCACCGAGGCCGGGATGGTGGATTTCTTCGATCTGCGCGGCCCCGGCGCGAACCCGGATGGCATGTACAGTGCCCGTGCCGTGGGCACGCCCCTGCTGGCCGGGCTGATTCTGCCGGAGGACGTCGAGAGCGGCGTCATCGCGCATGCCCTGGCCTTTGCCATCCCTGGCCCGCGCAACACCAGCCGCGATCCGTATGAGCCGCGCCCGGAGGATTACTTCTACCCCGCCTCCACCACCGAGACCGATTTTTACAACATCGACCCAAACGCCCTGGCCGCCGGGCAGCGCATCCGCCTGAAGGATACGCTGGTGGATGAAGAAGGTCAGGTGATTGACGAAGGCGAATTTGCCCCCATCACGCGGATGTTCCTGACCGCGCTGCGCGATTATGGGGCCTATCTGGTGGATAACGCCGCCGGCTTCACCTTCTACGCCGAGGACGTGCACACCGCCGTGCTGCACCTCTCGGACGGCGAAATCAACGCCCTGATCGGCGAGCCACCTGGCACACCGCTGCCGGAGGGCATGACCAAATGGCAGGTTGTGTTTGAGCGTTTGGCGGCCGACCTGGAGAGAATCCCCTTCGCCGTCAACCCCGGCGATGAGGCGCCCGACCCGACGAGGGCGCAGATCGAAGCCGCTAATTTCGAGGTCGTTGAGCCGGCCCATCTTCCTGATGAAACCCCATCCCAGGGCACCGCGCCGACTGATGAGACAAACGCATCCTGGTGGCGGCCCGACGTGGGAGTCACCTGGCAGTGGCAGCTCGATGGCGAGATTGACGTATCCTTCGATGTGGATATGTACGATCTGGATTTATTCGAGACCGACTCTAGCGTAGTGGACGCGCTGCACGCCCAGGGTCGCGCGGTGATCTGCTATATCAGCGTGGGCAGTTGGGAGGAGTGGCGGCCCGATGCCGATCAGTTCCCGCAGGCGGTCATTGGCGCGGCGTATGAGGGCTGGCCCGGCGAGCGCTGGCTTGATATCCGCCAGATTGATCTGCTGGCCCCCCTCCTGCGCGCCCGGTTGGATTTGTGCGCTGCCAAAGGCTTCGACGGCGTGGAGCCGGATAACATTGACGGCTATACCAACGAGACCGGCTTCCCGCTGACCTACGAGGATCAACTGGCGTTCAACCGCTGGCTGGCGGAGGAGGCCCACGCCCGCGGCCTCTCCATCGGCCTGAAGAACGACCCCGACCAGGTCGCCGATTTATTGCCCTCCTTCGATTGGGCTTTGACGGAGGATTGCTTTGACGAAGGCTGGTGCGAGGCGATGCTGCCCTTCATCGAGGCGGGTAAACCGGTCTTCGCGGCTGAATACACCGACACAGGCATCACGCTGCCCGATTTCTGCCCGCAGGCGGCAGAATGGGGCATCAGCGCCATCCTGAAAAA
>CAZZFZ010000203.1:0-4063 GCA_964653835.1 uncultured Anaerolineales bacterium
GGGGGGGGGGAGCGGGTGGGGGGGGGGGCCGGGGGCGGGGGGGCGGGCGAGTGGTCGCAAGGTCGGGGTGGGGGGGGCGGGCGGCGGGTCAGCGCGGGGTTGGCGGGCGGCGGGGGGGGGGTTGGGGGGGGGGGTGGTGGCTGTGCGTGCGGCGGGTGCAGCGGTGGGGCGTGTGGGTGCGGGGGATGCTCCCACGGATAGGAATTTTCAGGGGAGAGCGAGCAATTCGCGCGCGTATTCCGCGATCAGCGCCTCGCGTTGCCGGTCCATGCTTTCGGGCATCATCGGTGGCGGGGAGTTGAGGTCGTAAACCTGGTTGGGGGGCAGGTTGTTCAGCCGCGTCCAGGGGGACTGGCCGTTCCCGCCGTATTCAACAGCTGTGGCGTTGTTGACCATTAACAGGGCGTGGGTGTAATCTGGCTGAACGTGGTCTTTTTCAGATTGTAGCCGCAGGTAAGGGATGCGCAGGCTGCGGGCGAAGGTGGCGGCCTCACGCTCGGCCCAGAACGCTTCGTCATCGCAGGATGCGACTTCTTGCAGATGCCCCAGCCCGGCGCCGTCGCAGCCGCCGGTGTCGTCGCGGTTGGCCGGGCCTTCCCAATCGATCAGAAAACGCACCGGCAGGTCGGGGTGGCGCGCCAGCGCGCCGCTGGCCATGGTGATGCCGTAGGAGTAAGAAACCACGCCAATTTGGGATGTGTCCACCTCAGGCAGAGAAGCGGCGAACTCGATCACCGCGGCCAGTCCGTCCTGCTGGGTGAAGCCGTTGTAGTCTTCCTCGCCGCTGCTCTCGCCGCGCCCGTCGGGGTCAAAGAGGACCACGGCAAAGCCGCTGCCGGTGAAAATGGGGATGGCGGTGCGCCCCGGTTTGCGGAAATCGGCGCTTGAGCCGTTGCCGCCGGGGACGAGCACCAGCGCGGGGAAGGGGGACTCAACCGCGTTTTCAGGCATGTAGACGTGCACCCTCAACTGTGCTCCGCTGGTTGGGTTCTGGATGGTGTAGGTTGTTCCCTTTGATGGAGAACTGCTTGCGCCCGGCGGCGAGGAGGGCGTTTCGGGCGTGGTGGCGCAATCCGCGGTACAGTTTTGCGCGTTCTCCGGCCCGTCGCAAATTCCATCGCCGCAGCGCGGCGGGGTTGCGGGAAGAGTGTCCGGGCGCGGTTGGACGATCTCAGGCGAGGGTTGTGGCGTGTTGATGTGGGAGATCGCCGGAGTGGGAGGTTTCGCTGCGGGCGCGCAGCCGGATGACAGGATGACGATGCTGAACACGCCGAAAACAACCAGATTGTGCTTCATTACTTTACCTCCGCGAGGAGTTATACGCAGCTTGATTTTATGCTGCTATTGGCTGAAACGGACGCCAAAGCGATTACCCAGAATTCGGGTTATTTCTGCAACTGCAGGAAGGTGATGGAGTGGGGCGGCAGGTCGAGGCGATTCGGCGCGCTGGGGAGAGGGATTTCCTGGGGAATGACGTTTGATGGATCGGCGTCGTTATCGGCGGCGTAGGAGGCGGCGGTCAGTTGCCATCCTTCCGCCGCTGCAGGGGTGAAATCGTTAATTTGCAAAGTGACGGTTAGCTCCTCTTGTTCGGCGTTGTTAACCAGGGCAATGAGCAGGGTATCCCCTTCAGGGGAAAGCGCCGCCGACGCGGCGATGTAGGCCACCGGGCGGTCATAAGCCTGCCCGCTGGGGGAATCCACCGTCACTGGCAGCAGGCGTGCCCCGGGCCAATCGGCGAAGCCCTGGAAGACGTAACCCATCGGCGCCACGCTTTGGTTCTTCTGGCTGCGGATTAAAGCCAGGTTGCCGCCGTTCAGCGCGAACTGATTGGCGTAGAGCACGGGAGCGCGCTCGCCCGCGTTGAGCAGACGGATGAACCACTCGGCGGCGATCACCCCGCCTTCCAGCGTGCGGTTGATGTGCCAGTGATCCTGGTTCAGAAAGATGTTCCATTCTGTCACCGCGATTCCCAGGTCGTTGGTGAGACCGAGACTGTTTTGATATTCGGTCACGCGCTGATATACGCTTTGGAGGATTTCCACGCGTTCCGTCGCGATCTGGCGGCGGTGGTTGTATTGGTCGTAGGCGCTTACGGGGAAGGCGGCGTCGTACTGGTGGCGCACGTAAAAGTCCATCGCCTCGAAAATCTGGCGCATGGTGGCTTCATCGGCGATGGGTTGTCCCTCCCGGAAGGGCAGCACGGCAGCCCCGATTTGAATATCCAGCGATGATGGGGCGGCGCGCATGGCCTGGGCGAAATCCAGAAAGCCATCGTGGTTGTAGGTGGTGTATTCCATCAGAAAATAACTGCCTTCCGGTGGCATTGCCCCGTGGATGCCGTCGCCGAAGCGTAGCACCCCGTTTTCCGCGTCCAGCGTGTAGACGCGGGCGTCAGGCGGCTGGTTGCTCAGGTCATCCACCTGCTGCCAGGGTTCCAGGTTCTCCGTTTCTGCGTCCTGGCGGCTGGCGGCCCACAGCACGCGCACATCCCGCACGGGTGGGAAACGCAGGGTGTAGGTTTGTTCCGCCCCGTTGTGGACTTTGAAGGCATCGCCTTTTGCGCCAACCGGGTCGTAAGCCTGGCTGGAGCGATTGTTGTAGAAGCCGCGGCGCTCTTCCTCGCCGCCAAAGAAGTATTTCTCCGGGTTTTCGGCCGTCCAGGAGTAGTACCACATGTGGGGTTGATTTTCTTCGTTGCCAATTTCAAAGTAGCGCACGTTGAGGGGGTCGGGGAAGCCGAGTTCCGCCCGACGCGCGCCCCAGGTGGAATCGGTGGGGCCGTTGAGGAATTCAACCAGATCGGCGGCGTCTTGCGCGGACATGGTGCCGAAGTTGATGGTGATCGTTGGCTCCGCGCCGATGGCCTGGACGAAGGCGATCAAGCGGGCCAGATTCACCAGCCTGGGGTTGTAGACGCGCCGGCCAGGTTTGATTTGCTCATCGCGCTTCCAGTCGTAGGCTGAGGCATTGTTGCCGCCGGGCCAGCGGATGAACGTCACCCCGATCTGGCGCGCCGCGGTGACGAAGCCGGGGTCCTCCACCGTGTCGGCGGCGGGGACGTTGTGGGGCAGATTGCTGCCCCACAACCCGGCGGGGATTACCCTCCCCGGCTGACCGGCGTCAATGATGAGAGTGGCATCTTCGCCCAAAGAGGCAACCTCCTGAGTGCGCCATGCCAGGGGGATCAAGATCAAAAAGAAAAGGATGGATGAGCGTTTCATGGTAGCCATCGTAGAAATCTCAGCTTCCGAAGTCTCTAAAGCTTCGGAAGTCTGAGACGGTTTAATTTCCTAACCAGTATACTGCAGTGCGCCCTGGCTCCAGGCGGCCCTGGATTTCCAGATTTCCGGAGTCCGAAAGGCCGTAGGAATCTATTGTTCCTTCGCTCACCGACTCAGTCACGGTCAGGCCGTCGGCGCTGATGCCCAGGGCGGCCAGGTCAATCGTCAGGGTGAAGTCGGTGGGGGCGTCGCCCCAGTTGTGCACGGTGAAAGCCTGGAAGCCGAAGCGTTCCACCCACACATCGGGGTGGTCGCTGACGGCATACGTCACTGGCTGCCAGCCGAAGGATAACAGCGGGCGCACCTGCTCGTGCTGCCAGTCCAGCGCATCTTCCCAGCCCGAAGGCCAGTTCCCGCCGTTTGGCCCCCGCTGCGTCCACATGCCGTAGAACAACGCCTCGTGCGCGTAGCGCTTGACCTCCTCCAGCGTGAGGTTGGAGGCCTGATTGGCGAAGGAGCGCATGCGGCCCATGGCCGTGGCGCGGCGGTAATCCAGGATGGGGGTATCCCAGTTGTTGCCGCTTTCGTTGGAGCGCCCCTCGCTGCCGAAGGCGTCGAAGAAGGGGGCCAGTTGGGTGGGGGTGTTGAGCCCCCAAAAGTTGATGGCGATGGCGCGGTACGGCTCCGGCTGCGAATCCAGCAGGGCGCGCAACTGGCGCAGGTATTCCCAGCCTGCCGAGGCGACGTGTACGGCGGGCTGATAGGTGTTGGCGTCATAGGTGGCGGGCCGGTCTGTCTCTTGTCCCCCTCTGCTGCGTCCGCCTCCGGAGGGGGTGTGG
>CAZZFZ010000204.1:0-4017 GCA_964653835.1 uncultured Anaerolineales bacterium
CAGCCTCTCCGCCTCCTCGGCGGCGATCCCGCTGCTGGTCTCGCGCGGGCTTGACCTGATGGACGCCGCGCCGCAGGACGTGGCGATCTACACCCTGGCCGGGCTGGTGCTGCTGGCCGGATTGTATACCTGGGGGGCGAACTGGATGCGGCGGCGGTTGACGGCGCGCGTGGTGGGGGATGTGGTCTACACCCTGCGCGTGAACGCCTTCACCGCCGCGGCCGGGCACGATCTCTCGTTCTACGATGAGTTTTCCTCCGGCAAGATCGTCTCGCGCATCACCTCGGATACCCGCGAGTTCGGTCAACTGGTCACGCTGGTCACCGACCTGATCTCGCAGTTTGGGCAGGCGGTCATCCTCGGCGTGGTGCTGGTGACCATTTCGTGGCGGCTCTCGTTGTATGTGTTCGGCTTTCTGCCGCTGCTCTTCCTGGCGGCGATGGGTTTTCGACGGCTGGCGCGCGCCGTCACGCGGCGGGGGATGCGGGCGATGGCGAACGTCAATGCGGCGATCAAGGAGACGGTCAGTGGGATCGCTGTGGCGAAGAATTTCCGTCAGGAGAGCGAGATCTTCTCCGAGTTTGACGAAGCAAATCAGACCTCGCTGCGGGTCAACGTCCGCCGCGGGTTTGTGCTCTCGATGGTGTTCCCCTCGCTCAACGCGCTGGGGGGCATCGCCACCGCGGTGCTGGTGTACGTCGGCGGGCTGGATGCCATCGCCGGCGCGGTGACGGTGGGGGCGTGGTATCTGTTCATCTCCAGCCTGGATCGCTTCTTCTTCCCGGTGCTCAACCTCTCAGCGTTTTGGGCGCAGGTGCAATCGGGGCTTTCGGCGGCGGAACGCGCCTTCGCCCTGATTGACGCCGAACCCGCGGTGGTGCAGGTGGCCGCCAATCCGGTGCCGCCGCTCAAAGGGGAGATTCGCTTCGAGGGAGTGAGTTTCCGCTACACCAAGCAGGAGCAGGTGCTGGACGATTTCAGCCTGCACATCCGGCCGGGGGAGAGCGTTGCCCTGGTGGGACATACCGGCGCGGGGAAGTCGTCCATCGCCCGGCTGATCGCCCGCTTCTATGAGTTCCAGCAGGGGCGCATTCTGGTGGATGGGATGGACATCCGCACGCTGGATTTGGGAGCTTACCGCAACCAGTTGGGGATCGTCTCCCAGATTCCGTTTTTATTTTCGGGGACGGTGGCGGAGAACATCGCCTACGCCTGCCCGGATGTGGCGCGTGAGAAGATCGAGCATGCCGCCCGGCAGATCGGCGGCGGCGAGTGGCTGGAGACGCTACCCAACGGCCTGGATACGCAGGTGGGAGAGCGCGGTAGCTTGCTCTCGATGGGGCAGCGCCAATTGGTCTCCCTGCTGAGAGTGCTGCTGCGGCGACCGGCGATCTTCATCCTGGACGAGGCTACCGCCAGCATTGACCCCTTCACTGAGTGGCAGATTCAGCAGGCGTTGGAGATGATCCTGGCGAACAGCACCGCCATTCTGATCGCCCATCGCCTCTCCACCGTCAAGGCGGCGGATCGCATCATCGTGCTGCGGAACGGACGCATTATCGAGGAGGGGAATCATGCCGCGTTGATGGCCGCGGGTGGGCATTACGCTGAGTTGTATAACACCTATTTCCGCCATCAAAGCCTGGCCTACGCCGAGAGTGCGCGCGATGCGTTTGGCTGATTTCACCACCAGCGGTGATCTATCCTAATCTTCGCTCCCTTTGTGCCCGTCGTGGTTAAGAATCCCATGGGCATTGACGCCCGTTCCGCTCGCTCGTACAATTGGCGCATGACGGTAAAAGCCCGCCCCGAAACGCAGGCGCTGCCCCTCTCGCAGGCGGGGACGCCCACGCGCCTGATGACCTACTTTGTGGCCGCCTATCAGGCCATTGGGGTGATCGTGCTGCTGGCGTTGGTCTTCCTGGCGTTTCAGTGGCGGGGAACGCCGTTTCTGGGGGCGTTTGTGGAGCACACCTTAATGGTCAACGCCATCGAACCAGTGCGCGCCGGGAGCTGGAACGCCCGCGCCGCCGGTCTTGTTTTTGGCGATGTGATCACCGCCCTCGATGGTGAAGCTGTGCGCTCTCATCACCAGTTGAACCAGATGCTGCGCGCCCATCAGGTGGGGGATGTGGTTGAAGTGACCGCGCAAAGCCTCACTGGCGAAGTGAAGACGGTGCGCGTCACTCTGCAGCGCTTCCCGACTGTTGACTTAATGGCATATATGGTCGTGCCCTGGGTGCTGGGGGTGGCCTACCTGGCTTGCGGCCTGTGGGTGTTCAGCCTGCGCTATGCCGATGCGGCCGGGCGCATCTTTGCCCTGCTCACCGCCGCGGCGAGCATCGCCATCGCCGGGCTGATTGACATCCACACCCTCAACCGCATGACCCACTTGTGGACGATCAGCATGGCGCTGGCCAGCGGGGCAATCATTCATTTGGGATTTGTGTTCCCGCGTGAGTCGCGCCGCCTGAAGCGCTGGCCGTTCCTGGCGTGGATGGGCTACGCGGCCGCGCTGGGCCTGATCGTTTGGGCGTGGCCGACTCTGTACGATACCGCTCACCCGCGGGCGTATATCCTCCCCTGGCGGGCGATTTACGTGCTGGTGGGCGCCGGGCTGCTCTTTTTTATCGGCGTGGTCACCCTGCGCCGCTTCACCTCGGAATCGCCGCTACTGCGCCAGCAGGCGCGCATCATCTTGATGGGCGCGTTGCTGGCGTTTGCTCCGCTGAGCGCCTGGTTCCTGGGGACGGCGGCGCGCCCTGAAGTCCGTTTTTCCACCCTTTTGCTGCTGCCGCTGGTTTTCTTCCCGCTGGCGGTGACGTATGCCATCTTGCGGTATCGCCTGCTGGATACCGATTTCCTCTTCAGCCGTTTTATCCTCTACGTGATTTTGAGCGCGGTGGCGGTGGGGGGATATGCCTTGCTGGTCAGCGGGTTGGGGCTGATCGTCGGCGCGGTGGTCAGGCCCAACCCATTGGTGATGGGGGCGATCTTCTTCGCCCTGGCGCTGCTGCTCGATCCGCTGCGCGCTTACCTGCGCTGGCTGGTGGATACCGTCTTCTTCCGCGGGCGGCGCGCCTATCAGGATCGCCTACGGCGCTTTGGGCAGGACCTCACTCCGGCGATGGAGCTGGCCGATATCAACCGCCTGCTGCGGCGTTACATAGATGAAAGCCTCTTCCCAACGCAGTCGCATATCTTTTTGCCAGACCCGTTGAGCGATTATTTTGTCGCCGTGGCGGGGCCAGATGGCGAATCTACCTCTGGTCTGCGTTTTGGGCGCAACGCCGCGCTGCCGAAGATGTTGGAGCGCAGCAAGGCATACCTGTTCCTGGGGGAGCGCGGCGAGTTGCCGCCCGCTTTGCAGGCCGAACGGGCGCGCATCGCTTTGCTGGGGGCGCAGGTCTTTGTGCCGTTGATGGGGCGCGAGGAGCAGTTGATCGGCTTCATCGCCCTCACGCCGCGGCGTTCGGGTGAACCCTACACCACGCAGGATAAGGAATTCCTTGCCGCGTTGTGCGACCAGGCGGCGATCGCTATCGAGCGCATGCAGGTGATCCTCGACCTGGAGCGGCGGGTGGAGGCGATGAACGTGTTGATGCGCGTGGCCGAGGGGATCAACGTCACCCCGCGCTTCGACGATATCCTGGAGCTGATCTATGCTCAAACCGATCGCCTGATCCCAACGCGCGATTTCTGGGTGTTACTCTACGATGAGCCGCGGCAGCTCTATCAGTTTGCCTTTTATCTGGAAGATGACTTGCGCCTGCTGGAGCACGAAAACCGGCCGGTGAAAGCCGGGGAGGGCCTGACGCGCGCCGTGGTGCAAACCCGCCGCCCGATTGTGACCGAGGATTACGCCCAGGAGTGCCGCAAGCGCGGTTTCCTGCCGCTGGTGGATGGCCTGTACGCCTGGATGGGCGTGCCGCTGAACGCCGGCGCGCAGACCATCGGCAGCCTGAGCCTGGCCAGCCGCGACCCCACCGTGGTCTACACCGAGGAGCAGGTCAACCT
>CAZZFZ010000205.1:0-4015 GCA_964653835.1 uncultured Anaerolineales bacterium
GCTTGTAGGTTTTGACGTAGGAGCCAAAGCCAGCCTCCGCCACGCCCAGCCCCAGCTCACCGCCCATCTCGTGACCGTAGAGCGGCAGCCCGGCCTCGGTGCGCAGCGAATCGCGCGCCCCCAGCCCGCAGGGCTTGAGGCCAAACGGCTCGCCGACCTCCAGCAAGCGGCGGAAGAGTTCCGCGGCGCGGTCGGGGTGGACGAACAGCTCAAAGGCCATTTTCTCGCCGGTGTAACCGGTGCGCGAGACCACCAGGTCAAACCCACCGACGACTGCCTCGCACAACTGGGTGCGCTTGAGCCTGAGAATACGCTTGCGGGTCGCCTCATCCACACCCAGGGCGAGGAGGATGTCACGCGAGCGCGGGCCTTGCAACGGAATATCCACGCGCATATCGTCGCCTTCCTTCGGGTCGCGCAGGTTGCGCAGCACCACGCCGCGGCCAAAAGCGCGCGCCCAGGGGCGCTGGTTATCCACCTTCACGCGGCCCTCGCGCACCGCGTTGAGCCAGGCCCAATCCTTATCGTCATTCGAGGCGTTGACCACCACCAGATACTTCTCCACATCGCGGCGGTAAACCAGCAAGTCGTCAATCACCTCGGCGTCCGGCGTGAGGAAGTGCGTGTAGAGCGAATCGCCCACATCCAGCGAGCCAATATCGTTGGCGCAGACGCTATCGAGGAACGCCAGCGCGTCCGGCCCTTCGGCCTGATACACGCCCATATGCGTGGCGTCGAAAATCCCTGCCGCCTGCCGTACCGCCAGGTGTTCCTCCATCACCGAGCCGTAGCGCACCGGCATCTCCCAACCGGCAAACGGAACCATGCGCCCGCCAAGCTCAACATGCAGATCATACAACGGCGTGCGGCGCAGCTCGCCTTCCTGCTCCTCCCACACGAAATCGGGCAGCGGATCGCCGGACCCGGCGGGGATGCCAATAAAATAAGGCTTCTGCGCTCCCACAGGTTCACCTTTCCCCGCGGGCACCTCGCCCTGAGCGGATTCCCGCACCCAAACCGGGCCAGGCACTTTGCGCAGCAAATCGTCATCCACTTTGATGTAGCCATCCGAGATGTCGCGCAGCCAGGTCGCCGCCAGCGAAGCCCGCTCCGTCGGGACGCTCAGGCGGAAGGCGGTCGGCGCATCGCAAATCAGCGCGCCGTCCACTTCGCCCTGCGGGGTGTAGAGGCGCGTCGGCTGGGCCTCGCCCGGCCCCAGGGCCTCCACATCGCTGCTGAGGGCGAAGTTCAGGAACTCGCGCACGCGCTCGCCGCCGATCTCATAGACCACATCCTGCCTGTCAGCGGGCTGGTCGTCCAGGTAATAGAAGTGAGGATAACCGTGGCTCGGCGGCTCGAAGTCAATCCCGGCGTTTACGGCCAGGTCGCGCACGCGGCTCTTGACCTCCTCCAACACGCCAAAATCCACTTTGGCGCGCAGGGCGCGGCCCTGGTAGTACGGCTCGCAGGCGAATAGCAGGTCGGCGATGGCATCGGCCAGCTTGCGGGTTTCGGCTTCCTTGAAGCCGCGCTGAGTGATCCACGGCGTGCCCAGGCGCACACCGGAGGGGTTGAGAGCGGATTTATCGCCGGGGATGGTGTTGCGGTTGGTGACGATGCCAGCGATATCCAGGATGCGGGCGGCCAGGTCGCCGGTCAGCCAGGCGTCATCAGCGCCACGCACCGACTTGGTGTCAATGTTGGTCAGGTGGGTGTTCGTCCCCCCAAAGGGGATACGGAAGCCGCGCTCAGCCAGCCGGTCGTTGAGCACTGCACAGTTTTTCACGATCTGGGTTTGCAGGGCGCGGAATTCGTCGGTCTGCGCCAGCTTGAAGGCCAGCGCCATCGCCGCGAACACGTTGACGTGCGGCCCGCCCTGCTCGCCGGGGAAGACGGCACGATCCAGCTTGCGGGCGATGGCGCGGTCCGCCGTAATCAGGATGGCGCCGCGCGGCCCACACAGCGTCTTGTGGGTGGTGGAGGAAACCACGTGGGCATAACCGATCGGCGAGGGATAGACACCCGCGGCCACCAGCCCGGCCACGTGGGCGATGTCGGTCAGCAGGTAGGCCCCCACCTTATCGGCGATCTCGCGGAAACGCGCCCAGTCCAGTTGCCAGGGGTACGAGGAGACGCCAGCGATAATCATTTTGGGCTTGTGCTCCAGCGCCATGGCTTCCACCGCGTCGTAGTCAATCTGTTCGGTTTCCGGGTCAATCGAATACGAAACAATGTGGTAATACTTCCCCGAACGGTTGACCCTGGAGCCATGCGAGAGATGGCCGCCGTGGAGCAGATTCATGCCCATCACCGTGTCGCCGGGCTGCACCAGGGCGTGATATACGGCGTTGTTGGCCGGGCCGCCGGAGAGCGCCTGCACATTAACGTACAGGTCATCCGCCGTCAGGCCATTGGCGGCAAAAACCTCGGCGCAGCGGCGGCGGGCGAGGGCTTCCACCGCGTCGGCGTACTCCACCCCTTTGTAGTAACGCGGGTCGGAGTAGCGCCGGTATTCCGCCAGGCGGGCGTCGTAATCGAGGATTTCATCCTCGGTAAACCAACGGCTCTCCTCGGGGGGATAGCCCTCGGCGTAGATGTTATGAAAGCCGGTCGCCAGGGCTTCGCGCACCGCCCGCGGCGAGGTGCTCTCGCTGGGAATGAGGATCAGCTTGCGGTATTGACGCTCGTCTTCGAGCTGGGTCAGTTCGTACAGGTCAGGGTCGAGGTCGGAGAGATGACCCCGGAAGAGATAATCGCTCATGGGAGGCTCCAGTCAATTGGTCTGAGTGGTCATTTAGTCGGGTGGTCGGATTAGTCAACTGGTTGCATCGGTTGCGTTCAACCTTCGACATTGTAGTCCCCTGGCGGAGGGAGGTCAAGTTGACAAAAAGCACATCAACCTCGCAGGAAGGTCAGCAACAGTGGGTTGACGACGTCGGGTTGTTCGAAATGCGGGATGTGGCCGGCGTCTTCGATGGCGTGAAACTCCGCCTGGGGCATGGCCGCCAACGCCTTCTGGCTATGCGCAAACGGGACGGTGCGGTCATGGCGGCCCCAGATCAACATCACCGGCAGGCCCAGTTTCCCGGCGCGGCGGTACAGCGCCAGGTGATCGCCCAGGGCATCGCCGCGCAGCGTGGAGAGGATGGCGTGCTTGAAGCCACGGTAAACCATTTGTTTTTTGTATTGCTCCAGAAAGGCGGCAATCTCATCGGGGGCGAAGAAATCCTCGGCCATGCTGCGCAGCAAAAAGCCGTTCCCCAGCAGCCCAAAGAACAGCTCCCCCACCCCAGGGAGCAGGATCAGGCGCATATACCAGGGAGAAGCCAGGGGAAAACCAGCAGGGTCAATCAAAACCAACCGGGCGACGCGCTCCGGGTGAAGATCCACAAAGCGCAACGTGATCGGCCCACCCATCGAAAGCCCGACCAGATTCACCGGAGCGGGCAAGTCTAAAGCGGCGAGCAAATCCGCCAGCTGCTGTACGAAGAAATCCAGAGTGTAGTCCACGCGGGGGCGGTCGGAGTAGCCGCGCCCGAAGAGGTCGTAGCGCAGCACACGGAACCCCGCCGCGGCGAGGGCATCAAAGGTCGGATCCCAGATGTAATATGGCACCGAAAAGCCGTGCACCAGCACCACTGGCGCGCCATCGCTGGGGCCGCCGATTTCGTAGTGCGTCACGCCCGCGGGCAGCGCCACGAATTGGCCGGGGAGCGAGGCGCGCGTTGCATTCGTCAGGGTCTTTGTTTCGCCGAAGTAGGGAAAGGGCATGATAATCCATTTTTGACCGCGGACCGCAGACGGCAGACAGTCCGCGGTCTATCGTCTGCCGTCCGCCGTCTATATCCGTCCCAGACCGCGCAGCACGCGCTCCGGGGTGAGAGGAAAGTCGTTGAACCACACACCGGTGGCATCATGCAAAGCGGCCACAATGGCCGGGGCCAGCGGGATGTAGGGCATCTCGCCCATGCCGCGCGCGCCCCACGGCCCGCGCGGATCGGCGCGTGCGATGATC
>CAZZFZ010000206.1:0-4012 GCA_964653835.1 uncultured Anaerolineales bacterium
CTGGTGAGTTGCATCGAGCGCAGGAGAGACTCACAGACGCAGAGGCTCAGAAGACACAGGCCCGTGCGTGGGCACGAGAACCAGCGCCAGCACCATGAGCAAGGTACTCGTGCCCGCCCCGTTACGCCCGATCACGCCGAACATTTCCCCCGGCTGAACGTCCAGATCGACACCCCGCAAAGCCCAGAAATGCTCATAACGCACCCCTCCCTGCGCCCAGCGGACGACGTATTCCTTAAGGCCGGAGAGGCGCTCACGCGGCAGGCGGAACTGGACGGAGACGTGTTCGAGGTGGATGGCAGGAGGCATGGGAAATTGGGGGATTAGGTGATTGGGTAACAAGGTATAAGGGGTTGTTCCCAGTTACCTTGTTACCTTATTACTGATACCTACAACCGATACGCATACTCATCGGCGCGCCAAGTGAACACCAGCGCCCCAAGGGTCAGCGCAGCAAAAGCGAACCCCACGGCGGCGATCCACACATCCTGCCCCGGCAGCGTCCCGTGGAGCAGTGGCTGGCGGAACAACTCGACATAGGCCACCATCGGGTTGAAGCGGAAGATCGCCCGCCACCCCTCCGGTACGATCTCCAGGGGATAGATCACCGGCGTGGCGTAGAGCCAGATAGTGAGGAGCACGTTGTAAACCGGAAGCATATCGCCAAAGTAGACCGCCGCGGTGGAGAGCAGCAACCCCATCCCCAGGGTGAACGCCGAGAGCAAGGCAATCGCCAGCGGCCAGACCAGCCAGGTCGGGCTGGGGCGCACGCCCAGGGGGAGGGCAATCGCCAGCAGGGGGATCAACGCCAGCAGCCAGTTGACCAGCTCCGTGCCAACGGCGGCGAGGGCAAAGGACGAGCGCGGCATGTAAATGCGCTTGAGCAACTCCCCGCTCCAGATCATCTCGCCCATCGCTTTGCTGGTGGCGCTGGCAAAGACGTTCCACACCAACTGGCCGCTGAGTACATACACCGGGAAGTTCTCAATCTGAATGCGGAAGACCTGCGAGAAGACCACAGTAAGTACCAGCATGGTCAGCAGCGGATTGAGCATCGTCCAGGCCACGCCCAGAACGGAGCGTTTGTAGCGCGTCTTCACCGCCCGGCTGACAAGTTGCACGATCAGGCCGCGGTAATCCCACAGAGCGTGCAACTCCTCGATCAGAGGGGGAGGGGAATGGGCTGAGTCGTATTCGGGGAGGGGCATGGGGAGGGAAGGTGATTGGGTGATTAGGTAACTGAGAATTTGGGAGGAGGACCGCTGACGACTGACCATGGTCTGCCGTCAGCGGTCTAGTTGATACAATTCCACGCCGCGATGAGCATACACCAGATGGGCGTACTCCGCAAGGAAGGTGTCGTTCAACGCGGGGGCGGTGTAGACCTCGGGGCGGAAGTCCTGCTCCGGGCGATAGAGCAGCAGGTAGTCGTAATCCGCCGCGGAGAGGGAATCCGCCAGTTCCGCAGGGGTGCGCGCCTGGTGCAAAATCTCGTAGGCTTCTTTTGACATCATCACGCCATAGATCGCAGAGCGGGTGTACAGGCGCAGTTCGTTCCCCACGCTGAACACCTTGAAGTCGCCGCGCGCGTCCAGGTAGGCCAACGCCCCATAGACAGGCACCACGGACTCGATGAAATCCTCGGGGGATTGCTCGCCAATCAGCAGGTGCAGCGGGGCGCGCTCCGGGGTCTCCCACCAGCGCACGGTGAAGGCCAATCGCGTGGAGAACAAAAAGACCCCAAACAACGCCAACAACAATGCGGCGGCACGGCGGCCTTGCCAGCGATTGAGCAGCGCATCCAGGTTGACCGCCGCCAGGACGCACAACACGGGGAAAAGCGGCAGCAGGTAACGCGCACTGCCTCCGTAAGCGAAAATCATCACCAGGGAGGCGGCGAAGGCCAACCCCAGGGCGGCCAGCCGTCGGCGACGCAGGTAAAACCACGGCAGCCCCAACAGCGGCAGCACGCTCAACGCCGCACCCGGCGCTTCGTGGTAGTAGCGATAGGAATCGAACACCCCGGCCCAGGGGAACGCCAGCATCCGCAAACCGATCGCCGCGGTGGGCTGAACCCGGAAAAAGGGGCGCACGAACCATTCCGGGCTGCGGAAGAACTGATTGTAATTTGGGAAAATCGGGTTACCCGTCCACAGGTAGTCGCGCAACAGCCAGGGTGATAAGAAAAGCAACGTGGGGAGGAAAATATACACACCACGGAGACACGGAGAGCACGGAGAATTTATTTCTCTCTGAGAACTCCGTGTCTCCGTGGTAATTACCCAAATCCAAATGGGTAGCAACAGGAAAAAGGCATTGAGTTTCGTCCCGAGCGCCAGGCCGGAGAAGACTCCCAGCAACAACAACCAGTGCATCTCCGGCGCATCCAGCCAGCGCAAAAAAGCCAGCAAAGCGGCGGCGACAAAGACCCCCAGGAAGACATCGGTGTAAGCGGTCGCCATCTCCATGCCCACCAGCGGCGTGGCGAGCAAAAGCAGCGCGGCCAGCCAGCCGACGCGCCGCCCGGCCAATCGCCGACCGATGAGATACGTCTGCGCGGCGAAGAGCAGCCCGGCGGCGAAGTGCAGCATCCCCGGCAAGGGCTGCTCCCCCACCCCCAGCGCCAGGGTGTAGAGCATCTCACCATAGTGCGCCGAATAGGTCTGGAAGGACTCCGGGAGTTCAATCATCCACCCGGCCTGCAGGTAACGCTCCGGGGCAGCAAGGTGATAGCTAAGGGCGTCGTAGCGCACCGCCGGGGCCAGCGCCCACAGGTAGCTACCTGCCACCAGGGTGAGAGAAACCACGAAGGGCACAAAGGAGCACGAAGAAAAAAACAACAATCCCCTTTGTGCCCCTTCGCGTTCTTCTTTGTGTCCTTTGTGGTTTAAAAAAACAAGCGTGCTTAAGGCAATCAGCAAAACATAGAACGCCACACGGTGGTACAGGCCAATCACCCCCAGGAGCAAGGTCAACACCATCAACGCGCCCCAACCCAGCGGGAGTCCGAGGACCAGCCCTTCCAGCCAGGATAAGCCCTGAGCGAAGCGCAGCCATTTGAGCAGAATATTCCCTACGCCCCAGGCAATCCAGCAAATCCAGAGCAACAGGAGCAAACTGCGACGGGGCGCGGGCGTCCACAACGTGATAACAAGCAGACTCGCGGCCATCAGCACGGCAACGCCCCCCAACCCGCGGCGAGAACCCCGCCAGGCGAGCACGCCAACCGTCAGAAAGAGCGCCAGGTAAACGAGGGCGATCCAGCGATCAGCGGGATAGGCAGGGAAGGGCGGGCGGGGGCGGGCGAAGGTTCGCGCCGCGACAACGGTCGCCGCGGCCAGGCTGAAGACCACGCCCGCGATACTTACAGCAGGTTGAATTCGACGTATCAATATAGCGATCCGCAAATGACGTAAATTGGGTAGATTTGGCCGATGAAGAGACACTCACCGCGGAGTGCGCAGAGTCCGCGGAGAAAACAAGTAATATCTCTGCGCTCTCCGCGTACTCCGCTGAAAGACACACATATCCTTCCTGCACTCTTATAACAAACGCTCGATTAGAGGGCGCGCCACCTGCGCCCAGTCCGCCGCCTGGAGAAATGCCGCCACCTGTGGGTCATCGGGTAGGGCGGCACGCAGACGCAGCGCGGCGTCGAGCTGCGCGGCGAAGCGTTCGGGTGTCTCGGCCAACAGCACGCCGGGCCAGTCGCGCAGCGCTTCCAACGGCGTGGCGACCACCGGCGCGCCGGCGGCCAGGTATTCCAGGACCTTGAGCGGGCGCACCGCGTGAGTCAGCGGGGTGAGGCGAAAGGGCAGGATACCGACATCGAATTCGGCCACGTGGCGGGGGATTTCAGCATACCCCACCGGGCCGCGGTGACGCACGTTGGGCAGGCGGGTCAACGGGCGCAAATCCGCCGCCGCAGGGCCGATGAGTTCAAAGCGATAATCCGGGATAGCTTTTGCTTGCAAGGCTTCGACGATTCGGATGGTGCCATCGATTGATTCCC
>CAZZFZ010000207.1:0-3988 GCA_964653835.1 uncultured Anaerolineales bacterium
TTCCGGCCTGTTCTTCATGTTCACGAATCCAGAAAGCCATCATCAGAGCCGCTGCACCGCGGTGACGTTGCCATAACGCCCCGGGTTGCCCACCGTGTTCAGGCCAGGCGGAGTGCCAAAGCCGCAACGGGTGTTATTGCCGTTGGAAAACACCGGATAAATTCCCGCGGCGAGCCAGCTCTGCACCATGCCCTGATACCAGGTATCCAGATACTGGTGGCAATCGCCCCAGGAGTTATTAATCACATGCGGGCGTTTCGCCGGATCGGGGTTCTGGTGATTAAGGTCCCAGGGAGCGAGCAAGAACTGGCCGCATTCCAGCAGTTCGCTGTCGTTGCCTTCAAAGGCCTGGCAGGCGATCCAGGTCGCCCCCGGGGCCATGCCGATCCCGCCGGAACCGACCATGATGCCCATTGTGTGCGAGCCGTGGCCGTGCCAGTCGTTAGGGATCAGGTCGCTGCCCCCCAGGGCCGGGTCCCACCAGTTGTAATTGTGGTCAAACGTGCCATCTCCCAGATTGCCGCGGTATTGATTCACCAGGGCCTCGTGCGTATAGTTCACGCCGGTATCAATGTTGGCGACCACAATTCCGCTGCCATCGTATCCCAGCGCCCAGACCTGATCGGCACCGACATGCTGGATGTTCGGCTCTGTCGTCGCGGCGAACGCCGCGGCCGGCAGGTTGGTCTTCGGCTCGATGAGCAACGGCTGTCGCCGGGCGCGCAGCGAATCGATCTCCACAAAGCTCAGCAGCCCATTGAAGGTGCTCTGATCGGAGGAATTCACCAGGATGGAATTGTTGATCCAAAACGACTCGTACTCCACCCCACGGGCATCCAGGTAAGCGCGCACGCGCTGCTGGCTTTTATCGGCGGTGCTTTGCAGCAGGTTGACAACAAAGCGGCCGCGCGCCTCCCAATCGAGCTGGTAGGCGAGGTCAAAATCGGGCTGTGAGCGGAATTGGATCATGTAACCGGCTTCCTGCTCAGCCATGAACTGCGCCTGCAGCTCCGGCTCGACCACCGGTTGCGGCGGGTCTTCCCCCTGGGGCAGCGGTGCGGCGCGCACACTGCGATCATAGCCCGCGGGAAGAACCAGCGTCAACACAACGAGCAAAACGATGAAAGAGCCGATAAATCGAATAATGGGTCTCATGCGCAGCGTTCCAATTCCACGCCCCCTTTCGAGTTGAGGAGGCCGGTCGGGTATAATTCTACCATTGGTCTGAGTGCGAACAGCTGACGGCCGTCCGCCGTCGGCCATCAAAGAAAAGGACACCCCCATGCAAACACTCGTCCTCGGCGCCACCGGCTTCATCGGTGGGCACATCGCCAAAGCCGCTCTCGAAGCGGGCTGGCAGGTGCGCGGCCTGCGACGGAACCCGGAGAGCGTCGGCCACCTGGAGGGCCTGCCGGTGGAATGGGTCTCCGGCGACCTGAACGACCCGGACTCGCTGACGAAAGCCATGCAGGGCGCAGAAATCGTCTTCCACGCCGCGGCCTACTACCCCACCGACGGCGATCGACGCAAAGTGCCCGCGCAGGTGGAAGCGGCGCGCGGCGAGATCGCTAACGTACTGGCTGCAGTGCGCCAATCCGGCGTGCGGCGGCTGATCTACACTTCCTCGCTCTCCACCATCGGACTGCCCACGCCATGGGCAAACCGCCTGGCTGACGAGCGCGACATTTACCAGTTGGGCACGCTGCCGGAGAGCGGTTACTACGAGGCAAAAATTGTGATGGAACAGGCGGTGCTGGAAGCCGCCAGCGACTGGCTCGACGCCGTGGTGCTCTGCCCGACAGCGGTCTTCGGCCCTGGGGATGTGCACCTGACGGTCGGCGGGCTGTTGATCGCCGTGGCCCGCGGGCTGGCAATCGCCTGGTTGCCAGGCGAGATTAACGTGGTGGACGTGCGCGACGTGGCCGCGGCGCACATCGCCGCCGTTGAGCGCGGCCGCCGCGGGGAGCGCTACATCCTCGGCGGGCACAACTACAGCGTGCGCGAGGCACTCGAAACCGCGGCGCGCGTCGCAGGGGCGCGCCCGCCACGCTTTGGAATCCCCCTGTGGGCGATCCAGGCGCTGATCTGGCTGGGCGACCGAATGCCCTTTCTGCCGCTGCCCGCCAATCACCTGCGCGCCCTGCCGCTGTGGCAGGGGTACAACACCATCAAAGCGCAAACCGAACTGGGGTTACAGCCACGCCCCTTTGAGGAAACTGTGCGCGATGCTTTAGCATGGTTCAAGGCTCAGGGGCATCTATAATCCATGAAGAGCACAAAGACACACAAAGACAACACTTGGTGAATCTTCGTGCGCTTCGTGGTTAGCAGGAGTAAACGTGCTTGAATAAGATTCTGGTTGTTGAAGACGAACCCGCCTTGCAAGAAACGCTGAGCTACAACCTGAAGCGCGAGGGGTATCAAGTCAGCGTAGCCGGAGAGGGGCAGCAGGCATTGAAACTGGCGCGCCAGCTCCAGCCTGATCTGGTCATCCTGGATCTGATGCTACCTGGTATAGACGGCTTCGAGATCACCCGCGTGCTACGCGCTGAGATGCGCGTCCCCATCATCATGCTCACGGCGCGGGATGATGAAAGTGATCGCGTGCTGGGTCTGGAAATCGGCGCGGACGACTATATAACCAAGCCCTTCTCGATGCGCGAACTGCTGGCGCGCGTTAAGGCGCAATTGCGTCGCGTCCAACTTGAACACCGCGAGAAAAACACCCCCAGGGCAAAAGAACTCATCTTTGGAGATCTGACGATCCTCCCCGAACGGCACGAAGCGCTGTTAGGCGGAGAAGCGCTTTCCCTCAAACCGAAAGAATATGACCTGCTGGTTTACCTGGCAGAACACCGCGGGCGCGTGCTCAGTCGAGATACGCTGATGGAGCAGGTCTGGGGGTGGAATTTTAGCGGAGGCAGCCGTACAGTAGACGTACACATCCGCTGGCTGCGCCAGAAGATCGAACCCGATCCGGCCAACCCCCAGCGCATCATCACCGTGCGTGGGGCCGGTTATCGCTTTGAGGGCTGAAATGCGTCTCAGCTTCACCTGGCGGGTGTTCGCCCCCTTCGCCCTGCTGATCGTCCTGCTGACCTTTGGGATCGGCGCGCTTGCACCCGGCCTTGGGGAAGCGCGATTATGGGGAGTGCTGATCCCCGCGGCGCTGATCGCGCTCTCCCTGGCATGGGGGATCGCCTGGGCGGTCAGTCACCCTTTGCGCGACCTGACCCGCCAGGCACAACAGATCGCCCGCGGTGAACGCAAGCGCATCCTGCCGATAATCCGCTCCGATGAGATCGGGCAGCTCACCCAGGCGATCAACGCGTTGGTGCGCAAACTGCAAACCCAGATCGACGCCCTGCAGTCCGAACAAGGCACACTGCGCGCCATGCTGCAAACCATGAACGACGGCGTGCTGATCGTCAACCCGGCAGGACAAGTGACCTTGATCAACCCGGCTGCCGAAGCGCTTTTCAACCTCCCCGCTGGCCAGGCGAGAGGGCGCTCGCTGGTGGAGGCTTTGCGCCAACACCAGTTGATCGCTCTCTGGCAGCAATGCCGGGAGAGTGGGCAAGAACAACACTTGATGCTGGAAATCCCTCTTCAACGAGTGTTTCTCCAGTGCATCGCCGCGCCCCTGGGTGAGACCCTGCCCGGCCATATCCTGATGATTTTTCAGGACCTGACGCGCATACACCGTCTTGAGGCTGTGCGCAGGGATTTTATCAGCAACATCTCCCACGAACTACGCACTCCGCTGGCCTCGCTCAAAGCCCTAGCTGAAACGCTGCAATCCGGGGCACTGGAAGACCCTCCCGCGGCGCGGCGCTTTCTGGAACGCATGGAAACCGAGGTGGACGCGCTCTCACACATGGTCGCTGAATTGCTGGAACTCTCGCGCATCGAATCCGGACAGGCCCCCTTGCAGCGCAGCCCAACAAACGCCGAAGCGCTTTTGCAAACGGCCATGGAACGCCTGCGG
>CAZZFZ010000208.1:0-3978 GCA_964653835.1 uncultured Anaerolineales bacterium
CAATTGGATTGGAACGCTTTCTACATTTTGGGAGTGGGGTAAAATGGGGGCTATGGCTCTCCTGACCGCGCACAACCTCGCCAAGTCCTACCCCCCGGTGGATATTTTCGCCAATCTATCGTTGAGCATCCCTCACGGGGCGCGCATCGCTCTGGTAGGGCCGAACGGCATTGGCAAGACGACGTTGCTCAAGGTGCTCGCTGGGGAAGAATCCCCCAGCGCCGGGGAAGTGCATTATTCCCGCGGCCTGACGGTCGGCTATCTGCCCCAGGAATCGGTGTTGGAGAGCGAGCGCACCTTGTGGGAGGAATGTCTGCAACCGTTCGCCGTGCTCCAGGCGCAGGAAGCTGAACTCTCCCGCCTGGAAGCCGCCATGAGCGCCGGTGATCACTCCGAGGAGACGATCGCCCGCTATGGCGAATTACAGGAGCGCTTTGAACTGGCCGGGGGCTATGATTACACCACGCGCATTCGACAGGTGCTCGCCGGTTTGGGATTCACCGAAGACGAATTTGACATGCCGTTGGAGCACCTCTCCGGCGGTCAGCGTACGCGGGCGTTGCTGGCGCGCCTGCTGCTGGAAGCACCTAAACTGCTGGTGCTGGACGAACCGACCAATCACCTGGACATCGCTGCGGTGGAGTGGCTGGAGAGCTATCTGAAAGATTGGGACGGCGCCGCGTTGATCGTCTCGCACGACCGCTATTTCCTGGATAAGGTTTGTAACCACGTCTGGGAGATGGGGCGCACCGGTTTTGAGACCTATCGTGGCAATTACTCCCATTATCTGCAGCAGCGGCAGGAGCGCTGGGAGCGGCGGGCGAAGGTCTTTGAAGCTGAAAAACTGCGCCTGGAGAAAGACCTGGAATACATCAAGCGCAACATCGCCGGGCAGAACGTCAGCCAGGCGAAGGGGCGTCTGCGTCGCCTCAGCCGTCAATTGCAGGCGATAGAGCAGCTTGGCCTGGAGGCTTTGCAAGGGAAGAGCTGGAGCCGCATTGCTGCTGAGGTGGATACGACTACCAGCGTGATGAGCGTGAGTGAAGCCCATCGGCGCATCAAGGCGCTGCGTTTGGACAGCGAGCGCCCCCAGGATTTGAAGCTCGATCTGCGCCCGGAGCGCCGCAGCGGCGAGGTGGTGTTGCGTACAAGCGACGTGGTCATTGGCTATCCGGGGCAGGTGCTCTTCCGCGTCCCTGACCTGGAATTGCATCGTCTGGAGTGCGCCGCGCTGATCGGCCCCAACGGGGCGGGGAAAACCACCTTCCTCAAAACCATCCTCGGTCAGTTGCCGCCGCTTGATGGCGAGGTCACGCTAGGGGCCAGCCTGGAGATCGGCTATTTCGCCCAGGCGCATGAGGGGTTGAACCCGCGGCGCACGCTGTTGGATGAGATTCAGAGCGTCGCGCCGCAGATGCGCACGGCGGAAGTGCGGAGCTACCTGGCGCGCTATCTCTTCCGCGGCGACGATGTCTTCAAGCCGGTGGAGGTGCTTTCCGGCGGGGAGCGCGGCCGCCTGGCGCTGGCAAAGCTGGCACTCAGCCGCGCCAACCTGCTGCTGCTGGACGAGCCGACCAATCACCTGGATATCCCTTCCCAGGAGGTCTTGCAGGCGGTGCTGGCGGATTACCAGGGCACGGTGATCCTGGTCTCGCACGATCGCTATCTGATCGACGCGCTGGCGACGCAGGTCTGGGAGATCGAAAAGGGAGATGCACGCATGCAGGTGTTCGCCGGCACGTATTCACAATATCGCGCCGCGCAGGAGCAGGCACAACTGGCCCAGAGCGCGGTGAAAGCGGCCGAAGCTCCCGCGACGCGGCAGGCTCATCGTCAGGCGCGGGCGGTTAAAAATCGCCTGCAGGCAGCCGAGCGCCGTCGCCGGGAACGCATCCGCGAAGTGGAGGCCCGTGTCAGTCAGTTGGAGACCCGTCTTGCTGCCATCAGCGAGCAACTGGCTGACCCGCCGGATGACCCCGCAGTAGTTCAGCGATTGGGCGATGATTACGTGGAGATCGAGAACGAACTCCACGCGCTGATCGCTGAGTGGGAAAGTTTGCATCAGGCCGGGTGAACAGCCTGCGTAGCGGTGGCTAGGTTCACCACAAAGCGCACAAATGAGCGCAAAGATTTCGTGGTGTCCTTTGTGATGAAAGAAAACAAGGAGAAGCGTATATGACACAGCCCTGGTGGAAGACGACCAGCATCTATCACATCTATCCGCGCTCGTTTCAGGACTCGAATGGCGACGGGATCGGCGATTTGCGCGGGATCATCCAGCGCCTGGATTACATCCGGGATTTGGGTTTTGAAACCATCTGGCTTTCGCCTTTCTTCGCCAGCCCGCAGGGGGATTGGGGCTATGACATCAGCGATTATTACGCCATCGCCCCGGAATACGGCACGCTGGCCGATGTGGATGACCTGATCGCCGAGGTGCACGCCCGCGGGATGCGAGTGATCTTCGACCTGGTGCTCAACCACACCTCCGAGGAGCACCCCTGGTTTCAGGAATCGCGCCGCGACCGGGAGAACCCTAAACGCCAGTGGTATATCTGGCGGGATGGGCGCGGGCTCAAGCCGCCGACCAACTGGAAGTCTTTCGTTGGCGGGTCGGGCTGGCATCTCGACCGCGCCACTGATCAGTGGTATTACGCCAGTTTTCTGCCTTTTCAGCCGGATTTGAACTTCCGCAACCCGGAGGTCAAGGAAGCGATGTTCGATGTCGCCCGTTACTGGCTGGATCGGGGAGTGGATGGCTTCCGCCTGGATATCTTCCACGCCATCTACAAAGACGCTAAATTCCGGGATAACCCTCCCTCCTGGCGGTATGTGCCTAATGGAGAAGCGGGCTTCTTCCAGGAGATGCGCTACACCCTGCATCAACCGGAGACTTTCGCCCTGGCAAGGGAGTTGCGCTCTCTGGCGACGAGCTATGCCCCGGAGCGCATGCTACTGGGCGAGGTCTTTGGACCGGATGCGATTGTGCGGCGCTACATCGGTGAGCAGGGTGATGGCCTGAACCTGATCTTTTTGTGGGATTTGCTGCGCGCCCGCGTTTCGGGGCGGTTTTTCCGCGCCGTGCTGCGCCATTTTGAGGAAACCTATCCCGACCCCATGATCCCCGTGATTGTGTGGGGCAATCATGATGTCAAGCGGGTGCTCTCGCGCATCAGCAAAGACCCGATGCTGCGACACAACCCCGCGCTGGGTAAATTGCTGGCGATCTTCCAGATGACGGCGCGCGGCGTGCCGGTGGTGTATTATGGAGAAGAGATCGGCATGCAGGAAGCGGCGATCGGCCACTGGCGGGCGAAGGATCCGCTGGCGCGGCGCTACCGCTGGTTGCCGCGCTTTCTAGCCGATGCTGTGGGTCTGTATCTCAACCGCGATGGCAGCCGCACGCCGATGCAGTGGGACACCTCCCCCAACGCCGGTTTTTGCCCCGAGGAAGCGCGCCCCTGGCTGCCGGTGCACCGCAGTTATCGTCAGGTCAACGTCGCCGCGCAGCGTAAAGACCCCGATTCGTTGCTCAACACCTATCGGCGGTTGCTGCGCCTGCGGCGGGAAAACCCGGCGCTGCGGTATGGATCGCTTGAAGTGCTCGATGGGCCGATGGGGGAGAAGAACCTGGTGATTTACCGCCGCCAGCATGAGGATACGATGGTCTTTGTGGTGCTCAATTTCGGTAAGACGCCGGTTGCTTTCGCCAATCAAACCGGCTGCGAGCGTGTGTTGTTCGCCGCGGGGTTGGACGCCCCGCCCTCCTCCAATCGCTGGCTGCTGCCTCCGCTGTCCGCGGTCATTCTTGGGAGCTGATGCATGATTAACGTGAATTCGGGATAAGCGATCCATATATCACGCACCCTGAGTAGCGCTGCTTAGACTTCGGTACGCTTCGCTGCTCAGGGTGCGTTTTTTTGTGAAAAGATCAGCGTCCTGAGTAGCACGGAGCGCTGGCGAAGTGCGTATCGAAGG
>CAZZFZ010000209.1:0-3934 GCA_964653835.1 uncultured Anaerolineales bacterium
GTGATAGGGTGGTGGGCGCGCTTGACAGCTGGCTTGCCCGTCCCTGGCGTTATGCCGCGGCCCTGGCTCTCAGCCTGGGGGTTTTTCTGGCAGGGACGCAGTTCCTTCATCTGGGCCATGTAGTGGCAGATCCTTACGTGCGCGGCTACCTGACGCGCCTCTCACCGCTGCTATTGCTGGCGGTTCTTTTCGCCTTTCAGAATTTACTCTTGCTGCCCTGGTTGCGTCACGGCTGGCCAGGGGTGGGGGCACGACGTTTGCCCGTTTTGAGCCTGGTGCTTTTTGCCGTCTTGTTAGCTCTTTGGGGGGTGATGGCCCTCACGGGTTTGGGATTGACCCCTGACCGGATTGGCTGGGACCCGCCTGGTGTGCCGGTGTTGCCGCTACAGCTTGGGGTGGCGATCCTGGCAGGGGCGGTCTTCCTGATCGGAGAGACGTTCAGCTGGTGGGGGCGCGGGGCGCGCAGCGATGTTCTGCTCAGCCTATTGATCTGGGGCGCGGCCGTCTGGCTGTGGGGCGGGCAGCCGATGCAACCCGATTACTTCTCGCCCGCGCCGCGCCTGCCAAATTTTGAATTCTATCCCCACTCGGATGCTGCCACGCACGACGTGCTTGCCCAGCGCCTGCTGATCGGCGCGGGTTTCCCCGGTGTGGCGCGCAAGCCGCTCTACGTTGTATTCTTGGCCGGGCTGCATCTGTTTGGCGGGCAGGATTATCAGCGCATCGCGTTTCTGCAGGTGATGGTGCTGGCCTTGCTGCCGGTGGCGATTTACTGGCTGGGGCGGAAGCTGCATCATCGCGCCTCGGGGCTGATCGCCGCGGCGCTGATTGTATTGCGCGAACGGAACGCCATCGCCCTTTCCGGCGTGATCGGCGTCTCGCACGCCAAATTGCTGATGTCCGACCTGCCTGCCACCCTGGGAGTGGTGGTGTTGACGCTGCTGATTGTCGGCTGGTTGGCCACGCCACGGCGACGCTGGCGCGATCCGCTCTTCATCGGCGGGGCGTTGGGGTTATTGTTGCTGGTGCGCCCGCAGATTTCCATCCTGGCCGCCGCGGTGACGTTGCTGGCCGCTCTGTGGTTCTGGCGGCAGCCGCGCCGGGCGGTGTTGAACGTCGCGTTGATCCTCCTTGGCCTGGGGTTGACACTATTCCCCTGGCTGATGCGCAGCTATCGGCTGATCGGTGAATTCGCCCTCAACGACCCCGACCAAAACGCTTTTTTGACCGAACTGTACACTCTCACGCCGGGCGAGGCCGCGGTGACGCGCCTGCCGGGTGAGGGCGACGGTGAGTTCGCCCGCCGGGTGGATGCCTATCTCTCGGATTTCATCCGTCAACACCCGGATGCGGTGGCGCGCTTTGTGGCCTCGCATTTTGCCCATAACCTGGCGGAGATGGTCGTCACGCTGCCGATGTCGCCCTGGGTGGTCAGCGATGGAGGGAGCGATTTGTTCCCTCACTGGCGGGCGCAGGGCGAACGCCTGTGGGTAGCATGCTGCTCGGCGGAGGCCTACGCGCGCGCCATGCCCTTTTGGGACGACTGGCGGGGGGAACTTTCCCCCGCGGGCGCGTGGATGCTGGCCTTCAACCTGTTGCTGGTGGCGGTGGGGCTGGCCGCCGCCTGGGAGCGCCGCGGCGCGCTGGGGCTGGTCCCGCTGGGCGTGGGCTTGGTCTATCTCGGCAGCACCGCGCTGGGGAGGTATTCCGGCTGGCGCCTGATCCTGCCTGCTGATTGGATGCTGTTCTTCTACTACGCTCTCGGCTGGGGGCAGGTTTTGCGCTGGGGCTGGCGTTACGCGACGGCGGGGTGGTATCCGGTAACTCAACCGGCGGTGGCCGCTGCTCCGGGGGATGATGCCCCCGCGTTCGCCTGGCGGGGGCTGGTTTTGCCCGCCCTGGGGCTGACGCTGCTGGGCGCGCTCCCCGTGCTGGCGGAGCACGCCGTCCCGCCGCGTTATGAGGAGACGGCTGATTTACAGGCCGTCTCGGCCCTCGGCCTCGACCCCGACGCACTGTGGGGCGAGGGCGTGCTGGATGTCGTTTTGCGCGGGCGGGCGCTCTACCCACGCTTCTACCGCGCCCGCGAGGGTGAACCGGGCGGCGCCTGGCCTGCCTTTGGCGAGCGAGATTTCCCGCGACTGGGGTTTGTGCTTCTCGGCGTCAACCCGGTCAACATTGTCCTCCCGGTTGATTCTTCGCCGGACTCCTTCCCCCATTACAGTGAGGTGATCGTCCTCGGTTGCCAGGAAGAAGATGTTGTCCTCGCCAGGGTGGTTGTGCTACTCGGTGAGGGCGGGTATACTACCCTGCGCGCCACGCCCAATTTCTCGTGCGATGCGGCAATGCCGTGATTTAACGCAGAGACGCGGAGCCGCAGAGGAAAAAGGAAAATCTCCGCGCCCTTGCGTCTCTGCGTTAAGAAATTTGTTTTATGAAACCAATTGCCCTTATCAACCCCAACCTAGTGGTGCAGCGCAACGATCCGTTTACCACTGGCATTGTGTATATGCCTTTTGGGCTGGCGTATGCGGCGGCTGCGCTGCGAGAGGCCGGGTTTCCCGTGCAGGTGGTGGATGCCTTCGCGGAGCGCCCCCGTCAGGCGCGGCGGGTGGGCAAGTTCACCCTCATGGGGTTGCGCGAGGATGAAGTCGCCGCCCGCCTGCAGGATGACGCAGGTTTGGTCTTCATCTATGCCATCAACCTGACCAACCACATCGCCACGGCGCGCATCGTCCAGGCGGTCAAAGCGCGCCGCCCTGAGGTGCCGGTGGTGATCCTGGAGAACACCCAGGCGGTGACGGCCTATTCGCTGCGGGATGTGCGTCAGGTGTTCTTTGACGCCGGGGCGGACTACGTGCTCACCGGGGAGGGGGAGCATCGGGCGGTGGAGCTGGCGCGCCGACTGGAAGCGGGGAAGCCCCTCGACGATTTAGACGGCCTCGGCGGCCCGGGGTTTTATCATCCCCCCGAGGGATTCGTCCAGGATTTGGACGCGCTGCCCTTCCCGGCGTGGGAGCTGTTCCCGGTGGAGAATTACTGGAAGCTGCGCTTCGCCCACGGGCCGCAGAGCAGCGCGCGCTACCTGCCGCTGCTGACCTCGCGCGGTTGCCCGTATCCCTGCCGTTTCTGCGTCGTCCCGGCGACCAACGAACAGAAATGGCGGGCGCGCTCGGCGGTCAACGTGGTGGATGAGATCGAACATTGGGTGAATACGCTCGGCGTGCACGAGTTCCATATTGAAGATTTAGACCCCACCATCTCGGACGCGCGCATCCGCGAGATGAGTGCAGAGATCATCCGCCGCGGGCTGAAGATCATTTGGAAGATTGTGGCGGGAACGAAAGTGGAGACCATCCGTAGCGAGGAGACGATTGATCTGATGGCGCAATCTGGCTGCTGCTATATCTCCATCTCACCGGAGACCGGCTCGCCGCGGGTGCTCAAGCTGATGCGCAAACCCTTTGATTTGGAGCACGCCGTGCGGCTGGTGCGGCGCATGAACCAGGTTGGCATCCGCTCACAGGCCTGCTTTGTGCTCGGCTTCCCTGGTGAAACTACCGAGGATCGCCAGATGACCTGGGACCTGGTCCGCGACCTGACGCGCAAAGGCGTGGACGAGATCGCGCAGTTCATCATCACACCGGTGCCGGGGTCGGCCATCTTCGGCGAGTTGAAGGGTTACAATGAACTCTCGGAGATGAACTTCACCCCCACCTGGCGGGAGGATTACGAAGAGCTGGCGAAGTTCCGCCTGCGGTTATACGCCGCCTTTTTGTGGTGGAAGCTTCGGTATCATCCAGGTAAAATACTGCGCCAGGTCTGGAACTTCCTGCGTCGCCGTTTTGAGACGAAGATGGAGATGGTGCCCTACCGGGCGCTGGTGCTGAAATGGCTGGATCGAGGGAGAAACCACTGAGACACGGAGAGCGCA
>CAZZFZ010000210.1:0-3928 GCA_964653835.1 uncultured Anaerolineales bacterium
GGCGGCGGTGAGGAGGGTACGCAAGGCAAGTTCATCGTCCCGCTGGATGGCGTCACGCAGGGCGTCGAGGTTGGCGCGAAAGTCTTCCAGCACAGTCAGGACGGGGTCGCGATTGGTGGCGAGGATATCCAGCATCATGGTGACATCGCTGGCGGCCAGGCGGCTGGCGCTGCGAAATCCGCTGCTGACCAGGGGGGCCGCCTCCGCAGAGGTGCTCCCAGCCAGCGCTGCCGAGACCAGATACGGCAGGTGGCTGACAGCCGCCGCCCAACGGTCATGTTTGGCCGCATCCAGCCAGAGCGGTTGCGCGCCGAGGATGGCGATCAACATTTCGGCCGCAGCGCGCAGGTCGGGTGTGGTGCGCGCCGTCTCGGTAAGCACAAAAGGCGCATCCCAGAACAGTTTACCATCTGCGTGCGTCAACCCGGCGGTCTCTTTGCCACACATGGGATGCCCCCCCAGGGCGGCGAACCGCTCCGGCAACTGGTTCATTGCTGCCACAACCGCGCTCTTGGTGGAACTCAGGTCGAGGAGCATCAAAGAACCGGAATGCAGCCGAGGGATCTCGGCCAGCAGCGCCAGATTGGCGCGCACCGGCGCGGCCAGCACAACCAGGTCGGCGCGGGCGAGGGCGGCAGCCAGATCGTCGGTGGCGAAGTCCACCACACGCCTGTCACGCGCCAGAGCCAGGGTTTCCGGATTGCGATCCACACCAATCAGCGCGGCGCAATATCCACGCAACGCCAGGGCCAGCGAACCGCCCATCAGGCCGAGGCCGAGGATGGCAACGCGTTGATCGAGAAAAAAATCGTCGTCCATTTCAGTCTGCAACCATCGCTTTGGCCGGAGCCAGGCGGCGCCCAACCGCCTCAGCAATGGCAGCGACCTGCTGCACCAGATCAGCAAACCGCTCTGGCTTGAGGGACTGCCCGCCATCCGAGAGGGCCACTTCCGGCTGGGGGTGCACCTCTATAATCAACCCATCCGCCCCGGCAGCGATAGCGGCGCGGGCAATGGCCTCGACGTACTCCCAGTGGCCGGTGCTGTGGCTGGGATCGAGGATCACCGGCAGGTGGGTGAGCGACTTGAGCACTGGGATGGCATTGATGTCGGTGGTGTTGCGCGTGGCGGTCTCAAAGGTGCGAATGCCGCGCTCACATAATACCACCCGCTGATTACCGTGCGAGAGGATATACTCCGCCGCCATGAGCAATTCATCCACCGTGGCGCTCAAGCCACGCTTGAGCAAGGCAGGGTGCTGGCTCTCACCAACGGCGTGCAACAAGGCATAATTCTGCATGTTGCGCGCCCCGATCTGGATCATATCGGCGTAGCGAGTGACAACGGGGACCTGCGCCGGGGACATGGCCTCGGTGACCACGGCGAGGCCGGTTTCGGCGCGAGCCTCGGCCAACAGCTCCAGCCCTTCCTCCCCCAACCCCTGGAAAGTGTAAGGCGAGGTACGCGGTTTATAGGCCCCGCCGCGCAGAGCATGGGCACCAGCCTCGCGCACCGCG
This sequence comes from uncultured Anaerolineales bacterium, assembly GCA_964653835.1. Lineage (GTDB taxonomy): Bacteria > Chloroflexota > Anaerolineae > Anaerolineales > UBA11858 > J130. The sequence goes on from CAZZFZ010000210.1 coordinate 1,518, forward strand.
TGGGCGGTCTCCAGCAATTGGGCGCGGTCTTCCACCGAACACGGGCCAGCGATGACAACCACCTCCGGGCCACCGAAGCGGATCCCATCCAGGGCGACCTCCGAATTCCAGGGATGGATCTCCCGCGAGGCCAGTTTGTAGGGCCGCGAAATCGGGATGACGCGGTCCACACCAGGCATGCGAACGAACTCGTCCCGCGGCAGGGAACGCACATCCCCGACCACGCCGATAATCGTCCGCTCCTGCCCTTCGGACAGGTGCGCCTGAGCGCCGCAATCCTGCACTCGATCTACAATTGTTTTGATCTCGCGTTGCGTGGCATCCGCTCGCATCACAATCATCATCGTACAACCTCCTGCTGGTTGAGGGTCATTACAGCTAAATCAGGACGCAAACGCGTTGCGTCTTTCAGGTAAACGTGGCGCACCTCACTCTGAGGCAGGCGCGTGTTCCAGTGGATCATCACCCGAATGCACTTGGGCAACCCTCCGGGCACAGGGATCTCGCGTCCACAAATCAGCGGGACCTGCATCCAGCCCAACTGCCGGGCGGCTAACGCCGGATAGGTAGCGTCCAGGTCATCGGTGACGGTAAACGTGACGCTCGCCACATCTTCTGGATGCAAATCGGGATTTGAATCCAGAATGGCGAGCAGTAACTCCCTGGTGGCGTCCAGGATGGCATCCGCTTCGTTGGCATCTGCCACAGTCGCGCCTCGTATTCCTCGAACAGTCATGGTCTCCTCCAAAAACAAAAACGCCCAGCCGTTGGGCTGAGCGTTGATTGACCAGGGATCAAATCCGCTTAAGCGCCGCCAACGGCAACCGGAGGTTCGGAGCCGTAAAAATAAAAGTAGGCGTAAAAGCGGTTTGACTTAGCGTTCATATTGGGCGGGATTGTACCGAAGGGGAGCAAAAAAGTCAAGGTTTTCGTCTGCCTTATAATCGCGCCCGTTCAGATTTTCTTCGCGATGATTTCAGCCGCAATTTGGACAGATCTGGCAATAATCCTGCCACAGGTTTTCTTGCCCCCGGCAGCGACGTACTTCAGCGCATCAACACGGTTGGCAAGATCGTATCGCCGACCAAGGTTGACCTCGAGGAGATCCCCACATGCTGTACTACCATATTCTGCTTCAAACGCCTGACAGAAGCGGCGCGAAGGTGGCAACGATGCCAGATAGCCCCTCCAGTCTCCCAGATCGTCCCTACCATGCACCAGGCCAATCGCCATCAGGCATCCAATGACTGCACCACAGGTTTCGCCGCGCAGGGCAATCCCTGGAAAAGGCGTAAGCGCCTTGAGGATCGCGCCGCCGTCAAGGTCAAATTCCTGTTGGAGCACGGCGAAAGCGGTTTGGGCACAGTTCTTCGAGCGGTCGAGCGTTTCACTCACTTTTTGAGCCAGACGCTCGTCTCGAGTTTCCGAGGCAGTCATCGGTTGCGTCACCTTTTGTGCGTCACGTCCCCACGACGATGCCACCATCCACGCGCAGCACCACGCCAGAGATAAAGCTGGCCTCATCGGATGCCAGGAAGAGATAGGCGTTAGCGATGTCGCGCGGCTCGCCCATGCGCCGCAACGGTGTACGGGCGATCATGCCGTCGAGAATCTTATCGGGCATCTGTTTGACCATCTCGGTGAGCGTGAATCCAGGAGCAATGGCATTGACTCGGATGTTGTGCCGCCCCAGTTCCCGCGCCCAGACCTTGGTCATGCCGATCACGCCCGCTTTAGAGGCCACGTAATTGGTCTGCCCGAAGTTGCCGTCCAGCCCCACAATCGAGGTGGCGTTGAGGATCACCCCGTTGCCCTGCTTAATCATGTAAGGGGCGATTGCCTGCGCGCAGTTGAACGTGCCTTTCAGGTTGACGTTGATGACGAAGTCGAAATCCGCTTCCGACATCTGGCTGACCAGCTCGCCTTCCTTGACGCGCACGAACAGGCCATCACGCAGCACGCCAGCGTTGTTGACCAGCACATCCACACGGCCATGTTTGGCGATCACGTCATCCACCCACGCCTGCACGGCCTGGCGGTCAGTAATATCTACCTTGTAGAACTCGCCGCCGATCTCCGCGGCGACCTTCTGACCAGCTTCCTCGGCGACGTCGCAAATCACAACTTTCGCCCCCTCTTCAGCGAAACGCCGGGCGGTGGCTTTGCCAATCCCCGCCGCGCCGCCGGTGATCAGACAGACTTTATCCTTCAATCGCATGATTCGTCTCCTGTTCTTAGTACATGAGAAAAAGAACCACTGAGACACGGAGAACACGGAGAAATCTCCGTGCGCTCTGCGACTCCGTGGTGACCTGTCACAATATCGCTTAGCACATTTTCAGATGATGAGGAAAAATTGTCAATGTGAAGAAGGTAACTTTAGCAGCCAATCCCGCAAAAGACGGACGACT
>CAZZFZ010000211.1:0-3852 GCA_964653835.1 uncultured Anaerolineales bacterium
TTTCCTGGCTGTGGACGGGGTGAGTCTGCGGCTGGGCGCGGGGGAGGTGTTGGCGCTGCTGGGGCCAAACGGAGCGGGCAAAACTACCACTGTACGCATGTTGACCTCCGTGCTGCGGCCAAGCCGCGGTTGGGCGCGCGTGGCAGGCTACGATGTGAGCACGCAGCCGGAGCAGGTGCGCGCCTCCGTGGGGGTGTTGACCGAGAATCACGGTCTCTACAACCGCATGCCCGCGGGTGAATACCTGGATTTTTTCGGCGAGCTGTACGGCCTGAGCCGGGAGCGCCGTCGCAAGCGGCGCGAAGAACTGCTGGAGCAGTTCGGCCTGGCGGAGGCAGCGCGCCGTCGCATAGGGGAATTTTCCAAAGGCATGCGCCAGAAGCTTGCCCTGGCGCGCGCCCTGATGCACGATCCGCCGGTGTTGCTGCTCGACGAACCCACCTCGGCCATGGATCCGGAAAGCGCCCGCCTGGTGCGCAACGCCATCAAAGCGCTGCGCTCCGCCGAGCGGGCGATCATCATCTGCACTCACAACCTGGTGGAAGCCGAGGAGCTGGCCGACCAGATCGCCATCATCCGCCGCGGGCGGATCATCGCCCAGGGCACGCCCTCCGAACTGAAACGGCAAATGCTGGGACCGGGGGAATATGAGATCCGCTTTGCTGCCCCGCTTAACGGCCGCCTGGTGTCGCTGCCGGAAAGCGTGGCGTTGACCGCGCAGGGCGCCAACTGGATTCGCTTCCGCAGCGCCGCCCCGGAGCGTGATCATCCCCGCGTGTTGCGCCATTTGTTGGAACAGAGCCTGCCGGTGGTAGAACTGCGCGAGGTGCCGCGCAGCCTGGAGCAGGTTTACCTTGAGGCTGTCGGCGCATCGGGAGGAGCAACGTCAGATGCTGGATAAGCTGCGCCCGGCGCTGATTATCACCCGCCGCGAGATTCGCGACCAATTCCGCGATTGGCGCATTTTGCTGCCTATCCTGGTGCTCACGCTGTTCTTCCCCGGCCTGATGAACTTCACGGCGCGCGAGGCCGTCGCCTTTGTGGAGCGTTACGGCGCGCCGATCATCGGTGATCGCCTGATCCCCTTCCTGCTGATGGTGGTGGGGTTCTTCCCCATCTCGGTCTCGCTGGTGATCGCCTTGGAAAGTTTTGTGGGTGAGAAGGAGCGTCGCAGCATCGAGCCGCTACTCGCCACCCCGCTCACTGATTTGCAGCTTTACCTGGGCAAGTTGCTGGCGGTGATGCTGCCACCTTTGCTGGCCAGCTACCTGGGGATCATCGTCTACCTGGTGGGGGTGTACCGCCAGGTGGGCTGGCAGCCCGATCCGGTGCTGTTGATTCAGGTGGTGGCGCTGACCACGGTGCAGTCGCTCCTCATGGTCAGTGGGGCGGTGGTGATCTCCTCGCAGGCCACTTCGGCGCGGGCGGCCAACCTGCTGGCCTCGTTCATCATCATCCCTACGGCAATGCTGCTGGTTGGGGAGAGCATGATAATGTTTTGGGCGCGTTATTCGGTGCTCTGGTGGGCGATCTTTGGGCAGGTGCTGATTGCCGGGTTGCTGGCGCGTACCGGCATCGCCTACTTCAATCGTGAAGAGCTGTTGGGGCGCGAGATTGATGTGCTCAACCTGGGCTGGGGCTGGCGCGTGTTTTGGGACGCCTTGCGCCACGGCCGCGCTTCGCTGGGGGAGTGGTTGCGCGCCGAGCCGTGGTATTCCTTGCGCCTCGCGGGCTTGCCTTTTTTTCTTGCCCTGGGGGCCTTCGCCGCGGGTGCGTGGATCGGCGTGCAGCAGGCGCAGATTTTCATCCTGCCGCCGGAGGCGTTTGATCTCAACAACCTGCAAGAGAGGCTTGTGAACCTGCAATTCTTTACGCTGGATGCCGTCCCTGTTGTCTGGCTGCACAACTTGCGCACAGTGATTCTGGCGACCCTGCTGGGCATTTTCTCCTTTGGGGTGATGGGGCTGATTGTGTTGCTGCTGCCGTTCGGCATCATCGGCTATTTCACCGTCACCGCGGCGCGGGCAGGAATCCCCCCCTGGCTTTTCCTGACCGGGTTTGTGCTCCCCCACGGCATCTTTGAAATCCCGGCGATTGGGCTGGCAGGGGCGGCGATCCTGCGCCTGGGGGCTACACTGGCAACCCCGGCGCGCGGACGTTCGATGGGGGAGGCGTTGCTCACCGCCCTGGCTGACTGGGTGCGCGTTTTCATCCTGTGGATGATCCCGCTGTTCTTCATCGCCGCGGTGTTGGAGGTGTATCTCACCCCGGCGATCGCGTTGCGTTTGTTGCAACCTTAGCTGTGTTCGGGGGGGCGTGTGCCTCTCGGCTGGTGGCTCTTAAGTGCTACACCCCTGTGAGCGGTCTTATGATATAACATAGCCGGGCTAACCCTGGCGCGGTGTTTGGCTTCGCCCGCGCGCCGTGCGATGACTGGACTTATTATGAGCAAAATCATTATTCTGGGATCGGCGAATTCCATCCCCGATACGGAGCACGAAAACACCCATTTTGCTGTTACGGGCAAAGATGAATTCATCCTGGTGGATTGTGTTGGTAATCCCCTGGTGCGTTTGCAGCAGGCGGGTCTGGATTTCAACAACCTGAATCACCTCATTCTGACGCACTTTCATCCCGATCACGTCTCCGGCGTGCCGTTGTTGTTGATGAACATGTGGTTGCTGGGGCGCAAGGCTCCGCTGACGGTGTACGGCCTGGATCACACTTTGCAGCGCATGGAAAATTTGTTGGATGCCTTCGGCTGGGATGAGTGGCCGAACTTCTTTCCAGTGACGTTTCAGCGCGTGCCAGAACAGGCGCTTGCGCCAGTGCTGGCGACGGATGAGTTTCGTGTGTTGGCTTCCCCGGTGGAACATCTCGTCCCCACGATTGGCCTGCGGGTGGAGGTGCGCGCCAGCGGCCGCGCCCTGGCCTATTCATGTGATACTCAACCCTGTGCCGCGGTTGTGGGGCTGGCCGCGGGAGCGGATGTGCTCATCCATGAGGCTACCGGTGAGGCGCTGGGTCATTCCTCGGCGCGTCAGGCGGCGGAGATCGCGCAAGAGGCGGGGGTCAAGCAATTGTATCTGATTCACTATGGTGTGCGCGGGGTTGATCCGCGGGCGTTGCTCCCGCAGGCGCGCTCGGCCTTTTCGGGCGAGGTTGCCCTGGCCGAAGATTTCATGACGATTGAAATTTAGGGAAATCGCTCACCATCCCTGAAGGAAGGGTAGCCACTCCTCGTTTTTGGGCAGGTAGCGCCCGAAGATGTACTGCGCCGAGGACGATGGTGCTTTGGGGGTGTGCAGCAGGCGCATGCCCGCCTGCTCGATGGTGCGGCCTCCCTTGCGGTGGTTGCACGCCGCGCAGGCGGTGACCAGATTCTCCCAGCTGTGGTTGCCACCCAGTCGCCGCGGGATGACGTGGTCAACGGTCAGCGTTTTCTTGCGTTGCCCGCAGTACTGGCAGGTGTATTCATCTCGGCGGAAGATCTCGCGCTTGCTGAGCTTGACCCGCGGCCGCGGCCGATGCGCCATCGCCCCCAGGCGGATGATGGAGGGGCGCGGATAGATGCGGGAGACCGAATGGATCACCCCGCGTCCGTTCATCACCAGACTCGCTTTGCCGGTCAGGATCAGCACGATGGCGCGCTTGGTTGTGCACACGTTGATGGGTGCAAAGTTAGCGTTGAGCACCAGTACCGGCTCGTGCAGATTGTCCATGCCGTTGCTCCTTTGTGGCGTGCAACTCGATCTCCGGAGCGAATCCAGGCAAAATTATAGCACCGATTTTCTGCTGGTTGAAGGATGGGGGGATTGATTTTTCAGGGCGCGGTTGCGGGTGTGGGAGTGG
>CAZZFZ010000212.1:0-3792 GCA_964653835.1 uncultured Anaerolineales bacterium
TTTTCCATGCGCTCCATCACATCGGGGGGGATGATGATGCCGGGGACTTCGTTCTGCAGAAAAGCCGCGTGGCGGGTGGTATACAACGGCAGCACTCCTGCCAGGATGGGGATCTCCAGCGGGCCGTAGGTCTCCTCGTAGCGCTGCAAGAACTGGCGCGCCTTCTCCGGCTGATAAACCGGCTGAGTAAGGGCGAAATCGGCACCGTTTTTGATCTTGCGGCGCAGCACCTTCATCTCGCGCTCCGGCTTGGAGGGGAGCAGATTCAACGCGCAACCCACAAAGAAAGCGGTCGGCTGGCCGATATCCACTCCAGCGTGATCCACCCCGGCGTTGAACCCCTGTTTGATGAGCTTGATCAGCCCCGAGGGGACGAGGTCATAATCGTCCATCGCGTCGGGGTAATCGCCGATCGCCGTCGGATCGCCCATGACCACAAAGACGTTGCGAATATCCAGTGCATGCGCGGCGAGCAGGTCCCCCTGAACGCGCAGCAGGTTGCGCCCACGGGTGGGGAAATGCAGGGTGGTCTCCACCCCCACGTTGCGCTGAATCAGGTCACACACCGCCCAGGGACTCATGCGCATGCGCGCCATCGGGCTATCGGCCACGTTGATCACATCGGCCCCGGCCTCGGCGAGCAAGCTGGCCCCGGCCAGCAATTTGTGCGGCGAGAGGCCGCGCGGCGGATCCATCTCCACGGCGACGGTGAACTTCCCCTCCGCCAGGCGCTGCGCCAGGTGAGTCGGCCCTTTGGGCGAGAGGTCGCGCACTGTCACCCGGATCGCAGGAGGCACTTCCTCCACCTGAAAATCAGGCGGCAACGCGTCCAGACGCACCTGCATGGCCGTGATGTGCTCCGGCGTCGTGCCGCAGCACCCTCCCATCATGCGCACACCCAGGCGGGCGAAGGTTTCGGCGTACTCACCGAAATAATCCGGATGAGCAGTATACATCACCCGCCCGGCAACATGCTCCGGCCAACCGGCGTTGGGTTTGATAACGAAGTGCGCCGCGGGAACCGCCTGGCGCATCTGCTCCAGGATGCGCTGCAACTGCGCCGGGCCGCCGGAGCAGTTCGCCCCAATGACGTCGGCGCCACACTCGGCCAGCATGTGCGCCACCGCCGCCGGGGTATCGCCCAACACGGTGCGGTCGTCACGGGTGAAGGTCACTGTGGCGACCACCGGCAGGTCGCACACCTGCCGCGCTGCGGCCACCGCCTCGCGGATTTCATACAGGTCGCTGAAAGTTTCCAGGACGATCAAATCGGCTCCTGCTTCGCAGAGGGCGGCGATCTGCTCGACGAACGCCTGGCGCGCCTGTTGGGGTTGCACGCGCCCGTAAGGAGCCAGCCGCACCCCCAGGGGGCCGACATCCCCGGCGACCAGCACCTCTCGGAACGAGCCGGTCACAACGCGGCGGGCCAGCTCCACACCGGCGCGGTTGATCGCCGCGACCTGATCTTCCAGTCCGTGTTCGCTCAATTTATACCGGTTCGCCCCAAAGGTGTTAGTGTAAATGACCTGCGCGCCAGCCTCGATGTACGCCCGGTGAATATCGCCCACCATCGCCGGGTTGTTCAGGTTGAGGGCGTCAAAACATTCATCAAAACCGATGCCGCGCTCGTGCAACATCGTCCCCATCGCCCCATCGGCAAGCAATGGGCGCGATTGGTCGTCTAACAGAGCCAGAAATTCGTCACGAGTCATAGACATGTTTTACCCGCTTTGATCGAAAAGAGCAAGGGGATCTCCGGCAGCCCTTCCGGTAACCGCCACCAACCGTCCTCATCCTGACGCATAAAGGGCAATTGCCGGAAGACTGTCATCGAATGCTCATGCAGGAATTCGAGTTGCAGACCAGCATCCAGCAGAGCGTTGACCACCTCCCCCAGGCTGTGAAACCACTGGTAATTGGTCAGCGGAGGGGTGTGCTGACCTTCGGGATCCGCATAGGATGTCTGGGCGGTGAAAGCCATCGGCTCTGAATCGGCAAAGTAAGGATAGCGCAAAGTGAGCACCTGCTCAGGGCTTTCGTCTTCCAGCATGGAGGAAAAAGGATGGATCTCCACCATGTAGAACACGCCGCCGGGTTTGAGCATGCGGGCGATGACCCGCCCCCAGCGTGACAGGTCGCTCAACCAGGCAAGCACGCCATAAGAAGTGAAGACGATATCAAACTGCTCGTTCAGTTTTTGCGGCAGCTCATAAATGTCCGCCTGGATGAAGCGCGCTGCCAGGCCCAACTCGGCAGCCAGCCCCTCGGCCAGGGCGATCGCCCGCGGCGAGAAATCCACGCCAGTGACGCGCGCGCCGCGTCGCGCCCAGGAGAGCGTATCCATGCCGAAATGACATTGCAGGTGCAATAGTGTTTTTCCCTCCACCTCGCCCAGTTCAGCGATCTCCAGCGGGCGCAGCGAGGTGGCCCCGCGCTTAAAGCCATCCAGATCGTAGAAATCCGAGGCGGCATTGATCTCCGCCCAGGCATCCCACACCCGTCGGTTGGCGTGGATATGCTTATTCTCATTCATGTCGATAACCTCCCATCTTCAATGCGCATCACCGCGGGGATGACGAAACTCACCAGCCCCATCAGGATGGTGAACACACCGCCGATCACAAACCAGACCTGGATGCCAAACGCGTCGGAGAGCGGCCCGGCCAGCGCCAGCCCGATGGGGGTCATCGCCATCGAGAGGCTGCCCACCAGCGAGAAGACGCGCCCCTGCATCCCTGGCTCCACCACGGCCTGGAAGACCGCGCCGATCGAGCCGTTAGCCATCGGCATCATCACCCCGGCGACCGCCATCCCGATCAACGCCAGCGGGAACATTGAGCCGGGCGCCAGCCCCAGGATCAGCACCCCGATACCAACGCCCATCAGCCCGAACAATCCCGTGACGATGCGTCGCCGGAAGCCGCCCCACACCCCCAGAGCCAGCCCCCCGATGATCACCCCCGCTCCCAAAACGGACTCCAGCCAGCCAAGCTGCAACGCGCCGCCCTGAAAATGCGATTTCACCAGCAACGGCATCAGGGACATGGCCGGCGAGAGTAAAAAATTGATCAGAGCGGACATCAGCAGAATCACCAGCAGCCCCGGCCAGCCCAGCACATAGCGGAAACCGGCGGCGAGTTCCTGAAAATAGGTTGAGGGGGCGTTCTGTTCTGCGGCGCTTTTCTCCGGCTGAGGGATGGCGATAAACAGCAAGGGAGCAATCGCGAACGCCGCGGTGACCACATCCACTGCGACGATGCTGCCCATCGGCAGCAAGTCGAGCAGCACCGCTCCCAGGGGCGCGGCGATGATGTTCAACCCGCCGTTGAGCGTCTGGTTGACGCCTTGAACGCGGGTGAGATGCTCCCCAGGTACCATCAGCGAAGTTGAGGCGGTCATCGCCGGGCGATGGAACGTCCCTCCCACCGAGCGCAGGAACAAAATCAAGTAAATATGCCACACCTGTACCCGATCGAGGGCAAAGAGCAGCGCCAGCGCCAGTGTGACCAGCGCAATTCCGCTGTCCGCCACCAGCATGATGCGGCGGCGATTCCAACGATCCACCAGCGCGCCGACGAAGGGCGAAAGGAAAATATCGGGCAGCAGCGCCACCAGCGAAACTGTCGCCAGCACGGTCGCCGAGCCGGTCTGCACGGTGAGGTACCAAATAAGCGCGAACTGCACCAACTGGCTGCCGAGCAGCGATAACGCCTGCCCCGCCCAGATGGTGAAGAAGGGAGCTTTCCAGTTTTCTGTGATTTCCATGCTTTCTCCTTCATTGTGCCGTCCCCC
>CAZZFZ010000213.1:0-3759 GCA_964653835.1 uncultured Anaerolineales bacterium
GCGGTCTAACCGCCCGCCAGCAGGCGGATCCTCTCCCAGGGCTTGTAATCGCCCTCATCGGCCAGTATTTTACGCAGCTCGAAAATCTGGTCGCGCAGGGCGGCGGCCTTCTCAAACTCCAGGTTTTCGGCGGCAGTTTTCATCTCCGTTTCCAGCGCGGCGATCACCTTGCGCATCTCTTCCTGCGGCAGGGAGGTCACCACCCCGGCGCGGTATTCGGCCTGTTCCTCAGCCACGGCGTGAGCGGCGATCTGGTCGGTGATATCGCGGATGCCCTTGACGATGCTGACCGGCTCGATGCCGTGTTCGCGGTTATAGGCGATCTGCTTGGCGCGGCGGCGGTTGGTCTCATCAATGGCGGCGCGCATGGCGTCGGAGATGGCATCGGCGTACATGATGACCTTGCCCTCCACATGACGGGCGGCGCGCCCGATGGTCTGAATCAGTGCGGTGGCCGAGCGCAGGAAACCGGCCTTGTCGGCGTCGAGGATCGCAACCAGGGAGACCTCGGGGAGGTCCAACCCCTCGCGGAGCAGGTTGATCCCCACAACCACGTCGAACACCCCCAAACGGAGGTCGCGCAAAATCCCCACCCGCTCGAGGGTGTCAATCTCCGAGTGCAGGTAGTGCACTTTAATCCCCATCTCCATCAGATAATCGGATAAATCCTCCGCCATGCGCTTGGTGAGCGTGGTCACCAGCACGCGCTGGCCGCGCTCGACGCGCTGGTGGATCTCACCGATCAGGTCGTCCACCTGTCCCTGGACGGGGCGCACTTCCACCTCGGGGTCCACCAGTCCGGTGGGGCGGATGATCTGCTCAACCACCTGCTCGGCGTGTTGCAGCTCATAGGGGCCGGGCGTGGCCGAGGTGTAGATGGTGAAGCCCATGCGCTCCTCAAACTCGTCGAACTGCAAGGGGCGGTTATCGAGCGCGGAGGGCAGGCGGAAGCCGTATTCCACCAACGTGGTTTTGCGAGCGCGGTCGCCGTTATACATGCCGCGGATCTGCGGCACGGTCATGTGCGATTCGTCAATGAAGAGCAGGTAATCATCGGGGAAATAGTCAATCAACGTCCAGGGCGGCGAGCCTTCCGGGCGCTGATCGAGATGACGAGAATAATTCTCGATGCCGGAGCAGTAACCGACCTCGCGCAGCATCTCGAGATCGTAACGCGTGCGCTGCTCGATGCGCTGGGCTTCCAGCGGCATGTCGTTGGCCTTGAAGTAAGCGATGCGCTCCTCCAACTCGGCTTCGATATCGGTGATGGCCTTCTGCATCTTCTCCTCTTCGGTGATGAAGTGCTTAGCCGGGTAGATGCTCACGCTCTCCATCTGGCGGCGCACCTCGCCGGTGAGGTAATTCACCTCGGTGATGCGCTCGATTTCATCGCCCCAGAAGGAGATGCGGTACACCCAGCGGTCTTCATACGCCGGGGCGACCTCCAGCGTATCACCGCGCACGCGGAAGGAGCCCGGTTTGAGGTCCAAATCGTTGCGGGTGTACTGGCTCTCGATCAGTTGCCGCAGCAAGGTGTTGCGGCGGTAACTGCGACCGACCTCGAGGTCAATCACCACCTTGCCGTAGGCCTCCGGGCTGCCCAGGCCGTAGATGCAGGAGACCGAGGCCACGATGATGACATCCCGTCGCGAGAGCAGCGCAGTGGTAGCCGCCAAGCGCAGGCGTTCGATCTCCTCGTTGATTTCGGTCTCTTTCTCGATGTAAAGATCATGCCGGGGGACGTAGGCCTCAGGCTGGTAGTAATCGTAGTAGGAGACGAAGTACTCCACCGCGTTTTCGGGGAAGAACTCCTTGAACTCGGCGTAAAGTTGGGCCACCAGGGTTTTGTTGTGCGCCATCACCAGGGTGGGTTTGTCCACGGCGGCGATGATGTTGGCCATCGTAAAGGTATTATGGACAAACAAGCCCCCCTTGCCAGCCAAAAAGGTCTCTGCCCCCGGAACGCTGAAATCGTAGACGGAGGGATGGGTATACGTCACTGGCTCGACTGCCGCAATTTGCGTCCAGCGCACGCGGCAGAAATTGAACAACGCCTGCCAAGTGAATTCCCATGCCGGAGGGAGCGATTCCGCCTTCCCGGCGAACGAGCGCAAAGCAGCCAACAAGCGGCGCAAATTCTCGCGCTGCGGGCGGCGCTTGTCAGTTTCAATGAGTTGTACAGCCCCGCGGGATAAGCCAGCCGCGGCCCCCAACTGCTTTGCCGAAAGACCCAACTGACGGCGCAACCAGCGCAAATATTCCCCTTTTATGGGTACAAGGTCTACATTCGAGTTTTTCCCTCGCTGTAAATGTCGCTCCAGTTTTCGCTGTTTGTGCGGCAGAGAAAAGCCAATCTTTTCCCAAAAGCGTCGCAAGTCCGCTTGCCCGGAAATCGTGATTGTGAAATACCATCCGCCTTCATGTGGACTGTTGGTAGCGTGCTTCCAACGACGCGAAATGCGCGCCCATATCCCCAGATGCAGCAAAGCATAAGCCACATCGGAAGCCAGTTGTTCGCTAGCCGTACTTGCAGTAATGGCGCTGGCACGCTCCACTGTGCCGTCGCCGTCAAAGTACCCCCGCAACAACTGCCCAAGTGCATCTTCTGAAAGATCGGGCCAAAAGAACGGCAATCGCTTGGTGGAGGCGGTCGCCCCGCAGAGACTGGAAAACAGTTTTGTCAATACCGTGGAGGAAATCTGGTAATCTGAAGACGGACGGATGCTGAAAGGGATGCCCAGTTGCGCCAGTGCGGTTTCAATGTCGGCGCGAATTTGCGGGGCACGATTGGCAAGGATAATGTACCGTTCCTGACTATTCCCCTCGGCGATGTAATAACCCAGAAAGCGTAGGAAGTCATTGGTAAGGCGCAGTTGTGTTGGCAGACGATTGTAAGGACGTTTGCCGCCCACGCTGGCGCGTTCTGGCTTCCAGTGGCCACCCAAACTGTTTGTGCGTTTCAACAACCTGCGAAATGCGCTGATCTCAATGCCTCGCCCTCGACGGTGATGACGGATGGCGGCAAGTTTTCCATGCGGCGATTTGATTCCTGTCTCCGCGAGTGGCTTGGCAAAGGCAGCAACACCTCGTTCTTCCACAAACGAGAGCACCGCTTCGGGGCTTTCCACGAACAAACGCTCACCATCCAGAATTTCCAGCACGTCAATGTGAGTAAGCGAATTGCCAGCAGGTAGACTTTCAGGGAGTGGCAGATAGTCGGTCGATCTGGCATCGGCGGTTTCAATCAAACGCAACTGCCCATCGCGCAATACCCAAAGGTTATGATCACCCGTCAGATGCACGATGCGCCCGCATCTGGTGCGCAGTCTATACATGTCATCTGGTGCGTCGTGGCGGATAACGGCGCGGACGGGGCGCAACGCCACCGAACAATCATCAGGATGAATGGCCTGAGTATAAAATTGCAGTGTTTCGGGAAATTCAATGATGAGCGCATCCCCCTCCTGGGTCAAAAGAATATCAGGGCGCGCTTGGAGGTATTCAAAGAATTCCCCAATTGGCAATACGCGCCTGTTAGATTTCCCATTCTGAACCTCAACGATAAAAACAGAGTCATTATGCCCAATGCTTTTGCCGGTACCGGTGGCTCCAAGCAATACCTGATGTTTGTAGCCTGATTGAATGCCCTGAATGAGCTTTTCGATAGCCTCGGGCTGGTCACCAGTGGGCTTGAAGGGGGCGTGAAGTTTGAAGGTCATGAAGGTATTGTATCGCAATTAGGTAACAAGAGATTGGGTA
>CAZZFZ010000214.1:0-3737 GCA_964653835.1 uncultured Anaerolineales bacterium
TCGTGTGGAGCCATCTCAGTATTTTATGAATTCATGCTTCAATCCTTCTCTACCATCTTTCGGAGCGGCTTTCAATTCCAGATTGCCCACCCATTCGCTGACCAGGGTGGTCTTGCCCACCTGTCGGGGACCATACAGCACAACGACTTTGCCGGGTAGCAGGTATTCCTGGACTTGAGGGAGCAGAGCGCGCTTGATTTTCAAGGATATATAATTGCATACCATCCGTATTTAGATAAATACAGATGGTAGTGTGCGAACAGATCGGAAATCCATTATAATGGCCGTATGCCCTACCGTTTCACCCTGCCCCCCGAAATCCTGAAGCCTCAGCGGGTGATCGAGCAAAAGAAACATTGCCCTCACTTCAACGGCCGCAAGCGGGATGCCCTCAGGATGATTTCCCCGCTGACCGGCTCCTGAACGATCCGCCCTTCAACGGCGATGGGTTGAGTCGGTGAAAGCGCCTTGCGCTGCTGCTGGTACAAAAAGGCGCTGACCATAACCGGCAGCATTCCCTCCAAATCCAAGAAGTCCAGACGGTATTCGTTTTCGCCATCCGCGTTTTGAATACGGTGCGCGGACTGACACACGCCTGCCAACGTGACTGTCTCATTCAGCTTGCATGCGGCGTCGACAGTGGATACTGGGTTGAGCGCTTTAATCTGGTCTGCGGCCAGCTCCAGGGGATGCGCCGCCACACCAACCCCCAGGATGCGCTTTTGCGCCGCCATGCGCGCCGTCAGATCCCAATCTTCCCCCCCAGTGCCTGGCTCAAATTCAAACAGCGCTAACTGACCCCGTTGCCACCCGCCCACCTTGACGCGAGCAAGCAGCGCCGGGATCGTCCCCAGGCCATCCAACGCGCCAACCTGGATCAGGTTCTGGGCTTCTTGCGGGCGCGGATCCACCCGCGTCAGAAAGTCTTCGAGCGATTGGAAAGGCCGCCCCTGAAGGATGCGTTTCTGGGTGCGGCGCGTCAGATCGCGCACCTGATCGAGGCCCATGTAGAGAACGGGAATGCCATCAGGGTATGCCGTTGCGAACTGGCGTTGCGAATGGTTGATGTGCGGGCCGCGCACGCTCAACCCCAAACGACGAGCTTCATTCAGATACACTGGCTGGCGGTAGTAGCCGCCCCAGCCTGCCAGCACCGCGGCCATGAACTCCGCCGGATAGTGCGCCTTACACCAGGCCGAACGCCAGGCTACTAGCGCATACGAGGCGGCGTGCGCCTTGGGAAATCCGTACCCGGCGAAGGCGGCCATCATCTCCCAGATTTGCTCGCCGGTTTCAGGCGCGACCCTGCTTTTCTCCTGCGCCCCAGCGATGAAATGTGTTTTGAGCGTTTTCATGCGTTCGCCAGGGTCAAAGTGGCTCATCGCCCGGCGCAGCAAATCGGCCTCCGCCAGACTCAATCCGGCCAGTTCGCTGGCGACGCGCAGCACCTGTTCCTGGTAGAGGATCACACCGTAGGTATCTTCCAGCAGGGGCGCCAGGGCGGGATGGATGTGATGGATTGCTTCCTGCCCCAGATGACGGCGAACAAAGGCGTCTTTCAGCCCGCCGGTCAACGGGCCGGGGCGATAGAGCGCCAGGGCGATCATGATGTCCGCCACGCTGTGGGCGTCGATCTCCCGCAGGGTGGCTCGCATACCTGGGCTTTCAATGGCGAAACAGCCGACAACCTCGGCGGCGCGCACCAGTTCGGTCGTTTTTGGATCGTCCTCGGGGATGGCGTCCAACACAGCTAACCGGTTGGGGTACTCGCGCCGCTGCCAGGTGTGAATCTGCCTTGCCACGTTTCCCAACACGGTCAGGCCGCGCGTCCCCAGCAGGTCAATCTTGACCAACCCCAGGCGCTCGATGTCCTCCAGGCTAAACTGGGTGACCAGCACACCCTTGGTGGCCAGAAAGGTGGGCACCAGGTCGGTCATCGGCCCCGGGCTGATGACCACACCCCCTGGATGCACGGAGAGATGGCGCGGGAATTTGAGAATCGCCTCGGCTTCATCGAAAAGGCGCTGATGACGGGGATCCGGGAAGCGAGCGCGCAAATCCTGGTAGGGCGTTTGGGATGTAGCCCGCCACCTGGATGGCGGCCCCCAGCCGCGAGAGGGCAAGCCGGTCACCAGCGCCTTGATCTCCTGGGAGGAGAAGCCGTGTGCCTTGGCGACCTCGCGCAGCGCAGAGCGGCGGCGGAAGCGGTTGATCGTCTCCACCATCGCCACCCGGTCAGCACCGTAGCGTTCATACACATGCCGGATGACTTCGTCCCGGCGCCGGGAACACAAATCGGTGTCGATGTCCGGCGGGGAGGAACGCGCCGGGTTGAGAAAACGCTCAAAGTACAGGTTCAGCGCCAACGGATCGGGTGAGGTGATCCCCAGGCAGTGGGCCACCAGCGAGGAGGCCGCCGAGCCGCGCGAGGAGATCGGCACATCAATCCGCCGGGCGTAGTCAAGGATTTCCTGGACAATGAGGAAGAACGGCGCGTAATCCCTGGCGCTAATGATCTCCAGTTCATGTTCCAGGCGAGCTTCAACTTCTGGCGTGATCTCCCCGTAACGCTGCACGGCGCCCCGAAACGCCCGGCGGCGTAGTTCTTCATCGGTGCTCACACCCTCAGGCAGGTCGATCTCCGGGTAGTGAGGCTGTCCCAGAGGGAGTTCAAGGCGGCAGCGTGCGGCGATCTCCAGCGTGTTGGCGACCGCTTCAGGATATTCATTGAAGCGCCGGATCATTTCTTTGGGAAGTGTGAAGTGAGAACCATCGGGCGCAGCGACATCGGGGGGCAGATTTGTCAGCGTGGTGTTCAGCCGCATGGCGCTCAAGGTGCGCTGCAAGCGGGCATCCTTCGGGGCCAGATAATGCACATTGTTGGTGGCGACGATAGGAAGATGTGCGGCGCGCGCCACGTCTGCCAGCAAGCGCACGCTCTGACGGTCAGCGGAACGCTGCCATTGCAGTTCAAGATACAATCGCTCGGGGAAACACCCTTTGAGATCGTCCAGAAATCGCCGCGCCAGGTCGGGCTGTTCACGCTCGAAGAGGCGTTGCACCAGACCGCGTTTTCCCCCAGTCAGGCAGATGAGACCCTGGGCATTTTGCGCCAATCCATCAAACTGAATCCTCTGCTCGGAGCCGCGGTGCGCATCGGCGTTCGCCTGACTGCTCAGGCGGCACAGATTCCCCCAACCCTGTCGGTCCATCGCCAGCAGGATCAGATTCCCCTGGCCCAACGGATGATTTACAACCAGCTCAAGGCCGAGGATCGGCTGGATGCCCGCCCGCTGGCAGGCATCGTAGAACCGGACGGAGCCGGTCAGGTTGTGATGGTCGGTCAGCGCCAGGGCAGGCATCCCGGCTTCAGCGGCGGCCTGCGCCAGTCTCTCCGGAGAAGGAATGCCATCCAGGAAGGAGAAATACGAATGGGTGTGCAGGTGAACGAACATCTGCGCTTATTATATCGCACAAATGTTCTGGTTTGTCACCCAATTAGACGTAATAACAATATACGAACCTGAGCGCCGAATTTCCGAGATGCAATCCAGTAGCAGAGAAATCTGTCCTTTTTCTGGCTTTACAACCAAAAGGGAAATCCAGCGTCAATTTATTCATCGTCATCCACAACGCCCTCCGCATTGATCAGATTGGCTTCCGTGGCCCGGAACGGCGGCGCCAGGCGGTTTTTGATCACCCGCAAACGCACTCGGTTACCCAGAACTTCATTGCCC
>CAZZFZ010000215.1:0-1875 GCA_964653835.1 uncultured Anaerolineales bacterium
GGCGTGTGCTTGCTCAAAGAGGGCGCGCAGCGCTGGGGGGGAATCCGCCCAAAAGGCAGCCTCCCCTGAGGCCGCCTGCAGGTCGCCAGCGGCTGTGAACAGCGCCATGCCGTGATCGAAGTCATTTTGCAAAAAAGCGGAACTTTGTAAGATCGTCAGCGGTGGGGTTTGATCGGCGGCGCGTAGTGCCAGGCCGCGCACCGCGGCGGCGCGGTGATTGAGTTGTTCACTGATGGCGGCTGCGGCGGTACGCGCGACGCGTTCATCCCGCTCGCCGACGAGCTGGCGCATGGCGCGCTGGTGCAGGGTCAGGCTGCCAAAGGTGACTATGATGAGGACGCCGATTAAGGGGAGGAAGAAAAAGGCGAAGAATTGCAGGTTGAGGCCTCGCCAACGCATACCGGGAAGCGGCAGCGAACCGCGTGGGGGAGGCGCCATGCTCAATCCTCCATTAAGTCAGGAGATAGCCAACCCAGGGAAATCGCTCGCATGACGGCTTCGGTGCGGCTGTTTGCCTGGAGTTTGTTGAAGATATGCGCTAAGTGGCCCTGCACGGTGCGGTCGCTGATGCCCAGTTGTACGCCGATGGCCTTGTTGGTGAACCCTTTGGCGACCAGGATCAACACTTCTTCCTCGCGCGAGGTCAGCTTCTCCACCGGTTGTTCACGCGCGCCGGTGGAAACCTGGCTCATGACCTTTTGGATGATGGATGCATCCAGCGCCGAATGCCCGGCGTGGACTTCGCGCACCGCGCGGATGATCTCGCGCGGGGAGGCGGTTTTGAGCACGTAGCCGTTCGCTCCGGCTTGCAACACGGCCATGACGTAGGGATCGTCGTCGTAGGCTGTGAGGACGAGAACCCCGACTTGGGGGTGGTTGGCGCGCACCCAGCGAGTGACCTCGATCCCGCTGGCCCCTGGCATCTGGATATCCAGGACAGCGATATCGGGCTGATGCTCTGCGATCAGCGCCTGCGCGGCGATGCCGTCGTCCGCCTCGGCGATGACGACGATATCCTCGGCCTGATCGAGAAATTGACGAATGCCAGCTCGCACCACGGCGTGGTCATCGGCCAGCAGGACGCGAATAGGGGATGAAGATGGAGAAGAGGACATATGCTGATTTTACTACAAAGGGATGGCAATTAAAGTGAAAGAAGTGTTAGGTGATTAAGGTCAACAAGGCGGCGGGATGTCCCGTCGCCTCGTTGCTTGTTGCCTGGTTAGTTTGTGGTTATGTCGTTTGGGTTACCAGTTCATGCTCATGTTGCCCCAGCCGGAGCCTCCGCAGTGGTTGCCGTACTCGCCGTTCCACATGCTTTCCATGTGAGCGTCCATCCACTCGGCCTGCTCAGCGGTCAGCCAACCCTCGGCGACGGCCTGTTCCAGCGCGCTGTCGTGGGCGGTGAGCATCAGGTCGCGGATCTCTTCGTCCGTGAGGCCCTGCGCGGCGGCGATATCCCAGATGGTTTCGCCGGCATCATGACGGGCTTCAATCTCTTCCGGGGACAGGCCAAGCGCCTCAGCCACAGCGGCGATCATGGCTTCGTGCATCGGGCCTTCTTCGCCATACATGCCGTAGCTGCCCATCATTCCATAACCACCCATCGGGCCATAGGGAGTGGGGGCGCCGTCCGGCGTGCCGGGGTAGGGGCCATGGGCATAGGCGATGCCTGTCACGCCGATCGCCAGCACGGCGATGGTCAAAAACGCTGCAATCAGGATAGTTTTCTTCATGGTGTAGCTCCTTCTGTGTCGTCTTTCCGGGTACGTGCTGCCGGAAGTGGTTTGAAGTTGTCTAAAGGATACCCACTTTGTTTGAAGGAGCTATGAAGTATATTTGAAGGTTGTGTAAAGGTTTTGGGGGCATTAGTCG
>CAZZFZ010000215.1:1975-3712 GCA_964653835.1 uncultured Anaerolineales bacterium
GGGTTATGGAGCGTCGCGTGTAGTGGAGACCCACCACTGGAATTCGCGTTCTTCTAGTCCCCAGGAGGCCTTGATGAACGCCAGCACGGCGCGCATTTCTGCCTCCGAAAGCGTATCCCCAAACGCCGGCATGGTGGAGATGGCCGGGTCGCCGCCGTTGGCGATGATCTCCAACAGCAAATCGTCAGGATGGTGCCAGGTATGCCCGCTGCTATCATGGGGCGGGGGGCGCAGTTTCCCATCGGGCAGAGGCTGCTTCCAGTTAGGCTGACCTTCCAGATTGACCCCGTGGCAACTGCTGCAATAGTTTGCGTATAGCCGTTGACCCTGGGCAACCTGAACGGGGTTTAAGGTCGGCACAGGAGGCACGGTGATGCCGTTGATTGTGATGCCATCTTCCTCGCCGGGGGTGGGTGATCCCTCCTGGTTGAGCAGAAGCCCCCCGATCACAAGGATAGGCAGGAGAACCCCCAGCAAAAGGCGTTTGTCCTTCAGCCAGTCAGTCTTCAAAGCGACAACCCCGCACGCTGAAACTTTTCCCGGATGATCCTGGCGGTGTCCTGGAAAGTCGTTTCCAGGTGCGGGAAGCCAAACCAGACCGTCCCCAGGCCGAAGAGAATCCCGGTGATCAGGCGCATCCAGGAATTGAAAGACCCCAGCGCATCGCCAGCGTAAAACGTGGGAGAAAAGGCGTTGTTTGTCAGTTCAGCCAGCCAGGCGTTGGAGTAACGGAACCCCTGGCCGATGCCGTAAAAATCGCTGACCATATGCGTGACGCCGTCAATCCCCATGGGGACTAAGAAGAACAGGAACCCCCACCAGGAGAGGGGTTTGATCTTTTTGCGTAGCGGATACCACAGCCAGGCGAAAAACAGGATGCTGGTATACATGGAAACCATGCGGTCCGACCAAGCGACTTTCCAGCCCAGCGCGGGTTCGCCGATGTACTGGCGCAGCACCAGCGGGTTGATGGTGTTCTGCCAGACGGCCTGGATTTGTTCTAAGGGATACATGGCCTGCGGCCCGAACAGGAAGAATGAGCGCTGGGGCATCTGATGGCAAACGACGGAGTATGCCAGGTAAATCAGCTTGCCCGCGCCGGTCCAGCCGAGTTTCATGAAGAGTGGGGCCAGGAAGGGCAGGCCAACGTACAAGCCATACACCAGGCTGAAAGCCAGCATCCAATGCGTGCTCAAACGGTAGACCGCTCGGTTGAGCGCGATCTTCCATGCGCGTTTGCGAGAAGGGATGGGGATGGTCTCAGTCATGTTATTCACGGTAAACCTTACGCTCCACCAGCGCCGTACAGCGTTGGATCGGTGGGGGTTTCCCCGGAGGGATCCCAGATGTATACCCAGTCACCTTCTTCTGCCCAGTTGAAGATCCAGCGGGCATCCCCCGGTGAGATGTTGACACAACCGCGCGAACGAGGGACGCCGAAACCGTTGTGCCAGTAAGTGCCGTGCAGAGCGCGCGCCTGGTCGAAATACATCGTCCAGGGCACATCTTCAAGATAGTAATAATCGGAGCGGTCAGCGGTGAAGGCCCCGCTCATGGTCTCGGTCTCTTTGACCAGATAAATCTGGAACGCTCCGGGCTGGGTCCAGGCGCCGGGGACGCCGGTGGAGACCAGCGTGGCGAAGATCAATTCGCCCTGTTCGTACACCGCCAGGGTTTGCTCCTTCAGGTTGACCTCGATCCAGCGGTCGCCTTCCACGCCCTCTGGACGTGTGGGAT
>CAZZFZ010000216.1:0-3681 GCA_964653835.1 uncultured Anaerolineales bacterium
TGACGCGCTGGTGGAACTGACTGGCGCCCTGGCCGGGCTGACGCTGGCCCTACAAAACACCAAACTGATCGCCCTCTCCGGGCTGATCACCGGCATCGCCGCGGCGATGTCCATGGCGGCCTCTGAGTATCTCTCCATCCGCTCCGAGAAAGACAAAGAAAAGCACCCCATCAAAGCAGCGGTCTACACCGGC
Organism: uncultured Anaerolineales bacterium; assembly: GCA_964653835.1. Lineage (GTDB taxonomy): Bacteria > Chloroflexota > Anaerolineae > Anaerolineales > UBA11858 > J130. The sequence goes on from CAZZFZ010000216.1 coordinate 194, forward strand.
TTGGCCTACATCTTCACCGTCACCCTGCTGATCCTGCCCTACCTGCTTTTCGAGAATTTTTACCTCGATCTGGCGCTGGCGCTCGCCGCGGCGGTGATGATTATTGCCGGGTTCAATTACTACATCTCCGTCGCGCAGGATGAACCCTTCCGCGAACGCTTCATCGAGATGGCAGGGTTATCGTTCGGCGTAGCTGCGATTTCCTTCGGCGTCGGCTACTTCATCCGGCAATGGCTGGGGATTGAGATTTAACCGCTCAACGGCAACATCACGTGGAAAGTGCTCCCCGGCAACTTTTCCTCGTCATAGCCGGGGCTTTCCACCCAAACTTTGCCCCCATGAGCCTGCACCACCCCCTGGACGATAGCCAACCCCAAACCTGGGCCACCGCCTTTGAACTTGGTCTTGCCTGAGGAGTGCAGGTCCACATCGCCGATCTGGTAAAACTTGGCGAAGATCAGTTCGTGATACCGCGGGTCAATACCGATGCCTGTATCGCGCACCGTCACTTCCACTCCGCCTGAGGGGAACCGCTCATCCCCAGGGGGGATTACCTCAGCACTCAAGAAAATCTCGCCGCCATCGGGGGTATATTTGACGGCGTTGTTCACCAACTGATAAAACACTTTTTCCAAGGCCTGCGGGTCGCCATGCACCAGAGGGAGATCAGCGATCTGGGGATCAAAGCGCAGGCGCTGCTGACGTTCGCGGAACACCGCCGCGTAGCGTTGACAGACCTTGCGCAGCAGGGGCTCCAGCTTCAAAGGTTGCGCCAGGATGGACAGCTCCTGCATATCAATGGCGGCCACATCCAGCATGCTTTCCACAATCTCGTGCATGCGCTGCGCCCCGGCAGTGATTCCCTTGATGATGTCGCCAAGCTCGCTGTGCACCTGCAACTCCGGCGCCTCCCGCAATATCTGAGCATAACCGCTGAGGATGGTCAGCGGCGTACGCAACTCGTGCGAGGCGATGTTGATGAAATCAGACTTGGTGCGGTCAATGCGTTGTAACTTGGCGTGCGCCTCCTCCATAGCAGCGTAGGCGCGTCGGAACTCGTCGTTCACGCGTAGCAAGCTTTCAACCAGGCGGGCATTTTGCAAAGCCACAGCGGTTTGATCGGCGAGCATGTGCAACAAATCAATGTCCTCTGCGTAATACGAAGCACCCGATCGCTTTGGCCCTAACGCGATCAGCCCAATCCACTCCTCGCGCGCGTGAACCGGCACAAAGACGTCCATTTCGAGGCGTGCCAGCCAGTTTCGGGTGGTATCCCGCAGGTCGTAGTAGCGCGAGAGCATTTCCAACTCCGCGACGATCACGGCGCGGCGCTCGTGCGCCCACACCTGCGCCAGGGGGCTATCAACATGGAGTTTTCCGATAAAGGCGACGTTTTGCTCCCGGCCGCCAGGGCGAACTTTATAGGTGCGCTCTCCCTCCGGGCTGATTTCCAGTTCAACCAGAAAGATCATGCCGCTATCCGCGCCGATCACGCGGCGCGCCAGATCAACGACTACCTTCGAGAGCAGATCAATATCCAGCACATTGCTCACGCTCTGACTAAACTCGCGCACAATCGCCTTGATATCCTGCTCCTCGCCAAAAAACCAGCGGTCAATTCGAGCCTGCAAGCCGCGCAACAGAGGGTTAGCCACCAGGATCACCAGCAACGCCAGGAAGCCGGCAGCAATCCAGTGCTGATAGAACAAATCGCCATCCAGAAAAGCGCGCACAACCAGATAGCCGCTCCCATAAGCCAGCACTTGCAATGCCAGCCAGATCGCCCCATTGAGAATGCGCCGGATCAGCAGGCCAAAATGGGGAAGTCGCGGCCAGGCAACCGCCAGAAAAATGGACAACATGCCGAACAGGCTTACCAGCCCCCCGAGCACATCCTGATCGCTGAAGAAGCTCAGGCTGTTGCCAAGCAGCAAAATAGCATAGCCATTTGCCCATAGAAAGATGCGGTAACGAAGCGTGGGGAACTGCGCCTGACGATAATTAATGACCAGGAGGTACAAAGTCAACCCACTGAACATCCCCCACCCCACAACCATCATCCAGTAAATCAGCGCCGGGAGGTCGAAAGCCCAATTCCCCACCCAGAGCATCCTCTGAGGCGCGGTTGGGGCCAAGTTCAACGCCAGCGCCAGTCCCAACGCCACGCCGCCGCCGATCACCGCATAGCGCGCCGTGGGTAGATCATGATACTGGGCCGCCGCTAGCCAGTACAGCAACACAGCGCCCAGGAAGATAGCGTAGAAATTCCGATTCGCTTCAAAACTTTCCACGAACCCCCGGAGCCAACCGAGGCGGAAGGCTAGGTCGCTGCCATCCTTTATCAGGTAAGCCAGTAAAAACACGCCCCAAAGCCGCGCCATGCGGCTTCGCCAGCCGCGCTGCACAAACCCCATCACCAGCATGACAAGATACCCAACCATGCTGATGCTTTTGAGCAGAATGATGATAGTCTGGGGCACCATGGAGCCTGCTTATCCGATTAACGAACAGGGTGTGCATCAGAAGAGCACACCCTGTTCCAGTGTAGCGGTTGGGATCAGATTATACCGACTTGTTTTCCGGCTTCTGCGATCACATCCATGGCGTATTCGATATCTTCCGGTTCGTGAGAGGCGAGCACGGTCGCTCGCAACCGCGCCAGCCCAACCGGCACCGCCGGGGAGACCACCGGCAGCACGAATAAGCCTTTTTGATGCGCGTAGCGGGTGATGGCATAGGCGGTTTCATCCGCACCGCACAACACGGGGACGATGGCCGTCTGTGTGAGCATGGTGTCGAAGCCGCGCTCTTTCAGACCGTTGATGAATTGCTGCGTGTTGGCATTCAACTTCTCGATGCGCCAGGGTTCGTCCAGAATGACCTTGAAGGCTTCGTTGGCGGCAGCAGCCTGCGCCGGCGGCAGCGCCGCTGAGAAGATATACGCCCGGCTGGCGTGGCGCAGGTAAGTGATTAAATCCTTCTTCCCGGCTACGTAACCGCCCACCGAGGGGATCGTCTTGCTCAGAGTCCCCATCTTGATATCCACCGTGCCCCACATATCGAAATGCTCTTCGATGCCGCGCCCGGTCTTGCCCAGCACGCCCACCGAGTGGGCCTCGTCCATCATCAGCCAGGCGTTGTATTTGCGGCACAACTCCACCATGCGCGGCAGATCAATGATATCGCCATCCATGCTGAAGACCGCGTCGGCGACCACCAGCTTGGCGGCGTCGGAGGGCGCGTCGGCGAGCATGCGCTCCAGGCTCTTCATATCATTATGTTTGAAGCGGCGGAACTTGGCCCCCGACATCAGGCAGCCATCCACAATGCTGGAATGGTTGAGTTTATCGGAGAAGACGTAATCGCCGCGCCCCACCAGGGTGGAGACCACCGTCAGGTTGGTGACATAGCCCGAGGTGTAAGTGATGGCCGCTTCGGCCTTCTTGAAATCGGCGATGGTTTCTTCTAGCTCGCGGTGCAAGTCGAGC
>CAZZFZ010000217.1:0-3660 GCA_964653835.1 uncultured Anaerolineales bacterium
GGTCTTCGGTCCTCCGTCCTCCGTCTTCTCTTGTTCTCCCCCTCTCGCAAAATCCGCCCCCCTAAAGCTCGTTCAGCCCTAATTCGGCGCGTTTTTCGGGTGTGGGCATGCCGGTCGCTGCGTCCCAGCCGCGGGCGTGGTAGTAGGCGGCCAGCATTTCTTCAAAGGGAATCCGGTATCCGGCCGCGCCGCCGTCCTCATAGGGGATCCGCAGGGGAGCAGGCAAAACGTCATCGGCGGCAACCAGTCCCAAACGTCCGTTGATGATGCGCTTGAGGTTCCAGGCGCGCTCCCCAACGCGCAGCAATTCCTCCAGAGTGTATTCTTCCCCCGTGGCGGCGTTGACCAGTTCCAGCACGCTTGAAGGCGCGACGTTGGCGAACAGGCACATCACCAGGGAGTTGAAGACGGTCCGCCAGTTCTGGTGGATGACCACGTTGGCGGCTTTCTCCGCCCCAGCGTGCCGGTCGAAGAATTGCATGCCCAGTTGCTCCTCGGTCTGGCCGAACAGGTCGGCGAGGAAATAATCCGACTGGTTGTGACACGCGCCGCGTGGTGAGGTGGCGTAAACCAGCGCCATGCCCGAAGCGCCGCGCGGGTCGTGATAGGCGACTTCCAGGCCATTGACCTGGACGGCCTGCTCCCCGGCGTTGAAGCGCCGCCCCAGGGCGCGGCTGCCCTGCGCCAGCAGCGCGCCAAAGCCACCCCGCCGCGCGGTGAGATGCACCAGTTGCTCAACAACCCCGGTGTCCCCCCAGCGCAGCGGCAGGCCGTCGGTATCCTCCTCGGTGATGATCCCCTGCTCGAAGAGGGTGAAGGCCAGTCCCAGCGTGCCGCTCAGGCTGATCACGTCCATGCCGTAGTGGTCGCACAGCTCGCCCATGCGGGTGATGAAGGGGAGGTCGTCAACCAGCAGGTTGGGGCCAAACCCGACGATGGTTTCGTATTCCGGGCCTTTGCGTTTGCCGTCGCCGAGGTCCACTACCCGCCCGCAGGCGATCACGCAGGCGTGGCATGCGCTCACGCCCGTCAGGATTGTCTCGCTCATCGTCGCGCCGGTGACTTTTTCTACATCGTCGAATTCGCCGCTTTGAAAGTATTTCTTCGGCATCTCGCCCAGGTAGCTGGCGTAATCGGCCATCCCGGCGGTTCCCAGTTCGCGCGCCACGCGGCTGAAGTTGTCCTCGCGCAGTGTCCGGTTGGCCTCCGAGCGCAGGCGTTGGTAAACCGCCGAGGCCAGGGGGACGCCGCCACTGCCGCGCACGGCGACCGCCTTGAGGTTTTTGGCTCCCATCACCGCGCCCAGGCCGGTGCGCCCGGCCACGCGTCCGTGGTCGGTGAGGATCAGCGCGTAGGGGATTTTCGCTTCCCCGGCCGGGCCGATGGACGCCACCCGCGGCTTGCGTCGCCCCGCGACTTCCTGAATGATTGCTTCCTGAGTGGCGTAGGTGTCCAGCCCCCACAGGGGCGCGGCGTCCCGAACTTCCGCCTGCCCATCCTCCACCCACAGGTAGACCGGTTTCCCGGCGCGCCCGCTGATCCACAGGCCGTCGAAACCGGATTTGCGCAGCTCCGCGCCCCACGAGCCACCGCAGTTCGATTCGGCCCACAGGCCGGTGGCGGGGGACTTGCCGCAGACCACGAACCGCCCTACGGCCGGGCCGGCGGTTCCGGTCAGCGGGCCGGTGAGGAAGAGCAGCGGCGCTTCGGGGGCCAGGGGGTCAAGTTCGGCGGTCAGGTGCTCGTAGAGCAGGCGGGCGGCCAAGCTCGAAGCGCCCAGGTAGGCGCGCTGCCACTCGACGGGGATGTGAAAGAGGCCGGTCGTACCGGTGGTCAGGTTGACGGTGAGAATCGGTTGCATGGGGGCGTTCCTTACGAGCAGGTGTTCAAATGAGCAGTAGGAAACAAGTTTACCAGAATTTCCCCTGGGCACGAAAACGGGGGGCAAGAACCGTTATAATACAGCTATGCTTCCCTCATCTCGTTACAACGCCGCGCTGGAGGATTTTCAGCGCGCCCGCAGGCAGGCCGCAGCGCAGGCGATTTTACGCCGTCTCCGGGGCCAGCCAGTCACTTTGCTGCCCTTTGAAGAGGTATATCAACATCTGCCCACGCAGGGCAGCCGCGAGCGCGGCCTGGAGGAGATCCCGCTGGATGCGATTGTAGGCAGCATGGGGCGCTATGCGGAGTTCAGCCGCGATTTTCTGCCCCGCAACGCGGCGTTGCAAAACCGCTGGGCGCGAATAAAGTCTGCCTTTCACAACCTGGAGGAAATGCCGCCGATCAAGGTGTATAAGGTGGGGGAGGTGTATTTTGTGCTCGATGGCAATCACCGCGTCTCGGTGGCCCGGCAGCGCGGCGCGAAGACCATCCGCGCCTACGTGACCGAGTTGAGAACTTCCGTGCCGATTACGCCGGAGAGCGACCTGGAGGAGATCATCATCGCTGCCGAGCGGCAGAAGTTCCTGGAGCGCACCCACCTCGACCGTCAATACCCCGCCCTGGAGCTGGAGATCTCCTCGCCGGGGAATTACCGTGTGCTCGAACATCAAATTGAGGCCCTCTGCCGCGAAGCGGATGATCTGAGTTTTCCGCAGGCGGCGTGCCGCTGGTATGAAGAGATCTACCTGCCGGTGGTTGAATTGATCGCCGCCTACAACCTGCTGCGGGATTTCCCCGGCCGCACGCCGACCGATTTGTATATCTGGATCACGCAGCATCAGCAGGAGCTGGAATCCGCCCTGGGGTGGGCGATTGCCCCGGAGGACGCCGCCCGTGATCTGGCCGACCATCACAGCTCGCGCCCGCAGAAAGTGATGGCTCGCTGGCGGGAGCGGCTGCTGGAAACCCTGCGGCCGCGCTCCATGGAACCCGGCCCCAAGCCCGGTGAGTGGCGGCGGCAGGTCGCCAGTCTGCACCGTGAGCGCCTCTTTGAGCGCATCCTGGTGGCCCTCAGCGGGACTCCGGAGAGCTGGCAGGCGCTGGATGAAGCCCTGCCGATCGCCCAGCGGGAGGAGAGCCTTTTGCTTGGTCTGCACGTAGTCGCTGCGGAGAGGGAGAAGGGTTCGCCCTCGGTGCAGGTGATGGAGGCGGATTTCCGCGAGCGCTGTCAGCGGGCTGGCGTCCAGGGTGAGTTTGCCGTGGTCGCGGGGAAGGTCTCTGATGTGATTGTGGAGCGTGCCCGCTGGAGCGACCTGGTGGTGGTTCATCTGGCGCACCCTCCGGAGGAGGGGATGCTGCGTCAGCTTGCGCCGGGGTTTCACCGCCTGATTCGGCGCTGCCCGCGCCCCTTGCTGGCCGTGCCCCGCGCCGCCGCGGACCTGCGCACCTTGCTGCTGGCTTACGATGGCAGCCCCAAAGCCGATGAAGCGCTCTTCCTGGCGGCTTATCTGGCGGCCCGCTGGGACCTGCCGCTCACCACTCTGATTGTGGTGACGTCGGAGAGCTTTCCGCATCACGCCATTGTGCGCGCTCGTGAGTACCTCAGCCAGCGTCGCATCCCCGGCAACCTGTTGATCCGTTATGGTGATGTGGCCGAGACGGTGATGCAAACCGCCGACACGATGGATGCAGACCTGCTTTTGATGGGTGGTTACAGTCAGCCTCCCATGCTGGATGTGGTTATCGGCAGCGCGGTCAACCAGGTGCTGCGCTCCGCCC
>CAZZFZ010000218.1:0-3581 GCA_964653835.1 uncultured Anaerolineales bacterium
CCGGACGTGTGGGATTGATCGCCACGCGGCCGATCTGGCGTCCCTCAATCCATTCATCTGGCCCAATCTGGAACCATTCCATCCCGCTGGCTTCTTTAACATCGTAGATTTGCACGATGTCGTAGCGTTGATAGAACACGCCGGTGTAGTCTTGTTCCTGTAGCCCAGGGGTGGCCTTGCTTTCGTTAGTGAACAACACCCAACCGAAGTCGTTGGCGGGCGTGGATTCAAACTCCAGCCCCTGGAAATCTGGCGTGGCGATGGGCGAAAGCCCACGGCTTTGCATCCAGATGCCCGGGGCGATCATATAGTAGCTTTTACCGTCGACCTCGGCGTAGTCGATGTAGGTGACGTAATCAAAGCCGGTTTCCAGCGTGCGGTAGACAGGCTCTCCGGCCACCGCTGCCTCCAGCGAGGTGAACAGCGGCGCGTCGGGGCGCGTCACGCGCAGATAGTAGTAGGGCAGATCCGAGAGAGCCGGATCCGGCGGGTGAGCGTTCAGGAGGGACTCGATGGAGGGCTCTTCGCCTTCAGCAGATTCACACTGGCTTTGTGCTTCGCCATCTTTTGCCGTTGAGCAATTTTCTTCGTGTTGCAAGCGGGGCTCCGCAGCCCTGACGGTTTGGGGCAATAAGACGCTCACGAGCGCAACCAGTACCAGTACCCATAAAATACGTTTCAGCATTAAGTTAGTCCTCCGGGTCATCTTTTTTTCGGTGGAACATCCCAGCTTTGCATCAGCATCAGGCTGAGCATCAAAATGCCCAGGCTGATGATCTGGGCGGCGCGCCAGCCGTCGAGCCAGATCAGGCTGTCACCGCGGAAGGCTTCCAGGAACAGGCGCGCGCCGCTCGACAGCGCAACCAGCAGCAGGAAGTTAAGCCCTGTGCCCGCGCGTCCCAGTGGTTGTTTCCACACAACCAGGAACACGCCGATCGCCAGGATAATCTCGTAGACCTGCGTGGGATGGCGAACCTCATCCCACAGGTAGATGCCCCACGGCAGGTCGGTCGGCGCACCGAAGGCATCCCCGCTAAGGAAGTGAGACACGCCCACGGCGATCATGAAGGCGGCCAGGCCGGGGGCCAGCGCGTCCAGCGTAGCGCGCAGAGGGAGTTGCTTGCGGCGGCCGTACACGATGGCGAACAGAACGCCGATCAACGCGCCGTCCAGGGGGGATAGCGTTTGCGGGTTGAGGGCGAACAGGCTGAGGGGCGTCTCCAGGTACACTGAGAAGTAGCGCACGGCATACGCCAGGCGTGCGCCTATAATGCCGACGACCAGCCCCCAAAACACCGTGTTATAGACGTGCTCTTGATTCAATTTGAGGCGCATGGCCGCTTTTTCAATCAGCGCCATGGCGATGTATACACCGGCGAGCAAAGCCAGGCCGGGGGTTTGTAACAGCAGAGGGCCGAGGGAAAGATAGGGGAACATCAGGGCGTCTCCTCGAGGATTTCCTGGATTTTGGCGCGGATCAACCCCTCGCTCATTGGGCCGCCGACCACCACCGAGCGGATGACGCCTTCCCGATCGACGAAGTAGGTGCTGGGCAGACCGCGCAGTTGATAGCGGTTGCTGACGGCTCCGGTGCGATCGAGGGCGATGGGGAAGGTGAGACCAAATTCCTCGACAAACGCCGCGGCCGCCGATTCGCTATCCTGGTATGTGGTGTTGACTGCCAGCACGACCAGCCCTTCGTCTTTTAAGTCTTGATAGACGCGCTCGATGGCGGGCATTTCCGCCCGGCAGGGAGGGCACCAGGAGGCCCACAGGTTAATCATCACGGCCTGGCCGCGCAGATCAGACAGCGTGACCTGCCCGCCGTCCAGTAAATCCAGCGTGAAATCAGGGGCTGAGAATCCCTCCCGCGGGCTGGGCGGCGGCGCGCCGTCTGTGGTGGCTGTTGGTGGGATGCGGGAGAGATAGGCCCACGCACCACCCAGGATAAAAACCACCACCAGCATAGCGTTCCACTGGTTGCGATTGTGGATCAGAGTACTCGGAGAGGTCTTGTTGCTCATGTGTTTTAGCATCCTGTCGAACAGCCTGGAGATACCTTGCTCGCGGTTGCTCCAGCCCTGTGGGCAGAGAGAAGGGCGCTCGGCTGTGCGGTTAACCGCAGCAACCACCACCTTTCTTTTTCTTCTTGATCGCTTTCTTCTTGAAATCCCCGCGGTTCAAATACCGGAGAGGCGCTTTTTTGAACGCGGATTTGCATTGAGGGGAGCAGAAGTAATAAGTCTCCCCGTTATACACGGTGGTCGCTGCGGCCGTTTTTTTGCGAACTTTCATCTGGCAAACGGGATCCAATGCGGTCAGTAACATGGTTCGCCTCACATGGTATGTTTGTGGATTGCCCCTGCCTCGGTTGCAGATGAGCGTTTAAGCAGCATCCGCTTCGGGCAGGGTGTTGAAGGCATGCCCGCTCAGGTAGCCGATATAGGCGGGAACCAGGGGCAGAACGCAGGGCGAGAGGAATGAGATCAACCCCGCCAGGACAGAGAGAAAGTAAGTCGGGGTGACGCCTGCGCCCAGGGGCAGGTCGAGGAAAAAGCCGTTGCGTTGCGCCCAAATGGCGATCAGGGTGAGCTGATTGGTCAGCAGCATGACGCCGATCGCGAGGAGTAAGACGCCGCTGGCAATCTGAACCTTACGCAAGTAGGGCTGGAAACGACGCACAAAATTGGTGGCGCGCTCCATGCCCAGGCCGATCAAAAGGAAGGGAATCCCCAACCCCAGCGCATAGCCACTGGCCAGCACCATCGCCTGCCCGCTGGTTTGGGCGCTGAACCCCAGGGTGAGGATCGCCCCCAGGGTGGTGCCGATGCACGGCGTCCACCCGGCGGCGAAGAAGACGCCCATCAGCGTCGATGCGGCCAGGCCGCGCTTGTTCCCCGCGGCGAACTCCGGGCGTGTGTCGTAAGACAGCCAGGGGATCTTGAGGATATCCAGGGTGTGCAGGCCAAACAAGATGACCACTACGCCGCCGATTTTGCCGATCAGGGCTTTGGAGCTGCCAAAGGCGCGCCCCAGCAGCGTCGCCGCGCCGCCCCATCCGATGATGAAGATGAGCGAGAAACCCAGCACAAAAAACAGGGCATGGAGAAAGACAAGGGTACGTTTGTTGAAGTTCATAAAGTGTCCTAAACGCCACAACTGTTCCCGCTGCCGGGAGCCTGTTGGAGCAGGCCGTTGGCGGCCAGATATTGGTGAACCTGGCCGAATCCAGCGCCAGAGGAAAACTCGCGGCTGACGACGCGCGCTGCATCGACCGAGGCGAAGTCTTGCCCTTCGATCGTATCGAAGTACAGGGCCAGTTCAAAATATTGCTGCGGATACCAGAAGGCGTTGGCGTATTTTGCCGCTGCGAACATCTCGGCTTCGCTGGCGTCTTCAGAAGCCATCAGCGTCAACAGCCCCAACATCGCCATCCCGTGGTTGCAGTCGGGGAAATGGGTTGGGTTATTGCAGCAGGGTCGATAGACCACCTGGGCCACACGTTCCAGACGGGCTTGCTGCTCTGCCGTCAGGGATAGCAAAGGAACGCTGGCGTAGAGCTCGATGGCCGGTTTCCTGCC
>CAZZFZ010000219.1:0-3578 GCA_964653835.1 uncultured Anaerolineales bacterium
TGAAAAGATCAGCGTCCTGAGTAGCACGGAGCGCTGGCGAAGTGCGTATCGAAGGGCGCTGATCGCATCCATGGCGTTTTGTTCCTAACCCCAACTCAGGTAAGATTAACCATCTTCTGTCTTCTTAAACCCGGACTCAGGCCAATAGCAAAGAGCATGTTGTATTTGCGGAATGCGGGGAGATTTGGTAAACTCTAAATCGGATAAATATTGTACATATTGTGCATTAATTCTCTAAGTGAACTTTGTGCCAGCACGCAGATCCAGAGATTAGGAGTTTTGCATGACCGAAGAGACGACCGAGAAAAAAGTTCCCCTGAATCGGCGGGAGTTCTTGAATCTCGCCTGGCTGGCTTCCCTGGGTTTTGTGTTTGTGGATGTCGCCGGGCTGACGATCTTGTTCGCCATGCCGCGGTTCAAGGAGGGGGAGTTTGGCGGTGTCTTTGTCGTTGGCTCCAGCGACATCTTGCCAACGCCGGACGCTCCGCCGCAGAATTATCCTAAAGTCAAGTTCTGGCTTTCCAACACCGAAGAGGGGGTGAAGGCGCTTTACAAGGTGTGTACGCACCTGGGGTGTTTGTATAACTGGAACAGCCAGGAAGGGAAGTTCATTTGTCCGTGTCATGGTTCGCAGTTCCAGAAAGATGGAACCTACATTCAGGGACCGGCGCCGCGCAGCCTGGATCAGTTCGTCGTCCAGGCGGTTGACGCGGAGACGGGTGAGGTCATCGCTCAAACCCCGCCGGATGGCAGCGCGGTGCAGATTCCTGAGGACCGCGATGTCATCATCAAAGTGGATACAGGTGCAAAAATCATCGGCCAGCGTCATAGCTGAGGGAAACTATGCTTAAATCACTGAAATTTGCTGAGTTTCGCCGGAAAGCGCGCCAGGCGATCGAACAGCGAGTGCGTATCATCACCGCTGGGTTGAGCATCGCCGAGTTGCGCGCCCTGCTGCGCGGGGATCCTCCCACCGAAAAACCCAACCCGCGCTATCGTGTTCACGTCACCAGCTTTCTCTTTCACATTCGCCCAAAGTTTTATATGCGGGGGAGCACGATCTTCACCCACACCTTTAGGTTGGGCTTCTTTACGATGTTCTTCTTCGTTGTGGAACTGGTGACCGGGCTGATCTTGATGATTTACTACACCCCCTCGCCAGCCGAGGCCTATGGCTCCATCCTCAATCTGATGAGCAATGTGCCCTATGGCAAGCTGCTGCGCGACCTGCACCGCCTGGGCGCGGAGGGGATGGTGATCTTCACCGCCTTGCATATGCTGCGCACCTATTTGACCGGTTCTTATAAGAAGGAGCGTTCCTTCACCTGGTTGACTGGCGTTGTGTTGCTGCTGGTTACCCTCTTCCTGAGCTTCAGCGGATATCTCTTGCCCTGGGATCAACTGGCTTACTGGGCGGTGACCATCGGCACCAGCATGGCGGACGCCGCGCCGTTGTTTGGCAGGGAGCTTAACCTGCTGCTGCGCGGCGCGCCGGATATTGGCGCCGGTGGTTTGTTGCGCTTCTACCTGTTGCACGTTATCCTGCTCCCATTGCTGGCGATCTGGATGATTAGCATCCATTATTACAAGGTGGCTCGTGAACACGGGATTTCCCTGCCGGCGAAGTTTGAGGAAGATGAAGACTTGCCCAAAGAGGTGATTAAGGAGGCCAAGCGGCGGGTTGACTACCTGCCCGACCTGTTCACGCATGAGCTTTTCCTCACCAGCGTTGGACTGTTCATCCTGGTTGTGTTGGCGGTCTTCTTCTACAGCGCGCCGCTGGAGAACATCGCCAACCCCCAGCAAACGCCGTTGGACACCAAAGCGCCGTGGTATTTCTGGTGGCTGCAGGGGATGCTCAAGCTGGGCGATAAAACCCTGATGGGCATCATCCTGCCGACGATCATCTTCGGGTTGCTCTTCGCTGTCCCGTATATTGACCGCAACCCTTATCGGCAGGCGTATAAGCGTCCGGTTGCAGTTGCCCTCGGTCTAATGGCTACGCTCGCCATTGTGACTCTGAGCTATATGGGACTGCCGGAGTACAAGATCGAAACGCCTGCTGCCACGCGCATCATTCAGGACCTGGCGCCTGAGGAGGGGTTGGGCGAGTTGAGGGCGATCCCCTTTGAGCAGTTGCGGCCGGGGTTCTATCAGGTCAACGTGGATGAGCCTGAGAATCTGTGCCCGGAGCTGGACTTTGGCTGCCCGGATCTGGAGGCGGTCTTCGCCGAATTCACTGAGCGGGTCAATCAGGCGGCAGAAGCTGGTCAGTTGCCGGATGTGCAGGCCGTGCTGGTGATCGAAGAGTGGCAGGCCAACCTCGTCAAAGTGACGCCGCGCATCGTCTGGTCGGACCCGGAAACCGGCGTCCAGAAGTCGTACGAACGTCATATCTTCTTGCACCGCGACCGTGATCGCGACGAATAGCCGGGGAGGCCATCTATGCGTGTACAATTGCAGATTTTTTTGGGAACGTTGTTGCTTGCCGTTACCGGCGTGATTTTGATCGTTGTGGGTTTTACGGAAGAGGAGCGGATGGCCAGGTTTGAGCGCTATCAAAAGGCGCAGGCCATCGAGGTGGGCGCTGCCCTGTTTGAGATCAACTGCCGCGGTTGTCACGGCCTGCGGGGAGAAGGTATCCCCGGCCTGGCTCCCCCGCTCAACGATGCTTACTTTTTCACCGAGCGTTTGAACGAAGTCGGCTGGCAGGGCAGCCTGGAGGATTACATCATCGCTACTGTCTCCACCGGGCGGCAGGTTTCCACGCGCCCCGATCGTTATCCTGGCGCGGGAACGCCGGCGATGCCGACGTGGTCGGATCGCTTTGGCGGCCCCTTGCGCGATGATCAGATCGAAGCGATCGCCGCTTTTATCCTCAATTGGGAGGCCACCGCGGTTGGCGGTGTGGAGTTGACCACCCTCCCCACGCCGACTCAAGAAGCTGTTGATCCCGTGGCGCGCGGAAAGGCGGTTTTTGAGGCCAACGGTTGTGTGGGCTGTCACACCATTGAGGGCGTGAGCAGCGGCACGGTTGGCCCCAACCTGACCAAGATAGGTGAAACTGCGGCGGAACGGGTGGAAGGTCTGACGGCGGAAGAATACCTGCGCGAATCTATCCTTACCCCCTCGGCATACGTGGTCGAAGGTTATGATGACCTGATGCCCAAGATCTTTGGCGATACCATCCCGGCAGAGGATCTGGCCGATCTGATCGCCTTCCTCCTGGCGCAGAAGTGAAACCGATGAAACGTTACACTTCCTTTATCCTGGTTGCGACGTTGGTGCTGGCGTTTTCCCTGTTGTGGGGGGCCTCGGCGCTGGCGCAAGAGGGCGGCGATGACGAGCAACTGCAACTCGGCGCTCAGATCTACGCGGCGAACTGCGCGGTTTGTCATGGCGCTAATGGCGAAGGACGCGTGGGAGCGACCCTGGCGAAAGATTGGCCGTCTATTCGACCAGAGTTGGCCACGCGAGCGACGATTGCCAACGGCGTGCCGGGTTCCCCCATGCCGGCCTGGAGCGAGGCCAATGGCGGCCCGCTTTCCGATGAGGAAATTGACGCTGTTGTGTATTAC
>CAZZFZ010000220.1:0-3495 GCA_964653835.1 uncultured Anaerolineales bacterium
CACGGTCAAAGACCTGGCCTCGCGCGACGTGGTCAGCCGGGCGATGTACCTGGAAATGAAGGCCGGGCGGGGGATCGGCGGCAAGCGCTATCTGCATCTGGATGTCACCCCCGAGACGGTGAACAAGTACGCCGCGCTGGATGGGCGCACGCGCCCCGATGGCTCGCCGTACACCGTCACCGGCGAGGAAATTCTCAAAAAGCTGCCGGATATCATCGACTTCTGCAAAACCTACCTCGGCGTGGACCCGGTGACCCAGCCCATGCCAGTGCAGCCGACGGCGCATTACGCCATGGGCGGCATCCCCACCAATGTGCGCACCGAGATCGTGATTGATGAGAACAACACGGTGATGCCGGGCGCGTATGCCGCTGGCGAGGTGGCCTGCGTGAGCGTGCACGGCGCCAACCGATTGGGCACCAACTCGCTGCTGGATATCGTCGTCTTCGGTAAAGAGGCCGGGATCCATGCTGCTGAATATGCCCGTGGTGCATCCTTCCAGCCGTTGCCTGACGATGCCGCCGACTTTGCCCGCCAGCAGCTCGACGCTTTGCGCAATGGCAGCGGGAAGGAGCGTGCCGCTGATATCGCCCGCGAGATGAAAGAGGTGATGTTCGACCATGTGGGCGTCTTCCGCGTTGAAGAGGGGATGCAGCAGGCGCTGGATAAGGTGCGCGAACTCAAACAGCGCTTCAAAGAGGTCCGCGTGGAAGATCAGGGCAGCCGCTTCAATACCGAGCTGCTGAACACCTGGGAACTGAGCAACCTGCTGGATCTGGCCGAGGTGACCGCGGCTTCGGCTCTGGCACGCAAGGAGAGCCGTGGCGCGCACGCGCGTGATGACTTCCAGGAACGTGATGATAAAAACTGGATGAAACACACCCTGGCCTGGCTGAAAGATGGTGACGTGGAGCTGCGCTACAAGCCGGTCACCTTGACGAAGTATGAGCCGAAGAAGCGGGTTTATTAGGAGAAAAATCATGCAGGTGACAATAGATGTCTTCCGCTTTGATCCGGATAAGGATCAAAAACCGCATTTCGATCGGTTTGTGGTTGAAGCCGACCCCGTAGACCGCGTTCTGGATTTGCTGGAGAAGATCAAGGATTACCACGATGGTTCGCTGGCCTTTCGGCGTTCCTGCGCACATGGTGTTTGCGGCTCGGACGCCATGCGCATCAATGGCGCTAATCGCCTGGCGTGCAAGGTGCTGGTTCAGGACGTGGGCACGCGCATCAAGGTGGAGCCGATCCTGGGCTTGAAAGTTGAGCGCGATCTGATCGTGGATATGGAGCCGTTCTTCGATCACTATAAATCGGTGCTGCCGTATTTCATCAACGATGAAGCTCCGCCGGAGAAAGAACGCCTCCAGAGCCCCGAGGCGCGCGAGCGCTTTGACGACACCACCAAGTGCATTCTGTGCGCGGCTTGCACCACCTCCTGTCCTTCGTTCTGGTCGGACAGTACCTATGTCGGCCCGGCAGCGATCGTCAACGCCCACCGCTTTATCTTCGATGATCGTGATCGGGGCGCGGCGCAACGCCTGGAGATCCTCAATCAGCAGATGGGCGTGTGGCGCTGCCGCACGGCCTTCAACTGCACGGAGGCCTGCCCGCGCGATATCCACATCACCCAGGCCATCGCTGAGGTGAAGAACGCCATCACTACCGGAAAGATAGACTGATCCCTTGCAAGATGTTTACAGGCCCGCGGTGACGCTCGTTGCCGCGGGCTTGTTCTCTTAATAGCGCGATGCTATAATTCCCATGTTGCCCCGGTAGCTCAACAGGATAGAGCAAGGCTCTCCTAAAGCCTAGGTTGTGGGTTCGACTCCCGCCCGGGGCATTGATCGTAGGTACAAACATCCCCTTCTGGTGAGGGGGATGTTTGTTTTGGGGGCAAGTAGAAGCGGATCAGGCCGGTGAGGGTGTCCCCACTGCGTTCGACGGTGATGGTTTCTATCAGGCCCAGGTAGATTTGTTTGAGTTGTTCGGGGGTGGCTTTGTTGATTGCCGCGGCCAGGGAGTTGCCCAGATCGGTGATTTGGGCCAGGGTGAGCCAGGGGCTAGAGATGAGCTGGGTTTTCAGGCGCTGGAGTTCGTTTTGGGTGAGGGCTTTTTCTGTTTCTAATTCAGTGAGCTTTTCGAGCAATGCGGTGCTGTGCCCGATGGCGGCGATGGCTGCGGTGGTGTTGGCGATTTGACGGTTGAGGCTGCGGAGTTTGCGCTTTAGTACGTTTTGGCGCGTGCGCGCTTCTTGGTGGACACTGGCGCTGTTTTGTTGTTGCTTTTTTTGGATGGCGGCGATGGCTTCGGGCTGCCCCAGGTATTGGATGAGTTGCTCTTTGACGGCGTTTTCGAGGACGGTTTGGGGGATGGCGAGGGCTTCGCAATCGCCGCTGCGACGACGGCGGCTGCATTCGTAGTAGTGATATTTGTGTCCTTTGGCGTGGTTTGTGCGCCCGTTCATTGCCCCACCACAGCGGGCGCAACGCACCAGCCCAGAGAGCAGGTAGCGGGAGCCGCGCCGCCTGTGAGGCGCAGGGTTGCGTTTTTTGCGGCGCTCTTCGTTTTTGCGGTTGATTTTTTGGACGGCTTCCCAGATTTGGCGGTCTATGATCGGTTCGCAGTAGTTTTTGATGGTGAGGCCACCAAATTCGAGTACCCCGATGTAGAGTTTGTTACGGAAGAAGGTGTTCCAGGCGTTGCGGGCTTTGTAGAGGGGGACGGCGGCGGTGATTTGGGGATAGGACGCTCCGGCGGCGCGCATTTGCCAGGCGCGCTTGACGAGCGGGATAAGCTCGGGATCCGGCACCCATTTGTGGGCGATGTGGGGCTGGCCGTCCCTGCGGGTGGAAATAGTCACCGGTTGGCGTTTGAAGCCGCGGGGCGGGGTGCCAGGGACGCAGCCGTAGCGTTCGACCAGGTTTCTGAGGCCGCGGCGAGTATCGGCTCGCAGGTCTTCGATGTAGGCCTGGTTCATCCAGTCTATGGCGGCTTCAAAAAAGCGGCCTTCAGGCCCTTGGGGGATATCGTCGTTGAGGGAGTAGAGGGTGATGCCGCGGCGGCGCAGATCAGCGCGATAGAACTGGGCATCATCTATATTGCGGGCGAAGCGATTCCATTTCCAGACGACCAGGCCGCTTTCTTTGCGCTGTGCTGAGCGCATGTAGCTCATCATGGCGTGGAAGTTCTCGCGCCCGGCGGTGCTGGTGCCTGAGGCGGTATCTTTGTAGATTTTGGTGATGGTGTAGCCGTGACGGGCGGCCCAGTGGAGGAGTTCGGTTTCCTGCTGTTCGATGGAGAGTTCCTGGGTTTCGTGGCCGGAATCTCTGAGGTAGGCGATGAGGAGGGCGCCGGGAGGGAAAGGAGGTGTTTTCATAAGGAGTTAACTAGAATTTATGGAACGGTGGTGCTAGAATGTTTTATGTGCCCCAGTAGCTCAATGGATAGAGCGATTGCCTGCTAAGCTTTAGGTTGTGAGTTCGAATCTCACCG
>CAZZFZ010000221.1:0-3430 GCA_964653835.1 uncultured Anaerolineales bacterium
CGCCAGGTTGACCAGCGCTTTGACGTTATCGGTGCCGGTGGTGTGTTGTGTGATGCCCATCGCCCAGAAGATGGAGGCGCGCTCCGCGGTGGCGTACAACCGGGCCGCGGCGACGATGTCTTCGGCAGGGATGCCGGTGACCCGCGCCCCGCGTTCGGGCGTCCACTCGGCGACGCTGGCGGCGAAGGCTTCAAACCCCTCGGTGCGCTCGGCGATGAAATCTGGCTTGTGCAGTTCCTCGCGGAGGATGACGTGTGCCATCGTGTTCGCCAGGGCGACGTCGGTTCCGGGGCGCTGCCGCAGGTGCAGGTGGGCGAATTGCGCCAGTTCAATGCGCCGTGGGTCGGCCAGGATCAGCTTCGCGCCGCGCTCCATGACGGCTTTTTTCATTTGCAGCGCCAGCACGGGGTGCGCCTCTGTAGTGTTGGATCCGGTGACGAAGATCACCTCCGCCTCGGCGATATCGCGGATGGCGTTGGTCATCGCGCCGGAACCCAGGGTGGTGGCCAGACCGGCCACGGTGCTGGAGTGTCAGAGGCGGGCGCAGTGATCCACCGTGTTGGTGCCGATCACCGCGCGGGCGAACTTTTGCAGCAGGTAATTCTCTTCGTTGGTGCACTTGGCCGAGGTCAGGAAGGCGACGCTGCGCGGGCCGTACTGCTCGCGAATCGCACTCAGGCGCGCGGCGATGTGATCGAGGACCGTATCCCACGTTGTGGGGGTGAGCGCCTCTTCGCGGCGAGCGCGCATTAGCGGTTGGCGCAGGCGATCGGCGGCGTGCACGAAGTCATAGCCAAAGCGCCCTTTGACGCACAATTGACCGTAGTTGACCTGGTTATCGAAGCGCCCCTCGACGCGGAAGATCAGGCCATCGCGGATGTGTAAATCGAGTTGACAGCCAACTCCGCAGTAAGGGCAGGTGGTGTGGACGGTACGATCTGCTTGAAGCATGGTCATCCTTTCCCAGGTGAATCCCAGAAGATGATATGTCAGGACTCGCCCTCGAGGGCGTACTGCTTATCGAGGTGCGCTCCGCCTTTGGAGCGTTTGCCTTTGCTGCTCATGCGCGTGCGTTCAAAGATCTCCTCCGGGGGGACGCCCTGTTCCAGCAGGTATTCGCGCTTGGACTTCAACGCCCCGGTGGGACACACGCCCACGCAGTTGCCGCAGAATACGCAGGTGGTTTCGGTGAGCGGCTTATCGAAGAAGGTGGCGATCTGGGTGTTGAAGCCGCGCCCGCTGAAATTGATGGCGTAGGAGAACTGGGCGTCTTCGGCGCAGACCTGCACGCAGCGCCAGCACAACACACATTGCGAATAATCGCGAATAAAAACCGGGTTGTCGTCAATGATCTCAGGCTGGCGTTTGCTCAGGCCCTCGAAGCGCTCCGGCTGGCTTTCGTATTCCACCACCAAGGCCTGAAGTTCAGGGCTTTCGGAGAGATCCACCGTGGAGGCCAGCATCTCCAGGATGGTGCGGCGGGCGCGTTCCACTTTTTCGGAGCGAGTGTGCACCACCGCTCCTTCCTGCGCCTCAGCCACGCAGGCGGCCTGCAACACGCGGGCGCCCTCCACTTCCACGACGCACAGGCGGCACAGGCCGTTGGCGGTGGTGTGGGCGAAATAGCACAGCACGGGGATCTCAATCCCGGCGTCGCGGGCCGTATCGAGCAGCGTTGTTCCTTTTGGGACGCTCACCGGCGTGCCGTCAATCGTGAGTTGGACGTAATCTTCGCTCATAGGCTTTTGATCCTTTGCCAATCTGCGGGAGGTGTTAGTTGAATCCAAGCCGCTGGGGGTGGCTGTAAACGCGCAGGCCGCCGCGGCGCACGTAGCCAACCAGCGTGATGTTCCAGGCGCGCGCCATAGCGATGGACATCGAGGTCGGGGAATTGCGCGAAGCGATCAGCGGGCATTTCATTTGGGCGGCTTTGCGCAGCATCTCGGAGGAGACGCGCCCGGTCGCCAGAAGCGCTTTGCCTTCCGGGTTGATCCCGTTTTTCAGGCAGGCTCCGACGATCTTATCAATGGTGTTGTGGCGACCAACGTCCTCGGCAACCGCCAGAAACTGCCCGCTTTCTGCATCCAGCAGACCGGCGCTGTGCACGCCGCGGGCGCGAGCGTACAGGCTCTCGCGGTTTTGTAGCTGGTTGAAGGCGGCGCGCAGAGCCTCGGGAGTGATGCGCAGATCGCTTTGCACCGGTTGGATGCCGGTGGCCGGATCGTCAAAGGTGACGCCGCCGCCACAACCGCTGGTGATGATGACCCGCCGGGGTTGTCTGGCAGGCCGGTTGAGCCACACATCCACACAGCAGCCCTGCTGACTGGTATACAGCACTTCGACTTCCTCCAGGCCCTGGATCAGCCCTTCGTTCTTGAGAAAGCCCAGGGCAAGGTGATCCTGCTGGTGCGGGCTGGCCATTATGGTGACCAGCTCGGCTCCGTTGAGGTAGATGGCGATTAATGCCTCCTCGATCACTTCGCCGCGTTGCCTATTCCATGTGCCCCGATATTCGTACCAGTCCGTGAGGACGGCGCCAGGCGAGGACATGGGTCAGGAATCCGCCGCGGCCAGCGCAGGCCATTTTTCCAGCGCGGAGAGGATCGCCGTCGCGGCTGTCTGGCCGAGGCCGCAAAGCGAAGCCTGCGTCATGGCGAAGCCGACATCCTCCAGCGCGGCCAGGTCGCCGTTGGACGCCTCGCCGCGGGCGATTTTTGCCACCAGTTCCAGTTGACGCTGCGTGCCCAGTTGACAAGGGAAGCACTTGCCGCAGGATTCATGGGCGAAGAAGTGCGCCAGGCTGAGCAGGATGGTTTTCAGGTCGCGGCTGGTGTTAATCACGTTGACCACGCCGGAGCCGAGAGGCAGCCCGGCTTCCCGCAGCCCTTCAAAACTCATCGGCAAATCGAGCTGTTCCGGCCCGGCGAAGGCGCCCGCCGCGCCGCCCAGCAGAACGGCCTGGATTTCGCCGCGCGGCCCGCCCGCCATCTCAATCAACTCGCCCAGCGTGATGCCAAAGGGCGCTTCATACACGCCCGGCTGAGCCACATCCCCGGAGAGACAAAAGAGCTTGCTGCCCGGCGATTGCTCGGTGCCCACCGAGCGGTAAGCCGCCGCCCCGTTGGCGATGATCCAGGCCGCAGCGCACAGCGTCTCCACGTTGTTGATCGCCGTGGGTTTGTTGAACAGCCCGTGGGTGGTGGGGAAAGGCGGCTTGAGGCGCGGGAAGCCGCGTTTGCCCTCGATGGATTCAAACAGGGCGGTCTCTTCGCCGCAGATGTAGGCCCCCGCGCCGACGCGGATCTCGACGTCGAAGGCGAAGCCGCTGCCGAGGATGTCTTCGCCCAGGTAACCGGCTGCGCGGGACCTGTCTCGTATACAAATCTCCGAGCCCACGAGACAGGCAGAAAACTCGTATGCCGTCTTCTGC
>CAZZFZ010000222.1:0-3398 GCA_964653835.1 uncultured Anaerolineales bacterium
CGTGGACCTGGTCCGCGTCGAGTTAGCTGACGCCAACCTGTATCGCGCCAACCTGTCCGGCGCCGACCTGTACGGCGCCAACCTACCCGGCGCCGACTTGCGCGGCGCCGACCTGCGCAACGCCAACCTGCGCGGCGCTGAGATGTATCGCGCCAACCTGCGCGGCGCCATCCTGCGCAACGCCGACCTGTTCGGCGCCAACCTGTTCGGCGCCGACCTGCGCGGCGCCGACCTGCGCAACGCCGACTTGTCCGGCGCCGACCTGCGCAACGCCGACCTGCGCAACGCCGACCTGCGCAACGCCGACTTGTCCGGCACGGACCTGTTCGGCGCCGACTTGCGCGGCGCCGACCTACCCTGAACCCCCCAACCACGGGATGCCGGCCTCTGGGCCGGCCGCTCCCTTGGCAGCATTGCTTAGTGCTGCCAAGAGAGTGAACCACCCAACAACCGGGGTGCCCTGCGCCCCCAGGAGACGATGATGAGGATCGTAAACTTGACCCAACATAACGCCACCCCGGATCAAAAAGCATCCGGGGCGGTTGATCTGCCTGAAACCACGCGCGCCCTGGTTCGCGAGGCGTTGACATTCAACGATCTCCCAGATGCCGATGTAATCCGGGCCAGGGCTCAGGCGATCGTAGGTTTAATGCTGGATTGCATCGACCGCCTGGACTGGGATGCCGATGCAGCTATGATCGGTGGCGCTCCCTATCTCATGTCTGCGCTCGAATCAGAGCTGAGAGAAGTCGGTATTCGTCCGCTTTACGCGTTCTCAATTCGTGAAAGTGTTGAAGCGGTTGCTGAAGACGGCTCGGTGACGAAGCAAACCGTGTTCAAGCACGAAGGTTTCGTTGAAGCATAAACCCACGGGGGAAGAATTATGTACGAGGTTAAAAAGGTTGGAAGCGCATGGTATGAGGACGCCGCCGGCGTCTGTCATACCGTATATGAGCAGACACTCGCCAGCGCTCGGACGTGGCGAGAACTGCTCCGCAAGGAGACGCCGGCATGGTACGCCGGCCAGGGGTGCGACATTTTCAAAAACGGCGAGAGGATTGGCAACACCGACGATCTTGCTAATGCGTGGACGTTCCATCGTGCCGCAAGCCCGCGGCGTGTATGCCTGCGGGATTTTTTAGCCGCGGCAACCGGCGAGAATTACTAACTCAGTAACCGGGGTCCACGGACCCCAAGGAGACAATGATGAAAGTCAAAATGCCGAAAACCGAGACCTTCAACGCCCGCAACCTGGCCGGCGAAAAAGAGACGATTTGCCGGCGTACCGTTGTTGCCCTGCACAAGGGCGAACTCCGCAACGCGGTGGCCGTCCGCTGGTACACGGGCCGCTCTCAATCCGCATCGACAGTCTATTGCTCTGTGTGGATTCACGCCGCGAACGGTCAAAGTGTCTCCGGTCACGGCCGTGCCGGTGGCTGCGGGTATCACAAAGAGTCGGCTGCGTTCGAGGCCGCCCTTGACTCAGCAGGTGTCGGCCTGCTAACCGATGATGGTCGGGTGGCACACATCGGCGGGAGGGGAGAGTTGGCCATCCGCGAAGCCCTGGAGGCTATCACCAGGGCGGCCGGATACCGGGGCAAGATGATTATTGTTTAACCCAAGGGAATGGCTGGCCTGGAGGCCGGCCACTCCCCCGGCCGCCCTGCGCCCAGGGTTGCCGGGTGAGTGACAACCGAGAGACAGAGGAGACACTAATGACCGATCATCTTGCCGCCCGAGTCGCCGCCGATAGGCGGCACACCAGCCGCAGGGAGGCCGTGGCCCGCCGCCGCCTGGCCTGCGCCCGCCGCGCCCTGGCCGCCAGCGTCGCGGTGAACATTCTGACCCTGGCCGCCCTGGCGGCCTGTATCTGAGACCACAAGAGACGAGGCCCACGGGCCTCTAGGAGAATCTGATGGAAGCAAAACTAAAAGCCGTTCTTGATAGAGTGCATTTCACGCCGAAGCCCAGGAAGATAGAGGCCCTGAACCTCCTGAGGCGTGCCATCCAGGGCGAGGATCTGCACGTCTACGACTGGGCGCAGCTCATGCGCTACTTCACCCCGGCACCGCCGAAAACCCCCAAGACGCTGCGCGATTGGCTAGCGTCGGCTACGAATCCGGAGGATTTGCGTCAATTCTGCCACGTCATACATCGCCTCCCTGGGGGTGCGCTGATGGCCACCGATGGGCATCGGCTGCACCTCGCCACAGCCGATCACCTCGACACCGCCGACATCCCCTTGGGCGACATCATCTCCCCGATGTCGTGGCGGGCGATCCATGATCGACCTGAGTATGAGCCTCCCCTGCAACTCGAGGAGCTTGTCATGCAGCGCCTCGCGGCCGCCGAACCTCCTGTTGATCTCCCCCCGGTTAAAGACTGGCCCGAAACGGCGGATCCCAATGCTCGGCTCATTCCCGGCACTGATGTCGCAATGCGAGTGGCCTACGCGCAAGCCGCCCGCCCCGTGCAATATCTCGGAGTAGGGGACGGCGTGGGATTCCCCGGGTCAGCGCTGTTCTCAACGCCCTGGGGCCATGCGATCATCATGCCCTGCCACTTTAACTGACAAACCCCCCAACAACCGGGGCCGCGAGGCCCTGAGGAGAAAATAATGAATATTGAAAAAATCCTGAACGATCATTCACTGTGGCTTGCTGGCGACGGCGGCCGCAAGGCTGACCTGAGCGGTGCCGACCTGAGCGGTGCCGACCTGAGCAGTGCCGACTTGCGCTATGCGCGGCTGCGCGGGGCCAACTTGTGCGGGGCTAATTTGCGCTATGCCGATTTGCGCTATGCCAACCTGCGCGGGGTAAATTTACACGGTGCCGAGTTAGCTGACGCCAACCTGTATCGCGCCAACCTGTCCGGCGCCGACCTGCGCGAGGCTGACCTGCGCGAGGCTGACCTGCGCGAGGCTGACCTGCGCGAGGCTAACCTGATCGGTGTAGACATGGCAATGTGCATCGGCGACGGAAAAACCATCCGCACGATGCAAACGAGTGCGTACACAGTTGTTATTCATGACGATTTTATACAAATCGGCTGCGAGCGCCACCGCGCAGCCGAGTGGGCTTCGTTTTCCGACAGGGAGATCACTAAGATGGACGGAAAGCGCGCCCTTAACTGGTGGAAGAAAAACAAAGCCCTCGTGTTCGCGTTTCTAGACGCGGATAATTTTTGATCCCCGGGGAGCCGGCCTCCAGGCCGGCCGCTCCCTTGGCGGCACTGTCATCAGTGTCGCCAAGGGAGTGAACCACCCACAACCGGGGTGCCCTGCGCCCCCAGGAGACAAGACCGATGGTAGACACTGAGACCCTGGTGAAACGCGCCCGAGAGCTGGCAGAAGGGCGCATCGGAGAAGACGGAAGCCGCCGGTGGCGGCGCAAGGACAT
>CAZZFZ010000223.1:0-3307 GCA_964653835.1 uncultured Anaerolineales bacterium
AACCCACACCAAAAAAAGGCGGCCAACCAAAACAAACGATACACGCCGGAACGATCAGGATGAGCGTGTGGACGGCGGATGTGATGACGCCGCCGAAAACTGCCCAATCTGGATTGGCAAAGGCAAACGCATCCACCTGGGCTTCCCCGACCCTGCCAAAGCCGAGGGGACGGACGAAGAGATCGCACAGGTCTTCCGCGCTGTGCGGGATGACATTGAGGAAAAAGTGGTTAGCTTATTATCCCACCGGTAATCTCACCGCAAAGAGCAGTTTTTTCATTCGCGGCTACTTTGTGGTTCATTTATGGAGAAACAATATGCCACAAGACCAACCAAAAGCACTCTCGACCCTCGACCGCTACCTGACATTATGGATTTTCCTGGCGATGGCTGTGGGCGTGGGGAATGGCTATCTGTACCCCGCGGCGGTGAAGAACTTCAACCAGGCCGTCTCGGTAGGGACGACCAATATCCCCATCGCCATCGGCTTGATATTAATGATGTACCCGCCGCTGGCAAAGGTGCACTACGAGGAGCTGGGTGAGGTTTTCCGCAACTGGAAGGTGCTTGGCTTTTCGCTGCTACAAAACTGGCTCATTGGCCCAATCCTGATGTTCGTTTTGGCGATTCTCTTCCTGCGAGAATACCCCGAATACATGGTCGGGTTGATCATGATCGGGCTGGCGCGTTGCATTGCCATGGTAATCGTGTGGAACGAGCTGGCCCACGGCGACAACGAGTACGCTGCTGGTCTGGTAGCCTTCAACAGCATCTTCCAGGTGCTTTTCTACAGCGTGTACGCCTACATCTTCATCACTGTGCTGCCCACCTGGTTCGGGATGCAAGGCAGCCTGGTGGAGATAACCATCGGCGAGATTGCCAAATCGGTGTTCATCTACCTGGGCATCCCCTTCATCGCCGGCTTTCTAACGCGCTTTGTGCTGATCCGCGTTAAAAGCAAAGCCTGGTACCATGAGGAATTCGTCCCCAAAATCAGCCCGCTCACCCTGATCGCCCTGCTGTTCACCATCGTAGTGATGTTCTCGCTCAAGGGCGACCTGATCGTGAGCATCCCACTGGACGTGGTGCGCATCGCCGTGCCGCTCATCCTGTACTTTGTGGTCATGTTCCTGGTTTCCTTCTGGATGGGGCACCGCATCGGAGCGGACTACTCCAAATCCACCACGCTGGCCTTCACCGCGGCGAGCAACAACTTCGAACTGGCAATTGCGGTGGCGGTGGCCGTGTTTGGCATCAACTCCGGGGCAGCCTTCGCCGCGGTCATCGGCCCGCTGATTGAAGTACCGGTGATGATTGGGCTGGTGAACGTGGCTTTCTGGTTCCAGAAGCGCATGTTCGGCGAGGTGGCCGCCGCGCCGGATATGGCCGTAGCAGCCACCAAGGCTTGCCCGCCCGACGAGCGCCTAGTCAAATAGACGTTCCCACCCGCGTACCGGCGCGAGGTTTCTTACCCGCCACATTCACATAATCGAGGAAATTCTGTTTGATCCAGGCCCTGCTCTTGACGAATGATGATTATTAGACTATTATATCATCACTTGCTGATACAATGATACAAGGAGCAAAAATGTTGCCTCTCACTCTCGACACCACAGGCCTGGAAGTCAAGGCTAAATTGTTCCGCAGCCTGGGCGATGCCTCGCGCCTAAAAATTCTAGAGGCCCTGCGCGACGCCCCCCACAACGTGGGCGAGATCGTGCAGGCCACTGGCCTTTCGCAGTCCAACGTCTCCAACCACCTGGGCTGTCTGCGCGATTGCGGGCTGGTAGCTGCGGAGCGCAAGGGGCGCTACGTCATCTATCGCCTAAGCGATGACCGCGTGGCCGAACTGCTCGCATTGGCCGAAGCCCTGCTCGCCGATGTGGCGCGCGGAGTGTATCAGTGCACGCGTTATTGACGGACAGGAGGTTTTTTTGAACATGCCCACAGAACAATTAGAACTCCGTCTCGGCAATCTGGACTGCGAGCACGACGCCGCGGCCATCGAGCGCGGCTTGAACGGTTTTCTCGGTCTGGTGGAACTGAAGGTTTTTCCCAAATCGGCCAAAGTGCAACTGACCTACGACCCGGCGCAGACCTCGGACGTGGCCCTGCAAGAGAAACTGGATGCGCTGGGCTTCCCCCCGCAAAAAGGGCTTGCCCTGCCCGAACAATCCAAACCCTGGCGCAACCCCAACGTGCTGA
Organism: uncultured Anaerolineales bacterium; assembly: GCA_964653835.1. Taxonomy (GTDB): domain Bacteria; phylum Chloroflexota; class Anaerolineae; order Anaerolineales; family UBA11858; genus J130. The sequence continues at coordinate 2,206 of CAZZFZ010000223.1, forward strand.
CCTCGCTCGGCTCCGGGCTGTTGCTGCTGGCCGGCTGGCTGCTCGGCCTGAGCGGCGCGCCCGAAATTGTCTCCAACGCCCTGTACATCGTCGCCATTCTACTGGGTGGCTACTACTTCGGGCGCGAGGCGATCGAAGAATTGATTTTCGAGCGCAAAATCGGCATCGAACTGCTGATGGCCGTGGCCGCGGTGGTCGCCGCGGCGATGGGACAGGTGGCCGAGGGCGCCATGCTGGTCTTTCTGTATTCCATCTCGGAGGCCGCCGAAGGCTACACCGAGGAAAAGACCCGCTCGGCCATCAAGGCCCTGATGGATTTGGCCCCCAAGACCGCGCTGGTGCGCCGCGACGGGCGAGGGGTTGAAATCCCGGTGGAAGAATTACAGGTCGGGGATGTGTTCATCGTCCGGCCGGGCGAATCCATCGCCACCGACGGCGTGGTGGTCAGCGGCGTATCCGGCGTGGACCAATCCCCGGTGACCGGCGAAAGCATCCCGGTGGAAAAAGGCCCCAGTGAGATCGTTTTTGCCGGGACGATCAACGGTTCTGGCGCGCTGGAAATCCGCGCCACCAAAGCCTTTGCCGAGAACACCATCAGTCGCATCATCAGCATGGTGGAGGAGGCCCAGGAGCGCAAGGGGAAGAGCCAGCGTTTCATCGAGCGATTTGGGGCGCGCTACAGCCCGGCGGTGTTGCTGATCGGTGTCCTGATAGCGGTGATACCGCCGCTGTTCTTAGGCGCGGATTGGCTGACCTGGCTCACCCGCGCCACGGTGTTCATCGTCGCCGCGGCCCCCTGCGCGCTGGTCATTTCCATCCCCATCACGCTGGTGGCCGCGCTTGGCACCGGGGAGCGTCAGGGCGTGCTGGTCAAAGGCGGCGTGTACGTTGAGGAACTGGCGAAGGTCAAAGTCATCGCGCTGGATAAGACCGGCACCTTGACGCGCGGCGAGCCCGAAGTGACCGATGTAGTCGCCCTGGCCGCGGGCGAGGAGGCGCGTCTGCTGGGCGTTGCCGCGGGGATCGAGGCGCGCAGCGAGCACCCGCTGGCGCGCGCCATCCTGCATCATGCCGAGCGTCAGGGTATCCAACCGCTTCCCGT
>CAZZFZ010000224.1:0-3239 GCA_964653835.1 uncultured Anaerolineales bacterium
CCCCGCCACGACCCGCCAGCTGAGGCAGGCTGCGGCGTTTGGGGGCGCCACGGCCTTCCACCTTCTCATTCCGGTTTTCAACCGGCTCGCGCTGGGCTGGGATCCCGGCTTCATCTGATTGACCGGCGTTGAGCAGGGCTTCGTCGACTACGGCGCCGATGCGGCCGGAGAGTTGTTTGAGCAGCTCGCGGGCGTACTCGGTTTGCTTGTCGATGGTCAGGCGCATGCCCAGGCCGAATTCGGCGTTATCCTCAAACAGCGAGTTCGACCACGCCGGGCCGCGCCCCTCGGCGTTGACCGTGTAGGGGTGGGTGGGCAGATTGCCGCCGTAGATGCTGGAGCAACCGGTGGCGTTGGCGATAATCATGCGGTCGCCGAAGAGCTGGCTGGCCAGCTTGATATACGGCGTCTCGCCGCAACCGGCGCAGGCGCCGGAGAACTCGAACAGCGGCTGCAGGAACTGCGATTCCTTGACCAGGTTGGTTTTGATGCGGGTGCGGTCGAGTTCGGGGAGAGAGAGGAAGAAATCCCAGTTCTCCGCCTCGCTCTCGCGCAGCGGCGGCTGCGGGGCCATGTTGAGCGCCTTGCGCCCGGCCTGGCTCTTGTCCTTCGCCGGGCAGACCTCCACGCACAGTGTGCAGCCGGTGCAGTCCTCCGGGGCGACCTGAATGGTGTAGGCGTAACCGGGGAATTCTTTCAGCTTGGCGTCAATGTGTTTGAAGGTTGGCGGTGCGTCCTCCAATAGGGCCGGGTCGTAGGCTTTCTGGCGGATGACCGCGTGTGGGCAGACGAACACGCACTTGCCGCAGCGGATGCACAGATCCGGCTCCCAGACGGGGATCTCCAGGGTGATGTTGCGTTTTTCATATTGCGTGGTCCCCGCGGGGTAAGTTCCATCGACGGGGAAGGCGCTCACCGGGAGCAGATCGCCCTCACCGGCGATGATGCGCCCCTCAACTTCGCGCACGAACTTCGGCGCGCTGGGGGAGACCGGCGGGCGCATTTCCAGCTTGCTGGTGATCTTTTGGGGAACCCGCACTTTGTGCAGATGTTCCAGCGCCTGATCCACAGCGGCGTAGTTGCGCTGCACCACCGCCTCGCCGCGCTTGCTATAGGTCTTCTTGATCGCTTTTTTGATCTCCTCAATCGCTCGTTCGCGCGGCAGCACCCCGCTGATGGCGAAGAAGCAGGTTTGCATCACGGTGTTGATGCGGCGCCCCATCCCGGCTTGTTGAGCGACCTTGTAGGCGTCGATCACGTAGAATTGCAGTTCCTTCTCGATGATCGCCTGCTGCACCTCGCGCGGCAGGTGATCCCACACCTCGTCCGGGCCATAGATGCTGTTGAGCAAAAAGACTGCCCCCGGCATGGCGTATTTGAGCATGTCAATTTGCTCAAGGAAGTTGAACTGGTGGCAGGCCACAAAGTTCGCCTGGTCGATCAGATAGGGGGCGTTGATCGGCTCCGGGCCGAAACGCAGGTGGGAGACCGTCTTGGCGCCGGATTTCTTCGAGTCGTAGACGAAGTATCCCTGAGCGTAGTTCTCCGTTTCCTCGCCGATGATCTTGATCGAGTTCTTGTTGGCGCCTACCGTGCCGTCGGACCCCAGGCCGAAGAAGACCGCCCGCACGGTGTTCTCGCTCTCGATGGAGAAGGCCGGGTCGTAATCGATGCTGCTGTGGGTGACGTCATCGTAGATGCCCACGGTGAAGTGGTTTTTGGGTTTCTTCTTCGCCATCTCGTCGTAGATGCCCTTGACCATGGCCGGGGTGAATTCCTTGGAAGAAAGCCCGTAGCATCCACCGATCACCCGCGGGGCGGCATCAAAGGGGGCGATGCCCTCGGTCAGCGCCTCGTTGATGGCGGTGATCACGTCCTGATAGAGCGGTTCGCCGGCGGAGCCGGGTTCCTTGGTGCGGTCGAGGGCGGCGATCACCCGGACGGTCGGCGGCAGCGCCTGGACGAAGTCTTTGATCGAGAAGGGGCGGTAGAGGCGCACGCGTAGCACGCCCACTTTTTCACCCTGGGCGTTGAGGAACTTGGCCGTCTCCGCCGCGGCCACGCCGCCTGAGCCGATCACCACGATCACCCGCTCGGCATCCGGCGCTCCCTCGTAATCGAAGATGTGGTAGGAGCGCCCGGTCAGTTCAGCGAACTGATCCATGTATTTTTGTACGATCTCCGGGCAGGCGGCGTAATAGGGGTTCACCGTCTCGCGCGCCTGGAAGAAGACATCCGGGTTTTGCGCTGTCCCGCGGATGAAGGGGTGTTCCGGGGAGAGGGCGCGCGCCCGATGGGCGTGGACGAACTCGTCCTTAATCATCGCCCGGATGACCTCGTCGGGGATCATTTCGATTTTGTTGATCTCATGGGAGACGCGGAAGCCCTCGAAGAAGTGCATGAAGGGGACGCGCGCTTCCAGCGTGGCGGCTTGGGCGATCAGGGCGAAATCGTTCGCCTCCTGCACCGAGCCGGAGGCCAGCATCGCCCAGCCGGTGGAGCGGGCGGCCATCACGTCGGAGTGATCGCCGAAGATGGAAAGCGCCTGTGCGGCGATCGAGCGCGAGGAGATGTGGAAAACCGTCGAGGTCAGCTCTCCGGCGATCTTGTACATGTTGGGGATCATCAGCAACAGGCCCTGGGAGGCGGTGAAGGTGGTGGTCAGCGCGCCGGTTTGCAAGGCGCCGTGCACCGCTCCCGCCGCGCCGCCCTCAGCCTGCATTTCGATGACTGCGGGGACGGTTCCCCAGATGTTGGCTTTGCCCTGAGCGCTCCATGCGTCCGCGTGTTCGCCCATCGGGGAAGATGGGGTAATTGGGTAAATGGCGATTACCTCATTGGTCTTGTGGGCAATCGTTGCCACAGCCTCATTGGCGTCAATCGTTTTGATGATCTTCGTCATAGTGTCTCTCCGTTAAATGCAACGCAATCCGCCCCGTTGAGCGGATTGATGGCTTACCGGGTTCAATTCTGGGTAAGTCTAATGGAATAATGGAATAACCGGTAGTTATATTCAGCATCAAGAACCCTGCGACCTGTCATATATCCGATAATTGGGGGCTGGATTGTGGGAGAACGGAGATGCTCCGTAACGTAAATTTGGGATAAACGATCCAAGAGTCAGGCACCCTTCGATACGCGTCTCACGGCGCTACTCAGGATGCGTTTTTACAGTAAAAAGATAAGCGTCCTGAGTAGCACGGAGCGCTGGCGAAGTGCGTATCGAAGGGCGCTGATCG
>CAZZFZ010000225.1:0-3167 GCA_964653835.1 uncultured Anaerolineales bacterium
CTGCAGCGGCAGCCACGGTTTGCTGCACGGCCAGCTCGATGGCTTGTTGATCCAGCGTGGGGGCGACGCTTCGCTGGTCGGGCCGGTTGCAGGCGGTCAGGAACCCAATGAGCAAAATGCTCATGCTGCAGAGACGGAGCGAGCGGTTCATTTCATCCTCCTGATGTCAAAGGCGAAGAAAGGGGCAAGACTATTCTACCGTATTCTGATGCAACTTGAAGGAATGGCTCTTGTGGGGCCGGAGAGAGAAAAAGACGGCCACTCGTTGAGCGGCCGTCTTCTTGTTGGATGCTTTCGCCTGAGTAGATCAGGATCGGGCGGGGGTTTTCTTGCGGAACCAGGTTTTCCATTCCTGGTTTTCCCAGACGACCAGGATGGGCGCGGCGTTGAAGATCGAGGAGTACGTCCCGCTGAGCAACCCGATCATCATAATCAAGATAAAGTGGCGCGTGGTGCTTCCGCCGAAGAGCAGCAGCGCCAGCAGGGTGAGGAAGACGGTGAGCTGTGTATTGATTGAGCGGGAGAGGGTCTGCACGATGGACGTGTTGACCACTTCCTCGTACGGCTTGCGCCGGGTGAGGCGGAAGTTCTCGCGGATGCGGTCGAAGACCACGATGCTGTCATGCACCGAGAACGAGATCACCGTCAACAGGGCGGTGAGGAAGAGCGTATCCACCTCCCAGCCGAAAAAGTGGCTGATGATCGCCTGCATGCCGAGGACGACAGCGACATCGTGCAGCATCGCCAGGATGGCGCTGACCCCGTAGCGGTGGGCGTTTTTGACCCCGCGGAAGGCATACCAGATGTAGATCATGATGACGACCGAGGCGAGGGCGATGGTGTAGATTGCCCGCTGGGTGACCTCCTGCCCGATGGTGGGGCCGACGCTTTCAAAGCGCAGCACAGTGACCTCGCTGCCGGAGAGTTCCTGAAGTGCCTGGATGATTTCCGCGTGGGTGGCGTCGTCCATATGTTTGGTGCGCACGATCAGATCGCTGCTCCCGGAGTGGCGCGGCTCGGCATCGGGGTAGCCGAAGCGAGTGTAGACATCGCGCACGTCTTGCAGGTCGGGGGCGGAATCGGCAGCGAAGTGCAGCTCGCCGATGCTGCCGCCGGAGAAATCCACGGCCAGCGGCAGGCCCCAGACCGCCAACCCAATCAGGCCGGGGACGATGAGGATGAACGAGATCAAGAAGTAAATGTAACGTTTACCAACGATATTCATTGAAAAACCCTCCGCGAATTAAACTCCGAACCAGCGGCGGTGATCTGCCAGACGGATTTTATCCAGAACCAGGTGCAGGAAAGAGCGCGTCACCACGATGGCGGTGAACAGGCTGACGCCCACGCCCAAAGCCAGGGTGACGGCAAAGCCTTTGACCACGCTGGCGCCGTAGGTATTGCCAAACCAGAAGAGGATGGCCGAAGTAATCAGCGTGGCGGCGTTGGAATCGCGAATGGAAGGCCAGGCGCGGTCCCAGCCGATGTCAATGGCGTGGATCAGGCGACGGCCGGCGCGCAGTTCCTCGCGCATGCGCTCAAAGATCAGGATGTTGGCGTCCACCGCGACGCCGATGCTCAACACAAAGCCGGCGATGCCCGGTAGGGTGAGCGTGACCGGGATCAGCTTGAAGAGGGCAAAGGTGATGGCCGCGTAGGTAATCAGGGCGGCGTCGGCCAGCAGACCGGGCAGGCGGTAGTAGAGAGCCATAAAGAGCACCACCAGGCCGAAGCCGATTATGCCGGCGATCAGGCTCTGGCGCAGCGAGTCCTCGCCCAGGGAGGGGCCGACCGTGCGGCTCTCGATCACCTTCAGCGAAACGGGCAGCGCGCCGTAGCGCAACTGGATGGCGAGGTCGTTCGCGGTTTCGGCGGTGAAGTTGCCGCTGATGGTGCCGCGACCGCCGGTGATCGGCGATTGGACGACCGGCACGGAGAGCACTTCTTTATCCAGCACGATGGCCAGGTAACTACCCACGTTGTTGGTGGTGTACTCGCGGAAGATCTTCGCGCCCTCCTCGTCCAGTTCGAAGGCCACCTGGAACTGGTTGAGTTGATCCTGCTGCACAACCACGTTCTTGAGCGAGCTACCGGTCATCACGGTGTGGTAGACCGGCGTGTCGGGGGGCAGATCTTCGGGAACGGCGGGGTGGTCGGTGACCAGCTTTTGCCCCCGGAAGGCCAGCGCCTCGGTGGATGAGATTTTCCCCATATCCACAAATTCAAGCTGGCCGGTCTCGCCGAGCACGGCGATGGCTGCGGCGGGGTCGGTCTCGCCGGGGAGTTCCACGGCGATACGCCGATCGCCGACGCGCTGGACGACCGCCTCGCCGACGCCCAGCAGACCGTTGGCACGGCTTTCGATGATCGTGCGCGCCGTCTCCATGGCCTCGGAGCTGACGTCGGCGCCCTCTGGTAAATCGGCTTCCAGTAGCACCTGCACGCCGCCCACCAGATCCAGCCCCAGGTGGGTGGTGATGGTGCGCTCGCCCAGGTTGATGGGTTGGGTGGGGATGGCAATCGCCAGCGCCAGGATGGTAAGGGGGATGATGAAAATGAGATTGCGTGTCTTTCGATTCATGGCCAGTGCATCTCCTGCATAGGGTGTGAGAGGCGGCCTGGAGCATGCGCCTCTGGATGTTGCAAAACACGGGGGGATTATAGGACTCTTGGGGCAATTGGGCAATGGCTCGACGCGGTGTGGGTTATAATCGGCCTCGTTGTTTCAAGGAGAAGATACATGACCGGGCAGCGATACCTCTACTTCACCGTTTTCGCCTCTGGGATGACCACGCTGGCGATTGAACTCTCCGCCTCGCGCTTGCTGGGCTATGTGTTTGGCACCAGCAACCTGGTTTGGGCGAGCATCATCGGCCTGATGCTGGTATATCTCACCCTGGGGTATTCCATGGGCGGGCGGCTGGCCGACCGGCATCCCGAGGAAATGGTCTTCTATCGCCTGCTGGCCTGGGGCGCGCTGACCTCGGGGGTGGTCCCCTTCCTGGCGCGGCCGGTGCTGCGCGCCGCGGCAGACGCCTTCGATCAACTGGCGATCGGCGTGCTGGCCGGTTCGTTCACCGCGGTGCTGGTGTTGTTTGTGGTGCCGGTCACCCTGCTGGGGATGATTTCCCCCTTCGCCATCCGCCTGGCGCTAGAGGACGCGCGTC
>CAZZFZ010000226.1:0-3140 GCA_964653835.1 uncultured Anaerolineales bacterium
ATTAATCTCCGCCGCCACACAAGCCCGATCAATCCAGTAATCCAGCTCGTCAATCGTCCCGGCAACCGCGAGCTGGAGCGTGAATTGCGAATCGGGGCTACATCCCAGATTCGCCAGCAGATCACCAATCGCCGCCCGGATCACATCCAGGCTTTCACCGTACTCGTTCGCCGCCAGCCAGGCGTCCAGATCGGCGGCTGCCGTCTGCCAGTCAGCCTGCGCGGCGAGATAAGCCGGATCGGCCATCGCCGCTTCGATCGCCTGATTCAACTGCTGCAATGTGGGATCGTTCTCAATAGCATCGAGCTGATCTGAGAGCGAGAGCAATTCCGCTGGAAGATCCTCGGAGAGGATCGGATGCTTCATGCTGTCCGAAACGTCCAGCACCAGCACCAACTGAATGGTCTCTTCCGGCTCTTCAGGGAATTCCTGCGCGGCAACAGGCGCGTGCACGCCCAGAAAGGCCAGCACCCCCACCACGATCACGCTGAACCGAAACACCTGTTTCATCGCAGCCTCCAATTCCTAAGCGTTTCACCTTTGCCCAGAGCCCCTCCCCCAGCCATGAGCTACCAAGCAAGCTGCGATGAACATCAAGAAATACAAGGGAATACGGGATGATTTCATTCTAGCACAGGTTTTCGCCACACCACATCTACCACAGAAGAGACACCGAGCTTGAATGCACACAGGTCTCGTCACCGAGTGCGACGATCAGGATAATCAAGTACAATTGCTGTATAAGAATATTGGAAATATCTATGCGCATTATCCTCACCCACGAACAAACCGACTTCGACGGCCTGGCCTCCCTGCTGGGCGCGCACCTGCTCGATCCCGACGCCCTGCCCGTACTGCCGCGGCGCGTCAACCGCAATGTGCGCGGCTTCCTTAACCTCTACGGCGCCGACTTGCCGTTCGTTGAACCCAGCGACCTGCCAAGCGAGTCCATTGATCTGATCTACCTGGTGGACACCCAATCGCTAGTCAGCATCAAAGGCGCCGGGCCAAAAACCCGCGTGCGCGTGATTGACCACCACGACCAGCGGCCAGACCTGCCCGCCGATTGGGAAATCACTACCGATGCCACGGGGGCTAACGCCACCATCCTGGTCGAAGCCATTCAGCACCAGGCCATCCGTCTCAGCATGGTGCAGGCCAGCCTGCTGCTGCTGGGTATCTATGAAGACACCGGCTCGCTGACTTATACCCGCACCACCCCGCGCGATATCCGCGCCGCGGCGTACCTGCTGGAAGAAGGCGCCAGCCTGGAGCTGGCGAACAATTACCTCAACCAGCCGCTCTCCCTGGCGCAGCAGGCGATCTATGACCAGCTGCGGCAAAACGCCGAACACCACACCATCCACGACCACGTCATTATCCTGGCAACCGGCGACGCCACCGACCTGCACGAAGAACTTTCCTCCATCGCCCACAAGCTGCGCGATCTGCTCGACCCGGACGCCCTTCTTCTGCTGATCGCCACCCGCGGCGGCGTGCAACTGATCTGCCGTTCCACCAGCGACTGCATCAACGTCGGTCAGATCGCCGCTCACTTCGGCGGCGGCGGGCACGCCCGCGCCTCCGCCGCGCTGATCAAAGACCGGCCGCTTGAAGAAGTGCGCCAGGAATTGTTGAACATCCTCCCCCAGCACGTCCAGCCGGCGCTCACCGTGGCCGAGATTATGTCGCGCGCCCCGCAGGTGCTCTCCCCCGACACCTCCGCCGAAGAAGCCGCCCGCCGCATGCAGCGCTATGGCTACGAGGGCTACCCCGTGGTGGATGGGGAAACCATCGTCGGCCTGCTCACCCGCCGCGCGGTGGACCGCGCCATCGCCCACAAACTCAACCTCACCGCTGCCAGCCTGATGCAGGCCGGGGATGTCCACGTTCACCCCGATCACTCCATCGAACGCCTGCAACAGGTGATGGCCGAAACCGGCTGGGGGCAGATCCCCGTCGTCGCCCGCGGGAGTCACGAGATTATCGGCATCGTCACCCGCACCGACCTGCTCAAATACCTCACCCCGCAGGCGCAGCGTCCCGGCGGGCGCAACCTCGCTCAGCGACTTTCCGAAGCGCTGCCCCCTGCCCGCCTCAAATTGCTCCAGGCAATCGCTGAACTGGCCGAAGAGCAGAACCTCGCCGTTTACATCGTCGGTGGGTTCGTGCGCGACCTGTTGTTGCAGCGCCCCAGCCTGGATTTCGACCTGGTGATCGAAGGGGACGGCATCGCCCTCGCTCAGGCCGTCGGCGAGCGCTTCGGCGGGCGCGTGACCACACACAAACGCTTCGGCACCGCCAAATGGTTGCTCCCCTCCCCCCACAACCACAACGCCCAGGCCGCCACCCGCGCCCTGCGCCAGCTCATCGGCGATGAAGACCTCAACGGCCTGCCACAGACGCTGGATTTCATCACCGCTCGCACCGAGTTCTACCCCCACCCTACCGCCCTACCCACCGTCGAGCGCGGCAGCATCAAGCTCGACCTGCACCGCCGCGATTTCACCATCAACACCCTGGCGCTGCGCCTGGACGGCAACCACTACGGAGAGCTGTACGATTACTGGGGCGGCCTGGCCGACCTGGAGAAGGGCTACATCCGCGTGCTGCACTCCCTCTCGTTTGTGGACGACCCCACGCGCATGCTGCGCGCCGTGCGCTACGAGCAACGCTACGGCTTCACCATCCGGCCGCGCACGCTGCAACTGCTCACCGAGGCCCTACCGCTTCTCAAGCGCGTCTCCGGCGACCGCATCCGCCACGAGCTGGACAGCATCCTCACCGAGCCGAACGCCATCCCCATGCTGCAACGGCTGAAGCAGCTTGGCTTGCTGGAGGCCATTCATAAAGACCTGGGGCTGGAAGATGCCACGATAAAGCGCCTGGCTGCGCTCAAGGACGAACCGCCCGAAGCCTGTTGGGGTATCAAGACACCGTTGGAGGGGGCGCGCCTCAAACGGGCGTTATCCTACCTCCTGTGGCTGATGCCGCTCCCAGTGTACCGCGTCCCGGGGGTACTCCTTCGCCCCAAGCTCCCCCCCCCCCTGCCCGCACCCGCCCCCCCCGATTCCCAACGGCTCCGCCCCCCACGACACCGGCGCCCCGACACACCCCCCGCCCAGCGCCTCCCCCCGGCG
>CAZZFZ010000227.1:0-3088 GCA_964653835.1 uncultured Anaerolineales bacterium
AGCGGATGTGATGTTCACCGCCTATGTGCCGTTGAAGGCGCACCCCGTGTTCTATTTGGGTGTGATCCTATTCGCCGTGGGCGCGTTGATCGCCGTGGGGATTTTCTTCGCCACCATCGCGGTTGCAAAGAAGGAGAAAACCTACGAGGGCTCCCTTCCACTGGTGGTTTACGGTTTGGCTACAGCGGCGATTATCGCCACCTACACCTTGCTTTCGGGCGCTTTCGCTTTTGTCCCGGCGCTTTTCTGGGCGTTGGGGTGGATTCAGAACTACGATCCGGGCGTTTACCGGAATCTGTTCTGGTCCTTCGGCCATCCCGCGCAGCAGATTAACCTGGCGGCGATGGTGGCGATCTGGTACGCGCTGGCGGCGATCACCACCGGCGCAAAACCGCTGAACGAAAAGCTTTCGCGGCTGGCGTTCGTCCTGTACCTGTTGTTCATCAATTTGGGATCGGCGCACCACCTGCTGGTTGACCCCGGCTTGAGCTTCGCTTACAAGGCTTTCAACACTTCATACATGATGTATCTGGCTGTGCTGGGGAGCATGATCCACGCCTACTCCGTCCCCGGAGCAGTGGAAGTTGCCCTGCGCAAGAAAGGCCACAACCGCGGTTTGCTGGGGTGGCTGCGGAACGCTCCCTGGAAGGAACCGGGCTTCTCGGCGCTGGTTATTTCGATGGTGCTCTTTGGGTGGATTGGCGGCGTGACCGGCGTCACCCTGGGGACGGAGCAGCTCAATATGGTGGCGCATAACACCTTGCGTATCCCTGGTCACTTCCACGCTACGGTGGTCGCCGGGACGACGACGGCGTTTATGGCCTTTACCTACTATCTGATCCCGCTGATCTTCCGCCGGGAACTGAAACTGAAGAAATGGGCCTCCCTCCAGCCGTTCGTGTTTGGCGGTGGCATTACCCTGGTGTCCATTGGGATGATCACCGCCGGGATTCAGGGCGTTTCCCGCCGTCACTGGGATATCTCCAACGTGGGCACGCTTCCTGGCACGGTCTACCTGAGCCTGACGCTGCTGGGGATCGGCGCGCTGATCGCTGTCACGGGCCTGATTATGTACCTTACCATCGTCTTGAGTTCGGTGCTGTCGAAGAAGCAGTACGACCCTCAATCCCTGACGCTGGTTCAGGCGGCGACCACCGTTGGCTCCGAAGCCGAGGTGGAAGGGCGCTTCTCGCCGAAAGGCACGTTCGCGATCGTGCTGGCTTTCCTGATGTTCTTCGCAGCCTTCTACCTGGCCAACTGGTGGCTTCTGGGTAAAACCTGGATGGTCCGCTAGCTTATTTTCACGTCAAGGTCAGTGGCCCAGCGCCGGGCCACTGACCTTTGTTTCCCTCCCCTAGGAGTGCCAATGAGCACCCAGACCTCTGCACAAGATATCCCTGCTGCCGGGCTCCGCGGTTTGCCCGCGTTCATGGATCTGATCCGCCTGACCAAGCCGGGCGTGACCGGGCTTTTGGTTTTTACCGCGCTGGCTACCGCCTGGGCGGGTAGCGGCCCCTGGGTATCTTTGTCGCGCCTGGGCTTGCTGGCTTTGGCTGGCGGTTTGACAGCTGGCGGCGGAGCCGCCTTGAATCAGTACCTGGAGCGGGATCTGGATGCTCAAATGCCTCGCACTCGCAATCGGCCTCTGCCCTCTGGGCGATTGCCTTTTCCCTGCATCGCGTTGATCTGGGGCTTTCTGCTCATCACCGCAGGGCTGACGCTTTCGGCGTTAACCCTGCCGCCAGAAACCACCATGTTCATCCTGGCGGGGTGCATCGTCTATGTTCCGCTCTACACCCTGTGGCTGAAGCGGCGCACGCCGTGGGCCGTGGTCATTGGGGGTGCGGCGGGGAGCTTCCCCGTGCTGGCGGGCTGGGCAACTGTGCGCGGGGATTGGCCGCTGATGCCGCTGGCTTTGGCCTCCTTTGTGTTCTTTTGGACTCCAGCGCACTTTTGGGCTTTCGCCATCACCCATCACCGGAGTTATCAGTGGGTTGGTTTCCCGATGTTGCCGAATATCGTCGGATTCCGATCTGCTGCTGCGCACATCCTGGCGCATGCTTTGATGGCCGTGCTGGCTGCTTTGCTGTCTGTGACAGGATGGGGATGGGCGACCGGCGTTGTTGGACTCACAGGGTTGGGTTTTTTGTGGCTGTGCGTGTTGCTGTGGCGCGACCCGACTCCGACGCGGGCGTACAGGCTCTATCGCGCTTCCAATTATTATTTGTTGGCAGTTTTCCTGAGCCTGGCACTTACGAGGTAGCCTGAATTCGGGATCATTAATTCAACCTGGCTGTTTTTGAGTGTGAAGATGCCGCGGAGAAGAAAAGAGGATCTCCGCGTTCTTAGCATGCTCAGCATCGAATTCCGACAGGGTTGTCTCATCCTGATCCTGAAAAAATAGATTAGACGTAAGATATCAAGTCGATATGGGAATTCAGTCAAATTTGCTGGTGGCATTTTTATTGGGGATCGTCGGCAGTTTGAGCCACTGCGTAGGGATGTGCGGTGGCGTTTTATTATTGATTCAACCCCGTGGTGAGCCTGCGGCTCGCACTTCGAATTGGCGCATGTTGCCCGCTCACCTGGGGCGGATAACCACCTACACTCTGCTGGGGTTTTCTGTCGGCCTGGTGGGGGACGCTATGGCGCTGGCTCTGCCGGACTTGCGTCGGGTTCAGGGGGTACTGTCTTTCCTCGCCGCGCTGCTGGCTGGTTATTTCGCCCTCTCGCTGATAGGACTGGCTCCCTCGCTGGAGCGCCTGCTCACCAGAGCGACCTCGCGTTGGGGCCAGGCTATGAAAGATCTCAGAGCACATCGGCAAACCATCGGCTTTTCCTTCGTGGCAGGGACGTTGTGGGGGCTGCTGCCCTGCGGTCTGGTGTTGACCGCCTTACTCCCGGCGGCGGCTTCCGGCTCGCCGCTCTCGGGCGCTTTGACCATGCTGGCTTTTGGCCTGGGGACCTGGCCTGCCCTGCTGGGGGTGGATTGGCTGACGCGCCGCGGTCGCCTCACCGGAGGGAGCCGACAATGGTTGCGTCAGGCGTCTGCGCTTGTGATTGCGTTGTTTGGCACGCAAATGGCGTT
>CAZZFZ010000228.1:0-3081 GCA_964653835.1 uncultured Anaerolineales bacterium
CTGCAGGGGAGGCGGTGTTCCAGTGCTTTATATCTCCCCTGTACGCGCAGGATGCCGCCATCGGCGCGCTGGCGGCTTTATCGGAACTGCTCGACCAGCGCCTCTCCGACCGGCTGCGCGCCCGATTGGGGTGGCCGGTGCGCCTTCGCGGCACGGGGATGGTGTTCGCCACCCCCACGCTAATGGAAGTGGCAGGGCAGGTGGCGACGAAGGTGGAGGATACCGCGCTGAGCCTGTTGCTGACCGCCCGGCGGATCCCCATCCGTCGCATCGAGAGCGCCATCGTGTTCGATCCCAAGCCCGGGACGGCTGCTGCGGCCATGCGTCAGCGCGCCCGCTGGTTTCGCGGGCAGTGGCAGGCCCTGTGGGTGTATCGCCGTCAGGTGCTTCAAATTCTGGCAATGGGGCCGCCCGGCTGGTCGCTGTTAGGTTCGTTGTTCCTCAAACCGAAGTGGTTGCTGCTGACGTTCAGCTTGCTGGCGGCACTGGTGTTCAGGGAGATCCCCTGGCTGGCCTTCGCTTTCTGGTTTTTCCTGGCGTTGGGGCTGTTCTACTTCGTCGTGGGGTTGATCCTGCTCCCGGAGCGGATGCTGTTCCTGTGGGCGCTGCGCCACGCTCCCCTGTACATCTGGATGTGGCTGCGGGGCATCCTGCTTTCTCTGCGTAAATCCTTCTGGCTGCGGGCGAGAAAATGACTTCTGCACTCGGTAAAAAACAACGCCCGGACTGGGCCCTCGCCCTCTGGCTGTGGGCGCTGCTCGTCGCGGTGTACGCGCTGACATATTCGGGGACGTTCATCACCGATGACGAGCACATCCTGGCCTCGCGCGCCTTGAGCCTGGCTTTCGACGGCAATCTTAACGACTTGCGCGTTTTTGGCAACGGACGGGTGTACGACCTGGCGAATCGTCCGGCGGTGTACGCCGCGCAGGGGGTCAACATCGAGCCGGGGCAGGCGCTGGGCGGCGCGTCGCTGGCGCGGCTTGCTGTGATGTTGGGCGTCGGGCGCGTTCAGGCGTTGTTTCTGCTCAACCTCTGGGCCACGGCGCTGACTGCTGTCGTCGTCCTGTGGACGCTGCGTTCGCTGGGGTATGCCCGCTCCACCGCCTTGCTGGTGGGGCTGCTCTTTGGGCTGGGCACCGCTGCCTGGCCGTATGCGAAGACGCTGTTTCGTGATCCCCTCGCCATGTTGTTCCTGACAATAACCTGGGCGAGCGGATTGGTTCTCGCCGGGCGACCGGGCGCGCCCTGGCGTTGGTGGTTGGTCTTTTTTGGGGCTGCGCTGGCTGGCATGTTCACCAAGAACACCGTCAGCATCGCGTTGCCGGTGCTGTTGGTGTATATCGCCCTCAGCCGTTTGAAACACATCCAGGCTGACCGTGTTCGCTGGGCGCGCGTTTTGGGGTGGGGAGGGGGCGTGTTGCTGGCGGCCTTCCTCTGGCTGCGGTTTGTGCCGCCTGATGGGGCGCTGGCCCGCTTTTCGCTTGCTTACTATCAGGTGCTGCTGGCGCGTTTTTTCGCTTCTCCCCATCCACATTTTGTTGAAGCCGTGGCCGGGCCGTTCTTCAGTCCGGGGAAGAGCGTTTTTCTCTATTCGCCGGTGTTGCTGCTTTCTTTGCTGGGGCTGGCGCGCAGGGACGGCGCGGCCTGGGCCGCCTGGAGCTATGCTTTGCTGCTGGTCGTCGCCCAGGCGTTGTTTTATGACGATGTCTGGTGGGGAGAGATCAACTGGGGGCTGCGTTTCATGCTCCCCGCGCTGCCCCCCTTGATGATGGCCACCGCCCCGGTGGTGGATTCCTGGCTTCGGGCGCGGCGCGGTTGCTGGGGTCTCTGGGCGCTGGGGCTGCCCTCCGGGCTGGTGCAGCTCCTCAGCGTGTTGCCGCCCATCCGGGAATACTATCGGGAGATGGCCTCCCTGGGCGCTGAGGCTTTGGGCACGCTGGGGGTGTGGCGGGCCGCGTTTTCGCCCCTGCTCTGGCATGGTCGCTGGTTGCTCTCCGGTGGCGCGCTTGATCTGGCCGCCGTGCGGGTTGGCCTGCGCGCCGCGACGGTGGTGATGGGCTGCGCTTTGCTGATCGTCTGGCTGGTTTGGGGATACAGGCGGGTTGCTTCCTGGGGCGGCCTGCCTGTGATGGCCGCGCTGCTTGTACTTGGCCTGACCCTCGGCATGCTCAAGCTGTACGCCGTTGATCCTGCCTACCACGCCGGGCGCGATGACCTGTCCGCCGCTTACGAGACGATCCGCCAGGACCTCGCGCCCGATGACCACGTGCTATTGAAATCGTATGGCACAGCGGCGTGGCTGTATTGGATGAACTGGGCCGGGCCGGGGGTTCACTGGGCCTCGTTGCCGTTCACCTTCCCCACACCGGGGCGGATCGCCGCCTTCCACGCCAGCGGCGACCCGGAAATCGCCCTCGATAAGGCCACGCTTTCCATCCTGCGTTCGCTTGCTGCTTCGTGCGCGCGGGTGTGGCTCGTGCTTCCCGAAGATTCTCCGGGCGCGGCGCTGGACCTCGAGGTGGCATGGCTGCGTCAGCACGCCGATTTGCAGGCGCAATGGACTTTTGATGGGGCTTCCGCCACGACACGACTCTACAGGTTGGGGCGGATGTGTGAGTAACCTGAGTTCGGATGAGGAACAAAACGCCATGAATGCGATCAACGCCCTTCGATACGCACTTCGCCAGCGCTCCGTGCTACTCAGGACGCTTTTCTGTTCATAAAAAAAACGCATCCTGAGTAGCGCCGTTAGGCTGAGTAGCGAAGCGTATCGAAGGGTGCGTGACTTGTGGATCGCTTATCTCGAATTCACGTTGAATAGGCTGCACTTCCGTGAGAAAAAACGGAGACCCGCCGTAGGCGGGGCTCCGCAATGTTTGTGGGGGGTTGATCCTGGCTAGATGGCCGCGTACACCAGGGCGACTACCGCGCCAAAGATGATGTGGCCGATCAGCCCGCCCATAAAGCCCATCGCGCCGCCGGAGTTGGTCATAAAGACTCCGGGGGCTTCCACAGCGCCGGACTTGATCCCGGTGTGCAACATCGGCATGCCGCCCATCATCAGGCCGACCACAAGCC
>CAZZFZ010000229.1:0-3036 GCA_964653835.1 uncultured Anaerolineales bacterium
GTGGAGGAGGGCGGCGTGGACCGGCGCGGCTCCGCGCCAGCGCGGCAGCAGTGAGGCGTGCACGTGGATGCAGCCGCGCAGCGGCAGTTCGAGCACTTCGGGTTTGAGGATCTGCCCGAAGGCGGCCACCACGATCAGGTCTGGCTCCCAGGCGCGCAGTTGCGCCATCGCCTCGGGTTCTTTCAGCCGCCGCGGCTGGATGACGGGGATGCCGAGTTCCTGAGCCAGTGTTTTGACGGGCGGGGCTTTCAGGGCGCGGCCGCGCCCCGCCGGGCGATCCGGCTGCGTCACCACGCCGACGACCAGGTAGCGCTCCGCCAGGGCGCGCAGCGTGAGCAGGGCGAACTCCGGCGAACCCATGAAGACGATGCGAGCGTTCATGCGGCAGCTTCCAGGCGTTTCAGTCCCAGCTCTTCCCCGATGGGGCGCATGGCTTCGATCACGTTGGCGACGTGCTCCCACAGCTCAACGCCGAAATCCTCCGCGGCGCGGGCGACTTCCTCGCGGTTGACCCCCGCGGCGAAGGATTTATCCTTCCATTTTTTCTTAATCGATTTGACCTTCAGGTCATCCAGCGAGCGCGAGGGGCGCACCAGCGCGGCGGCGATGATCAGGCCGGTGATCTCGTCGCAGGCGTAGAGCGCTTTTTCCATCCGGGTTTGACGCGGCACCCCGGTGTGGTCGGCGTGGCTGAGGATGGCGCGCAGAATCTCCTCGGGGACGCCGCGCTCCCGCAGGATAGGGATGCCCGCCTGGGGGTGTTCCTCCAGGGTGGGGTGGATCTCCCAGTCAAAGTCGTGCAAGAGGGCGGTGACGCGCCATTTCTCCACGTCCTCGCCGAATTTCTCGGCGTAAAACTTCATAGCAGCCTCCACCGCCAGCATGTGACGGACGAGGTTCTCATTCTTGACATATTCGCGGACGATGGTGAGGGCTTGTTCGCGGTTCATAAGGTCTCCTGTAGATGTTGTATAAACTCAGTGTTCTCCGAGTCTCCTTGGTGAGTCCTGTGTGTCTCCTGTCAGGGTTTGATGGTGGCGAGGATGCCCTGGATGAATTCGGTGGCTTTATCGAGCGGGCGAGGCCAGGTGACGGTGATGAGCAGCGCCAGGTAGAGCACCAGCAGCCAGCCGTAGGAAGGGGCGGCGCGCAACGCCGTCCAGATCATGGCCGCGTAGGGGATGGCCTGAATCCCCCAGCCGACGTGGAGGGAACCCGTCCACCACCAGGCCAGGGCGGCTAGCAGGGCGTAACCCAGCATCAACTCCAGTTTGATGAAACTGGTCAGCCCCAGGTAGAGCCACACCCCGATGGCGACCATCACGTCCGCGGTCAGATCGTGATCTCCGATCCAGGTGGCTGCGTGTTGCACATCGCGCCGCGCCAGAGGGCCGTCGAGCGCGTCGGAGATCCAGGCAGCCAGCAGGAGTGTGACTGCCAGCGGCAGGGTCGCTTCCTCGGCGCGGGTCCCCAGCCAGGCGAGCATAATGCCGAGCGAGAAGCGCATCGCCGTCAGCGCGTCGGCGAGCGGTTTGGTCCTGAGCATGGCGTGGCCTCCTTTCTCTGCGCGTGTGTTATTAATACTACCGCATTCCGCCGCTGATGAGAGGCCGGAGAGCGCGAAAACTGTGATCGAAAAGGGATTCTGCTGCCGTTATGTGGGGGAGAAGAACTGGCGGAGGATGGCGGCGGTCACCGCGGGGCGGAACACGCGTTGCAGCACCTCGGTGTAGGGCGCATGGGCGGAGACCGCGTCGAACAAGGCTCGCTGCAAATCGGCGTTGTTTGCGGCTGCGCGGACCACCGGGGTGAGCAGGCCTAGACGTGCCATGTTGATGGTCAGCAGGCGCATCAGGTGGCCGTAGGGCATATCGCGCAGGATGTCCAGGTTCTTCTGGCGGTAGTGCGCATGAAAGGCGGCGCGCGAGATACCGTTTTCCAGGATGGTTTCGGCAGCGCGGATCCCCGTCAGCACCGCGGAAGTTACCCCTTTACCTTTGAAGGTGCGCACCAGCCCGGCCGCGTCGCCCACCATCACGTAGCGGTCGCCGTAGTAGTGGCGGGCGGCTGTGTAAGGAAAGCGCCCTTTGAAGTATTGTAAATCCCGCGGGTTGTGGGTGCGGGCAGTCTCCAGGTTGGGCAGCACAGCGAGCACGTCCGGACGTTGGAGAAAGGCGTCCATCAGCGGGGCGTCAACCGAATGCCCGGCGATGTTGATGGTGAGGTGGTTGCCTTTAGGTGTCGCGGCGGCGAACTCGATGCGCGGCTCACCGGGCAAAAAGGCGTGAATGCGTTCCCCGATGGCGCGCATGCCTGCCTCGCCGGGGTGGTATTTGGTGACGATGGAACTCAAAGCCCGCGGGGGGCGGTAATCGGTCTGACGGCGGAACAGGGTGGCGCTGCCTTCGTCCAGCCCGAAGGCGCCGACCACCACGTCGGCGACCAGCGACTCCTTTTCGGTGTAGACATGCACCTTCCCGACGTGGAACTCGATATCTACAGCGCGAGCCTGCAACACGCGGATGTCGCGCTGACGCGCCTGCTCCAGCATGTAGGCGTCGAACTGCACCCGGCGGACGGCGACCGAGGGAGCGCCGTGGCCTTTCAGGGTGAGGGTGCGCCCGGCCGCGTGCAGCACGTAATCCCGTATCTGTCCGCGGCTGAGGTGCGCGGGGAAGGGCACGCCGAGGTCGTTTTCCAGCAATTGGGGCAGCGGTGGCGAGAGAACCCCAGCGCACTGGTTGTAGTGTTGCTCCCCGCTGAAGCGTTTGCCCTCCAGCACCGTGACGCGGATCTCCCGTCCCATCCGGGCGGCTAACGCTTGTAGCGCCAGGCCGCAGCCTGTGCCGCCTGGCCCGCCACCGATGATGATGACATGACCGTTGTTTTGGATTGGGCCGAGGGTCATTCCTTGTTCTCCTCTTGCATTGCAATCCCTGCCGGTGTGCATCTTCTGCCGGATGGTTTACTGGTTTATTATAGCGGGAGCACTAAAAAGTTGTTAGGTAGCTAACGGCAAAGCAGCCCGTTCAGCAG
>CAZZFZ010000230.1:0-3008 GCA_964653835.1 uncultured Anaerolineales bacterium
AGTGGGTTCGCTCAGCCACCGGCAGCAGCCGGGCCTTGTCGCCCTTGATTTCAACAAGATAGGGCATGTTTTCAATATGTGCGCCCAGGCCCTGAGCGATCTTACGTGCAGCGTCATACTCCAACTCATAGCCGGTGGATGCCACAATCTCTTCTTCATCCGTGCCGTTGCCGTTCGCATTCGCCCCCAGCGTCCACAACCACATGGCAGTGAGCCGGGCGTCCTCCTCGAATCCACTGGCATCCACGCCTTCAAATACCATGTTCAGCGCTTCTCGCGACACCGCTGCCCACACATGCTCCAGATATTCCTTGAGCGTCACCACTTCGCCGCTGGCCTTTTCCACGCGCGAATAGCGGGAGAAGACCTCCAGCGCCGGCCCCAGGGAGGCGAAGATGGCGTCCGCCCCGACCACGCCCTCTCTCGCCAATCTCGGCATCCAGGCATGGATGCGCCGGGGCAGTTCGGCAAGCACATCGCGCCAGTCGCCGATATCATCCATGCGCACCGTGCCATCCGGGTTCTCCCGAGGGCGGCAAACGAGATGCACGGAAGAGGCGAGCGCCGCCGAGTTCATCGCCCGCAGGCGCGAGCCCATTTCCGTATCAATCGGCCAGGAACCGGTGACCACCCATCCTGCGTCGATCATCGCCTGGAGCTGGGATTCCCAACCGCTGGTGGACTTGTGGGCGAAGACGACGATGCCGATACCATCTGGGGCCAGTACCCGGCGGCCTTCAGTCATGGCCTGCGCCATTTTCTGCTCAAACCATTGACCATCCTTATGCGGATATCGAACAGAATCCCACCCGGCCATCTCACAGCATTCTTCATCTTTTGGGGCCAAAGATTCGCCAAACAGTCCTGAATGCACTTTTCCAAGCGTGCGTTTCAGCCAGACATAAAAGAAGTCGGACAAATCGGCGTAAGGGACCGCGTTGTAATATGGTGGATCGGTGAAGAAGCCCTGGGCAGTATCGTCGGGCAAAGGGTGATGGGTAGCGGAGGCTTGCTCAATGTGACCATAGTTCCAATCGTTACCGATATCATCTAATATTTTTCCTGCGCGGTCGATTTGAACAACCCACCCGCCACTTGAACTTTCTATCGGCACACCCTCCGCAAAATCCCAAACCATTCCTATCGCTTGCCGCCCAAATAGGTGCCTAGGACATTGAGCAATTGGCTCCCATGCACAGAGCGCATTCCCTAAATCAGCCTGTTTATCCAACGCTAAAGCTAAAAGCGTTTGTACAGCCTCGGCCAAGCCGAGGTCGGCCTCAGCGCGCAACCGCTCCCCCGCCTTGCGAACCAATCGCACCAGGGTGGTCAACGCCAGTGCCTGTCGTGGAGAAAAGAGGCTTCCCCACGTGTTGTGACCATAAATCGGAGCATTGAATACCCCACTCATAACCGGCAAAGGCTCATCCGGTACTAGGCTCAGATCACCCGTATGGAGTTGGGTGCGGAAATCCAGTTCTTCGGCCGCTTTGCGGGCGGCATCCAAGTCGCGCTCCGCCGGCAAGCGGTAAAACCTTCCCTGCACACCGGGCTTTGTCGTCACCACGGCGAAAAGTCGCGCATCGGCTGCGCCACCCTCGCGGGCCTTGAGCTGCGTTCGTACCGATGCCACCGGCGTCGTGTAGCCGCAACATGGGCAGGTGGCCGAGCCACGCCGCACCGTGCCGTCCTGCACCTGGGATGCCGCAGGGTTTGCGACAATCTCAAAATCCACCCGTTTCTCCGCCGGGTTCGGAATCATGTGCATGGCGAATGATCGACTCTTTTTCTTGGCCAGCCACATGGAACGCATCAGCGGCACTTCCACACCGCAGCCCGGCCCTTCGCACTGGATCGTGCGCGCCCAGAGATACGCAATCGGGGTCGCACCATCCGAGTCTTTGGGATAAAACTCAGCTAATTCCTTTTCCGCCTGCTCCTTGATCCACTGCCCCCACTTGCGCACTTCCTCAGCCAGTTTCTCGCCATGTTTCGGGATGTATTCGAGCACTACCTTGTTCAGCAACACGGCTACCGGGTTGAGATCGGAGGCGAAGGCGTCCGCCCCCCCGCGCAGCGCCTCCAATGGAATCGCGCCGCCACCTGCGAATGGATCCACCACCAGCGGTCGCGTTCCGGGCATGCCGCCCAGGGATTCGTGGGCAGTTTGCGTCAGATCCCTTGTTGTTTGCAGATAGGTTTCATTGGTGGAGTTGTCCCAGTTAGCGAAATCGGCGATGAAGTCGAGCATCGCATGCCGCAGCTCTTCGTCGTCATCCAGCAGCGCAGGATTCTTTTGAATAGCCACAAAGTGGGAGAAGCTCTCTCCACTGAGCAATCCCTGATGATTCTGCGCCCAATCGAGCATCAATTCCCTGGCCCTGGTCTTGAACGCTTCCGGGCACAGGGAATCAGCAGGGTCGGGCCAGAGGGATGCACACAGCACAGCCCGGCAAGCAGCTAGTGGGCGGCGCGCCCACCAGATGTGCAGCGTGGAGATATGGCCGTGCCGGATGGATTTCTCTCGCCGGGCATGGGCCGAGATCCGCTTGATCGGCAGATCGACCTCAATGAGGCGTTTGGGATATGGTTGCGTTTGGGTCACTTCTATTTAGTCCTTGGTTTCCGCACCCAAAATGCTCTTGGGGCTCACATGGTAATGCTCTACTTTGACAATCGGCTTCCAGCCCAGCTTGGCCGGGTTTTGCACCAGATGAACTTCCGGATTTGTTGCGCAATTGAACACGACATACAGCCAGTAGTCATCCTTCAGACGCTGCGCGGTTTTGTATTCGTTGGAACTGAGTGCGACCTCACCAATGCCTGCGCGGCCTTTCACCTCGATAAAGCGAACGGCCATGGCCTGCGCCGGGTCATCGGGATGCGGCAGATGGGAAATGAGATCAAAACCACGGTTTTCGGATTCCACGCTCTTTACTGTCCATCCGCGTGCGTTTTCATAAGCTGTGGCGGCATCAACGGCGATACGCTCAATTTCATCGTCTCGC
>CAZZFZ010000231.1:0-2990 GCA_964653835.1 uncultured Anaerolineales bacterium
GATCGAGGGGGCGTGAGAAGTTTGGCTACCCACCGGGCGGTTCTACTGGGCGGGCTGATGTACCTGCTCGTTGTGGTTGCGCTGGCGACGCGCAACGGTGCTTTGCTGGCGTTGGCGATTCCGCTGGCGGTGTACCTGGGGGCGGGAACGTTGTTCGCGCCGCCGTCGTTGCGCCTGCACGTGGAGCGCAGCCTGAGCGTTGAGCGGGCGCGCCCAGGCGATCCTGTTGCTGTTGTTTTGCGTGTAGTCAATATGGGGGAGCGGTTGAAGGAGGTCAGCATCCGCGATGAGGTCCCCGCGGGGCTGCGATGTATTGTGGGAGAGTGGAGCGTGCTGACGACTCTGGACCGCGGCGAGGCGGTAGAGCTGCGCTATACCGTGGAGGGTGGGCGCGGGTTTTATCGCTTTTCTGCGGTGCATGTGCGCGCCGGGGAACGGCTGGGAGTTGCGCAGCGGGCTGCACACCTGACGGCGAGGGGGAATCTGTTCGTGCTGCCACGGGTGCATCGTATGGTGCGGGTGGCGATCCGTCCGCGAAGGACGCGCGTGTATGCCGGTTTCATCCCCGCGCGGCGGGGCGGGCAAGGGGTTTCGTTTTACGGCCTGCGTGGCTATCAGCCGGGCGACCCGCTGCGGTGGATCAACTGGCGGGTGAGCGCACGTCTGCGGGAGGGGTTGGTGGTTAATCAGTTTGAGCAGGAGCGCGTGGCGGATGTGGGCATCATCTTGGATACGCGCCTGCGCAGCGAGGTGCGCAGGCCGGGCGGGGAATCGCTCTTTGAGCACGCGGTGGGGGCTGCAGCCTCGCTGGCGGATCGGTTTTTGAACGATGGCAACCGGGTGGGGTTGCTGATGTATGGCACGCAATTCGACTGGACGTTTCCAGGGTATGGCAAGGTGCAGCGGGAGCGTATTTTGCAGAGCCTGGCGCGGGCAAAGCCGGGGGAGAGCATGGTTTTTGAGAAGCTGGAACGCCTGCCGCAGCAGTTGTTGCCGCCGAACGCGCAGCTGGTGGTCATCAGCCCGTTACAGGAGTATGATTACAACGTACTGGTGCACCTGCGGGCACGGGGGTACGCGGTTCTGGCGCTTTGCCTGGATGCGGTGGCGTTTGAACTGGCCGGGATGGACGCGGCGGAGGAGACCACGGCACTGGCGGCGCGGCTGGCGCGGGTAGAGCGTCGCTTGCTGCTGAATAAGTTGCGGCAGGCCGGGGTGCAGGTGGCGGATTGGGATGTGAGTCAGCCGCTGGATGTGGCGTTGCGCGCCAGCGAGGTGCAGCGATGAAGGCGGCGAGGGTGGCTTCCCGTTTGTGTGTCGGGCTGGCGGTGGCGCTGCTGGCGGGAACGCTAGCGGACACGGAGGCGCGAACGCTCGCGGCCGCGGCGTTGGGCATGGGGGCGCTGTGGGGGATGGGCGCCTGGCGCGGCTGGCGCTGGTCGGACGATGTTACCTTTGTCGGCGTGGTTGTTCTGGCGGCCTCCGGGATCTTGGTAGGTACGAGAACGCCGGGGTTGGTCGCGGCGGTTTTACTGGTTCTAGCAGGATGGGATTTGGGGCGCTGGTGTGCCCGGGTGGGCGAATCGCTGCGGGTGGAGGGGGAACTGGACCTGCTGCGGAAGCACGTCTACCGTTTGGGAGGGGGATTGCTCCTCGGGGGAGTCCTGAGTGGCCTGGCGCTGAATTTGCGGGTTGGTCTGCGGTTTGGGGGCGCGCTGCTGCTGGGTCTGCTTATGATCCTGGCGAGTCGCTGGCTACTGGGGGCGCTGCGGGAGAGTTAGTCGTCCAACGGGCTGCGGACGGCCAGTCCGCCGCGCTGGAGGACGTGGGTGTAGATCATGGTGGTGCGCACGTCTTTGTGGCCGAGCAGCTCCTGGACGGTGCGGATATCGTAGCCGCGTTCGAGCAGGTGGGTGGCGAAGGAGTGGCGCAGGGTGTGGGGGGTGATGCGTTTGTTGAAACCAGCTTTTTTGACGACTTTGCGGATGGCTTTTTGGACGGCCGAGGGGTGGAGGTGGTGCCGGAGGGTTTTGCCGTTGCGGGGATCGGTGCTGAAGTAGTGAGCCGGGAAGAGATAGTACCAGGGCCATTCACGTGCGTAGGTGGGGTACTTGAGGTCGAGGCGCGTGGGCAGGGAGACCCCGGCTGAACCGCGGGCGCGGTCGCTTTTGTATTGCAATCGCAGGCGTTCGATGTGTTCTTTCAGATCGGGAATCAGGCTTTCGGGCATCACGGTGACGCGGTCTTTGTTGCCTTTGCCGTCGCGCACGGTGATGGTGCGATACTCGAAATCGAGGTCTTTAACGCGCAGGCGGACGCATTCCATCACCCGCAAACCGGAGCCGTAAAGCAGTTTGGCGATGAGCTGGTATTCGCCGGTGAGCAGGCGGATGAGTTTTTGGGCTTCGGCGGGGGTGAGCACGGTGGGGAGGTTTTTCGTCGTGTTGGCGCTGAGGAGGTTGAAATCGGCATTGATTTCGATGTGGAGCACTTCACGGTAGAGGAAGAGCAGGGCGGAAAGAGCCTGGTTTTGCGTGCTGGGGGCGACGTTTTGCTCGCGGGCGAGGTGGGTGAGGAATTCGGCAATATGTTGTTCGTTGAGGTCTTTGGGGTGCTGTTTGTTGTGAAAGAGGATGTAGCGGCGGATCCACTGGACGTAGGTGTGTTCGGTGCGGATGGAGTAGCCTTTGAGGCGGATGCGGTCGCGGACCTGATCGAGGAGTTTTTTGGGTTTTGGGGGCATGGCGACTTGCTTTGGGGTTGGAATTCGGTTATAAATAGGGCGTTGAGGTTGCAGGTGTGTTGCGGGGATTTCCTTTATTATAGCGACGTCCTTCTCTTATTGCAACACTCTGGTAATCTTACTGTGACGAAAGGCGCGAATAACCCGGCGTTTGCGGCTTACCACGACAAGGGTTGAATCTATAGGCGGAGGAATGCGCCCGCACGGCAGTATAAGATAGGTTGGACGGAAGTTATTGAGACAGGAT
>CAZZFZ010000232.1:0-2952 GCA_964653835.1 uncultured Anaerolineales bacterium
GGCTGTGTCGTGAATAGCGGGCAGGGGCGGGGCGGGGGCTGCGTCCCAGTCCAGGAAGAAGCGATCCTCGAGGGCCGCGACCAGGTTGCCTGTGGGGGGGTGTATGTAGAGCCGAGGTCAGGAAGTGTGTGGGATGCGCTGGAGCAGGTGGTCGAAGAAGTTCCTCAGCCAGTTGTGGTCATTCTCACGGGGTCGGGTTTAAAGACGGCCATCAGCATGTGACTGATCCTGGCTGGAAAACCACATAGCTCTCCGGAGGAATAATGAGTGAACGAATTGTAATCACTGGCATGGGGGCAGTCAGCCCTTTGGGGTTAACGGCGGAGGAATCCTGGAAAAATGCGCTCGAGGGAGTTTCAGGGGTGGCGCCGATCACCCTGTTTGACCCGGCCGATTTCCTGGTGAAGTTTGCCTGCGAGGTCAAAGGATTTGACCCCAAGGCGTATATGTCGGCGCGCGAGGTGCGGCGGCGCGACCGCTTTGAGCATTTCGCCGTTGCCGCGGCGCAGGAAGCCATGCAGCACTCTGGCCTGGAAATCACCGAGGCCAATGCCGACCGGGTTGGGGTGATAATTTCTTCGGCCATTGGGGGCCTGAAATCTCTGGAAGACGGGGGCCGGGTGTTATTCTTTGATGGCCCGCGTCGGCTCAGCCCGTTCTTCATCCCCCAGTTGATGCCCAATGGCGGGGCTGGGCTGGTGGGAATTGATTTTGGCCTGCGCGGCCCGACGCTTTCGGTGGCCTCGGCGTGTGCCTCGGGGGCTGATGGGATCGGTGTGGCGTGGATGATGCTCAAGGCCGGCGTGATCGATGTCGCCCTGGCAGGCGCCAGTGAGTCGACGATCACGCAGTTGGGCGTGGGCGCCTTCGACCGGCTGGGCGCCATGGCGCGCCGCGAAGACCCTGCGGGTATGCCGCAACCCTTCGATAAGAACCGTGACGGCCTGGTGATGGGCGAAGGTGCGGCCGTGCTGGTGCTGGAGCGCGAGGAGCACGCCCGCCGCCGTGGGGCGCAGATCTTCGCCGAGCTGGCCGGATACGCCAGCACCGCCGATGCCCATCACGTCACCGCACCGGCGGAAGACGGTGCAGGCGGGGCGCAGGCCATGCGCCTGGCGTTGCAGAGCGCCAGGGTGAACCCCGACGAGGTGGGCTACATCAACGCCCACGGAACGGCCACCCCGCTCAACGACGCTGCTGAAACGCGCGCCATTAAGGCAGCTTTTGGCGATTTGGCGTATAATATCCCCGTCTCGTCAACCAAGTCGATGACCGGGCACATGATGGGCGCCACCGGTGCGCTCGAGGCGATCTTCTGCGCGCGAGCGGTGTACGAGGATCGTATTCCGCCGACGATTAATTACCAGACCCCCGACCCGGAGTGCGACCTGGATTATGTGCCCAACCAGGCCCGTGAAGTGCCTGTCAACGTAGCTATTAGCAATGCTTTCGGCTTCGGCGGGCACAACGCTGTGCTGGTCATCCGTAAGTACACTCATTAACAGGACTTAGGCAGTTTGCCGGGGAATTCACCACAGAGCCACGGAGAGCACGGAGTTCCGAAAAGCTAAACCCGATGCTCTCCGTGAACGCTGCATCTTCGTGGGCGGCAAGCGCTTAACGCCTGTTGTGGATGAAATGCAGGGCTTCATCGGTGAAGCCCTGCTCAGTGATTGAACTGATGGACCGCGAGATACCCGACCGTTTCCGGTGGGTGTCTCTCGGTCCCTGAGTTCTCAGGAGGTTTTCATGGAACAAACTCAGGGATATCCCGAGACCGAATCGCCGCGCGAGTTTGTCAACCGCCTGGGGCTGGAGATCAGCGATATTGGCCTGATCTGCCGGGCGCTGACGCACCGTTCCTATCTGAACGAAAATCCCGACGCCCTGGAGGATAATGAGCGCCTGGAGTTTCTGGGCGATGCGGTGCTGGATTTTGTGGTGGGCGCCTGGCTGTATAACCACTACCCCGAGATGGCTGAAGGCGAATTAACGCGTATGCGCTCCGCCCTGGTGCGCACAGAGCAACTGGCTGCCTTTGCGCGGCAGATTGAACTGGGCCGCGCCATCCGCCTGGGACGGGGGGAAGCAGAATCAGGCGGACGTGAACGGGCGGCCTTGTTGTGCGCCACGTTTGAAGCCCTGGTGGGGGCGCTCTACCTTGATGCGGGCATCGCCGCGGTGAGGCGTTTCATTGCTCCTTTGCTGGAATCTTCCGCACCGGTGATCTACGCCTCGGGGGGGTTGCATGACCCCAAGAGCCGCCTGCAGGAATGGGCGCAGGGGTGCGGCAACGGCGCGCCGATCTATCGCACCGTCGCCGAACACGGCCCCGATCACAACAAAACCTTCGATGTGGAAGTGCTGGTCAACGGCCAGGTGATGGGGCGCGGCAGTGGTCATAGCAAACAGGCGGCCGCCAAGCAGGCCGCCCTGGATGCGCTCAACCGCTTGAATCACTCCACGGGCGCCTGAGCTAAGGGGTAATCGAATTCTATGCGTTTGAAATCACTTTTGTTGCAGGGGTATAAAACCTTTGCCGGGCGGACGACTTTTGAGCTTGCCGATCGGGTGACCTGTATCGTTGGGCCGAACGGCTCAGGCAAGTCGAACATCGCCGATGCCATTCGCTGGGTGCTGGGGGAGCAGTCCTACGGCCTGCTGCGGGGTAAAAAGACCGTCGATATGATCTTTCATGGCTCCGAGCAGCGCGCCCGTGCCGGCATGGCCTCGGTGGAGATCATCTTTGATAACTCCAATGGCTGGTTGCCGGTGGAGTTTAGCGAGGTTTCTATCGGCCGCCGGGCGTACCGCGATGGCAGCAACGAGTATTTAATCAACGGGCAAAAAGTTCGCCTCAAGGACGTGCTGGAACTGCTGGGTAACTCCGGTCTCTCCGAGCGCACCTACACCATCATCGGGCAGGGGTTGGTAGATTCGGCGCTCTCGCTG
>CAZZFZ010000233.1:0-2933 GCA_964653835.1 uncultured Anaerolineales bacterium
ATCGGCGTTCACTGCTATCTTGGCCCCGACAATGATGCCAGCTATTGTAATACAGCATTCTCACGTTATCGTGAGTTGTATGACGGTGAGATGTGGGTGACGGAGTTCGGGTCTCTTACGGGAGACCCGACGGATATGCAGCGGATGTTGGAGACCATTGAGGCGCTTGACTACGCGGCGGCTTTCGTTTACACGAACCGGCAACCACACAGGGGGTACGGGTGGGAGTTGGCGCGGACCGTCGATCTAATAGACGCCCAAGGGCGTTTGACTCCTGTAGGTGAGGTGTATGCCAACTGGAGGCCGTAGTTCCAAAAACGATCAGTTGCGGATGCGGCTTCATTGGCCTTCTCGAGATCGGTCTGGAGCAGGCAGACGCAAGGCTTGATAATGGCGATGTTGGTATATCCCATCAGCCGGACGACGCGGTAGAAATTCATTCCGTTGTGCAGACATTCAACGGTGAATGCCCTGCGGAAGTCACGATAGCTGTGGTATGAGATACTCTCTATTTGGCGCAGGATGGTATTGTAGATAACGAGGATGAAGGTTTTTTCACTCTGACCGTAGAATAAACGGTTACAGGTGATGATGAAGGCAAATAGATGATCATTCGTGTCCCCGGCAGAAGCTCCTTCGGGACTTTTGACGGGGTCACTTTTTTATGGGGGTTTTCTAGTCGGGGGCATCGGTTTTGGTGTTTCACCAGTTGACGCCGGCGCGGATGACGTGAAAGGTGGCGTGACAGCCGCCTTCATTGCGATGGACACCCAGAGCGATTAAATAGGAGTGGATGGTTGTTGGGGTGATGGCGTCAATGGTTGTTGACGATCTGTTTTGCCAGGTGTTGCTGGAAATAACCCAGTTCGGTCTGGTAGAACGCGACAGTGACGGGGGATTTATTTATTGGCGCGGCGGTCAACCAACAAAGCAATTTTTTCCCGCTGAATCAGGTGGTTTGGAAAACCATCCCGCTCGCCCGATATAGGTATTATGCGACGAAAAAGCGGAAAGTCTCTATATTTGGTGTCCTCTATGGAGTCCCCGGAGTGGCGTGATTAAGAGGCA
Source organism: uncultured Anaerolineales bacterium (assembly GCA_964653835.1). Taxonomy (GTDB): domain Bacteria; phylum Chloroflexota; class Anaerolineae; order Anaerolineales; family UBA11858; genus J130. The sequence continues at coordinate 1,069 of CAZZFZ010000233.1, forward strand.
ACTGCTTTGCCAAATTGAGCTATGGGGCTGAAGTTGAAGTGGAGAAAGAATAATGCGAAGGGTTTAGCTGTCAACGAAAGTTCAACGTTTTTTTCGATTCCAGGCTCCTGCGCCTAACGCAATCAGCAGGGCTAGAAAGCTCATGCCAACGAATACCCACTTTAGCGCTGTGAAAATTCCCGCCAGGGCGGCGATCATGGAGAGGTGCGTCGGGTAGCGGTACATGACCAGCGAAGTGGAAGCGTTTTCCAGGAAATCGAAGAGGGTGGCCAGTAGAGGCAATAGATTGACATATTGCCAGGAGGAGCTCTCAGCAAAACCGCGCTGCGTTAACCAGCTCAATGCGCTGATCAGGAAAGTGGTGTAAGCGAGCGGCCAAATTACATCGAAGGTGAAGTGCCCCTGGATGTAATCGGCTCGCCCTCCTTCGCCGTAAGCGTCTGCCATGCGGTACAAGTCTTGCGAAGTGTAGTAGAACGCCAGGTCGGGCACTCCGATGGCTTTGGTTGCCGCGTCGGGCGTTTGTGTGGGGAGTACCAGGGCTACAAAGAGTGTGAAAACCACCAATGCAGCCAGTGTGGCCCAACCTGTGGATAAGTTGTGGAAGAAATGCGATAAGGTTTTCATGGTTCTATTGGTGTTTGCTGCTACGCGATTTCCCAGGGGGGTGTGCCGCTGCCTCCCGCGCCGCGCAGAGATTCTCGAATCGGTTCGCCTAGTTCCGGCAGCACATTGGCCACCGCGGCCAGCAGCCCAAAACACCCGGCGATCATCATGTCGCCAAAGGGCGCGGGGAAGTAAGGCCGTAAAGACGGGAGACGGATGACGGAGGATGGGGCCTCGGTCTTCTGTCCTCCGTCCCCCGTCGGATGGAACATCCCTCGCCGCGGCCCGGTCACCACCACGTCGAAATCGCCCTCCCCCAGCGGCAACGACTCCGCCGCGTAGATCAGCGCGCCGTGCCCGTGATCGCCGAAGACCTGTTCGTGGGTCAGCGAGCCGTCGGCCAGGGCACGCAGCAGCGCTTCTAGTTTGGGGAGATCGAGCAGGCCGGTGTGGTGTTCAAAGACGCCCTCGATCCCCTGGAGGCTGAGGCGGAACGCCAGGGTATGAAAGTTGCCCACATTGGCGATCAGCGCGCGCGGGAGCGCGGCCACCCGCGGGTCGCAGGTCGCGCCCAGAACGGCGGCGGGGGCGGTGTCCATCACCACCAGCGGCGCGTCCACATCCTGAGCGGAATCCACCACCGCTTTCAGACGGGTCATAATCGGCGGCACGTCCTCCGCCCGAAAGGCAAACGCTGAGAGATGGTTCGCCGCCCGGATGCGCTCGTCCAGATAATCGAAGCGGAACTGGCGGTCGGAGACCCCCGGCGGGGCCGCGCCGTGGTCGAACACCGCCACAGCGACGGCGTCCAGGTCGTCCAGCGGGACGCCGAACCCGGCGAAGGCGCGGGCGATGGCCGGGAAGTCGAAATCGCGCAGCTCCAGGCGGGTGACGCCATCGGGCAGGGCGGTGATCTCCTCTTCCGAGAGAATCTGAATCCCATCGGCCTGGACGCGCGCCAGGTCGTCATCGAAGGTGCGGGCGGCCTGGGGCGTGGCGTAGACCGGGAACCCCGCTTTGGCGTGGTCGCGCGCCGCCCAGTGCGAAGGCCCGCCGCCCATCGTCACTCCGGTCAGCGCGATAGCCTCACCGCGCCGGGTGGCGGCCTTGATGCGCCGGTGCACCATCATCGTCGGCGAGGGCACCACCAGTTTGAAGCCGTTTTCCAGGTCAACGCGCGAATCGTACAGGTAAATGTCCTGCGTGCCGGTGCCGATATCTACCGATAAAATCTTCATTTTTGCTGTCTCTCTTTCCAG
>CAZZFZ010000234.1:0-2905 GCA_964653835.1 uncultured Anaerolineales bacterium
GATGTAGTGGAGGACCTGGTGCGCGCGCTTTACCGGCAGGGCTTCCGGCGGATGCTGGTGCTCAATGGGCATGGCGGCAACGACCCGGTTCGCGGGCGGCTTTATGAGATCGCCAACGCTCTGCCCGATCTGCGCATCACCTGGTATGCCTGGTGGCAATCCCACACGCTGGAGCCGATTTTCCTCAAGCACGGCCTCAAACCGGCCCACGCCAACTGGCTGGAGGCCTTCGATTTCACCCGCGTTGCCGATTTGCCCGAAGGGGAGAAGACCCCGCCGCACGTCGTCGGCCTGCTGGGGGCGGAGGAGGCCCGTCAGGTGTACGGTGATGGCTCCTTCGGCGGGCCGTATCAGGCGGAGGGGGAGGTGATGCGCGAAATTTTCGATGCCTGTTTGGGAGATGTGGTGGGGATGTTGCGTTTTGAGGAGTAGGACCTTCCTCCTTTCCCTTCTCTCCGTTACAATGGTATAAACCACACATATGAGGTGACACTATGAGCAAAGAGATCATCACGGCAAAAAACGCGCCTAAAGCCATTGGGCCGTATTCCGCTGGCGTGCGCGCCGGAGACTTCATCTACACCGCCGGGCAACTGGGCATTGACCCGCTGACCGGGGATTTCGTCTCCGATGAGGTTGTTGAGCAGACCCGCCAGGCGCTCAAAAATCTGCAAGCCATCCTGGAAGCCGCCGGGGCCTCGCTGAAGGACGTGGTCAAGACGACCGTCTTTCTGCGTGATATGAACGACTTTGGCGCGATGAACGCCGTCTACGCCGAGTTCTTCACCGAGGATTTCCCCGCTCGCTCCGCCGTCCAGGTCGCTCGCCTGCCCAAAGACGCCGCCGTGGAGATTGAGGCGGTGGCCGTGGTGCAGGGATAAGAAAGGTAACTAGGTAATTGGGTGATTAGGGTATGGGGGACTCCTATGCACTCAATTACCCATTTACCTGGTTACCTAATCACCTGCCTCCTATGACACGCGAACTTATCCTCCTCGTAGACGACGAACCGAACATCCTCCAGTTGGCGCGCATGTACCTCGAACGCGAGGGGTACCGCGTCGAGGCGGTGGAGGACGGCGCGGCCGCGCTGGAAGCGGTCGCTCGCCTTAAGCCCGCGCTGATGGTGCTCGACATCATGCTCCCCGAGGTGGACGGGCTGGAGGTCTGCCGCCGCCTGCGGGCGGAGGACAACCCGGTGTTGATCCTGATGCTCACCGCTCGCGACGATGATGTGGATAAGATTATTGGCCTGGAGCTGGGGGCGGATGACTACCTCACCAAGCCCTTCAACCCGCGCGAACTGGTGGCGCGCGTGCGCGCTTTGCTGCGCCGTTTTGAGCGCGCTGCCGTGCCCCCGGCTGCCCAGATTCACCTGGGCGACCTGATGATTGACCCCGCCGGGCGTGAGGTGCGCGTCAATGGAGAGCCGGTTGAGCTGCGCACGCAGGAGTTTGAATTGTTGCTCACCCTGGCGAGGCACAAAGGCATGGTGCTATCTCGCGAGAAGTTGTTGCAACTTGCCTGGGGCTACGATTTCGCCGGGCAAACCCGCACCGTGGACGTACACATCGGGCAGTTGCGTAAAAAACTGGCCGCCAGCGCCGTGCGCATCGAGACCGTCACCGGGGTGGGGTACAAATTGGTCTCTTGGTCAGATTAGTCTAATTGGTCTGGTTGGTCTGATGGGTCAGACAATCCGACTAATCAGACCCGTCAAACTAATTAGACCATCCGACCAATCTGACCATCCGACTAAATCATGTTCACTTCCCTCCGCTCCCGTCTATTGCTGACTTACCTCATCGTCATCGCCGTGGCGTTGGGGGTGGTCGCCGCGGTGACGCTGGTGTATCTGGCGCGCAACCCAGCGCAGGTGGCGCAGACGCGCGCCCGTTTGCAGATTGCTGCTGATGCAGTGGTCAGCCGCGCCAAGAACCTGCAAGATTCCCCGCCGGTGGCGCGGGAAAAGGTTTTACAGCGCATTGATCAGGGCTTTGACGTCCGTCTGCTGTTGCTCTCCGCCCGGGGGGAGGTGCTGCTGGATACCCGCGAGCAGAGCGCCGCGGCTTTGGTGGATGGCATTGCTGCCTCTGGGCGGTTGCGTCAAGGGCGGGTGTTTACGCTGCGCGATGCTGCTGGGGAGGAGTGGCTGGCGTTGACCCGGCAGCTATCGCCGGAGTTCTGGTTGCTGGTTGCTGCGCCGCGGCCGCGCACCACCTTGCGGGAGGCGGTGCGTTCGCGCAGCGATGAGGTGGTCGCTTTTCTGCGGTTGGGTGGGCTGGCTGCCCTGGCGCTTTCGTTGATCCTGGCGTTGTGGATGTCGCGTTGGGTGGCGAATCCCCTGCAACGGCTGGCTGAGGCTGCAGGCGACATCCCGCGGGGCGCGTACCGCCCTCAGGAGCCGCGCGGCCCTGCTGAGGTCCAGACCCTGACCCGCGCCTTCAACGAGATGGCCTCGCAGGTGCAGAGTTCGCGCCAGTCGCAGCGTGATTTCGTCGCCAATGTCTCCCATGAATTGAAGACCCCGCTGACCTCCATCCAGGGCTTTGCTCAGGCCATCATGGATGGCACGGCGGCGCGCCCGCAGGAGGCTGCACGGGTGATCGCCGACGAGGCCGCGCGCATGCACCGCCTGGTGCTGAACCTGCTCGACCTGGCGCGCCTAGACGCGGGGACGTTTGAGTTCAGCCGCGCGCCGGTGGACCTGGCTGCCTTGCTGCGCGGCGTGGTGGCGCGCCTTTCTCCGCAGGCCACTCAGGCCCGGGTGAAGCTGGACCTCCAAATTGAGGATTGGCCCTCGTTGAGTGGAGATGGCGACGGCCGGGCGCAGGTGTGCACCAACCTGGTGGAAAACGCCAGCAAACACACGCCTCCGGGGGGTGGGGGCCCGGGGAGCGCCCGG
>CAZZFZ010000235.1:0-2893 GCA_964653835.1 uncultured Anaerolineales bacterium
CAACCTTAAATTTCCTCCATTCTTATTGACTCGCGGCACAAAGTGTGCTACAGTGAGATTTCCTTCGGGAAGGCAACTTCTTGAGGGTGAGGGAGCCCTGAGAAATCGGCTGGCCCCTCAGGATGCCGAAACCCGTTGAACCACCCCAAGCGCAGGTGGGCTAACCACTGGGAGAGAAGTCTCCGGTATGTGCAAGGGGATGGAGAGGGCAAGCACCTTTTCAGCGGTGAAGCCGACTTTTCCGATGTTGGTGATGGGACTATAAAGAACCGTCACGCAGCGGATGAAAAACGGTCGAGCTGAAAGGGAACTATCTCAAGAAGGGAGTAGGGTGCTGTAAGGCACTTGAAACCGGAGAGATAGTAACCTGAAGGGAGCACAGAAGGTTACTTAGGGCCCCTCTTCTTTTTATTAGAAACGCGCCGTGCTTGCATACGCGGCGCGTTTTAACGTCCCTGGAAGATATCGGCTTTGAGCAGCCCTACAAACGGCAGGTTGCGGTACTTTTCGCGGAAATCCAGGCCGTAGCCAACCGCGTAGCGGTCGGGGAGTTCGAAGCCTTTGTAGCGGATGGGGAGATCGATCAGGCGACGTTTGGGTTTATCAAACAGGGCGCAGACTTCCAGGCTGGCTGGCTGTCGCGCCCGCAGGTGATTGAGCAGGTAATTCATGGTCAGCCCGGTGTCCACGACATCTTCCACGAAGATCACGTGCCGTCCGCTGATGGGGATCCCCAGGTCTTTGATCAAACGCACCACGCCGCGGTCGCGCAGCTCGGGGGAGTAGCTGGCGATGGCGATGAAGTCCACTTCCAGGGGAATCGGGATGTGGCGCAACAGGTCAGCCATGAAGAACATCACTCCCTTGAGTGCGCCGACGAGCACCGGTTGCTTGTCGTGGTAGTCCTCTGCAATGCGTGCGCCCAGCTCCGCGATTCGCGCCTGTATCTGTTCTTCTGTGAAAAGGACTTGTTGTATATCGCGGGCGAGTTCGGAGAAATCGGGCTGGCTCATTGTCCGTTGTCAGGCTGTTGAGGTTTGTTCCCCTGGATGGGATGGGCCAGGTCATCCAGGCCGTACTTCAACATCATCTCGCGCAAATCGCTGCGGCGGAAGAGCTTGATGTTCACGTCAGGGTACAGTTCTTTCAAGCGACGGATTTTGCGGTTCTTGATGCGGACCAATTCCGGCCTCAAGGTCGTCAACTCGATGTACAGATCCTGGTCGGGGAGGTAAAAGTCGGGGGAGAATGCCTGGGTCACGTTCCCCGCTTCGTCCCACTCCAGGGGGAACATGCGCGGCTCGTATTCCCAGCGGATGCCGTAGTAGTCCAGGATGCGAGCGAACTCTTCTTCGATAGGGTGGGCGAAAGTGGGCTTTTTCTCGCTCAAGGTCATGCTCCGGATGGATTATAGCATATTGTGAGGCGGGAGGTGATACAATGGGCCGGAGAGGAGACCGGATGACAGAGACCACAATGACGTTAGGCAACACGGATGTGCGCATCCCGCCGATGGGAATCGGCACCTGGGCGTGGGGTGACCGCATTTTCTGGAACTATGGCCGCTCGCACACGGATGTGGATATCCGCGAGGCGTTCGATGCCAGCCTGCAGGGCGGCGTGCCCTTTTTTGATACGGCAGAGATCTACGGTCGCGGGCGTTCCGAGCGTTTGCTTGGAAAGTTCATCCGCGAAAGCGGCCAGCCGGTGGTGGTCGCCACCAAGTTCTTCCCGTATCCCTGGCGGTTTGACCGTGGCGCGATGCAACGCGCCGTTCGCGGCAGCCTGAAGCGGCTGGGACTCTCGCGGGTGGATTTGTATCAGATTCACTGGCCGATTGGCCCACGTGGGATTGAAGTGTGGGTGAACGAACTGGTCGAAGTGGTTCAAAACGGTCAGGCGCGCGCCGTGGGAGTGTCGAACTACAACCTGGAGCAGATGCGCGTGGCGCATCGCATTCTGGCTGATGACGGCGTGCCGCTGGCTTCCAATCAGGTGGAATACAGCCTGTTGCATCGTAAGCCGGAGTTTGACGGTTTGCTGGCGGCCTGCCACGAGATGGGTGTCACGCTGATCGCTTACAGCCCGCTGGCGATGGGTATCCTGACGGGCAAATATGGGCCGGGGAACCCGCCGCCGGGTTTGCGCGGACGCCGCTGGAAGCGAGAACGGCTGGAGAAGGTTCGGCCTTTGCTCGACCTGTTGCGTGAAATCGGTCAGGCGCACGACCGGACGCCGTCGCAAGTGGCGCTGAACTGGGTGATTTGTAAAGGCGCTGTGCCCATCCCCGGCGCCAAGAACGCTCGCCAGGCGCAGGCCAACGCGGGCGCACTGGGCTGGCGGTTGACGGAAGCCGAAGTGGAAGCGCTTGACCACGCCAGCGCCGATCTGGGTTGAAACGACGACGCGAACTGTCCGGTAAAAGGCCAGACCGTCCCTCGCCGGCGTCTTCTAGCACACAGCATCAGGCTGGGGGCGGCCTGGAGCCATTCTGGCCTTACCCTTCTCTGTATCACCAGTGTTTTGAGAGGCTCGTTCACTTCAACCGTAAACGTAGCGGCGGTTTTTCCACGTTACGCCGCGCCCGCTGAGCACCAGGAAAGCGGAGGTCAGGATGATCGCGCCGATTACGGCAGCGCCCAGGGGAAAGGTCGGGTTATAAAGGAAGGGAATGCCGAGCCATTGGGCGAACCGTCCGCGCTGGTAGGCCAGGATGGCGCTCAACAGCCCGGCTTCCGCGAAGACCGCCCAGGCCGCCTGGCCACCGCCGTGGAAGGCCCAGGCCAGACTCCCTGGCAAGGTAAACGGCGGGACGAACGCCCCGGCGAAGGCGAGTGTTGCGTCCAGGGACAGCAGACCACGTTGCTGGCGGGTGCCCAGATAGACATTCTTA
>CAZZFZ010000236.1:0-2870 GCA_964653835.1 uncultured Anaerolineales bacterium
ACCCAAACCCATGGCGATCCCGGTGGCCTGCGCCGCCTCAGCGAGCACGCGGTTCAGGCGTTCGGCCTGAGCCGTCCCCCCCGTCATCGAAGAAATCAGGATGGGAGCCTGCAACTTACGCCCAAACAGCTCCAGGCGGGTATCCACATCTTCCAGATTGATCTCCGGCAAAGCCTGGTGGATAAAATGATAGCGTTCCAGCCCGGTAGTCAGGCCAGAACGCACGTCTTCATCCAGGTTAATACGAATGTGATCGGCTTTGCGGGAACGGGTGGGCGTAACTTTTGGCATCGAACAGTGTTCCTTTGATGTGAGGCTATCTTACCAGCCCGATTCGGGGCTGTCAACAACTGCGCTTGACAGCGCTCACCAGCGGGCTGTACAATTGCCCAAGTTATTCATACCACGCCAAAGATTGCGCTGGCACAACTCACCTGAGGAGGTTTTTCCATGAACCAAGAAGTGTTTGAAAAAATCAAAGGGATTATTGTTGAACTGCTGGATGTGGACGAGAGCGCGGTGACGCCCGAAGCCCGCTTCCGCGAAGACCTGGAAGCCGATTCGCTCGACTTGGTTGAATTGATTATGGAATTCGAAGAGGCCTTCGGCAGCGAGATCTCCGACGAAGACGCTCAGAAGATCACCACTGTAGGCGAAGCGGTTAAATACATCTCCGAGCGCATGTAAGCCCCCCATAAACGATAAAAAGCGCAGCCGCGATGGCTGCGCTTTTTTTGTTTGGATTGGAATTGAACCCGTTCAGGCCAGTAAGGAAGGGATTTCTTCCGGGTGCTTGGCTACACGCACACCGGCAGCTTCCAGCGCCTTGATCTTGTCAGCAGCCAGGCCGGTGCCGCCTTCGACAATCGCGCCGGCGTGCCCCATACGCTTGCCCGGCGGGGCGGTCTGCCCGGCGATGAAGCCGACGACTGGCTTGGTCATATGATCCTTGATGAAGGCCGCCGCCTTTTCCTCGTCCGTACCGCCGATCTCACCGATCAGCACCACCTGGCTGGTTTGTGGGTCTTCTTCAAACATGCGCAGGGCATCAATGAAATTGGTGCCGTTGATCGGGTCACCGCCGATACCCACGCAGGTGCTCACCCCGCGCCCCACCTGCTTGAGGGCGTAGAGCACCTCATAGGTCAGCGTGCCAGAGCGGGAGACCACGCCGACATCGCCGGGGATGGCGATCTCACCGGGGATGATGCCCACCTTGGCCTCGCCGGGGGTCAACAGGCCGGGGCAGTTGGGGCCAACCAGCCGGACACCCTTCTGGTCGAGGTAGCTGCGCACACGCATCATATCCAGCACCGGAATGCCCTCCGTGATGCAGACAATCAGCTCAACGCCGGCGTCGGCGGCCTCGAACATGGCGTCGGCGGCAAAGCGCGCCGGGACGAAAATGATGCTGGCGTTGGCGCCGGTGGCCTCTTTGGCGAGCTTGACCGAATCGAAAATCGGCACCTTGCCATCCAGCACCCATTCGCCGCCTTTGCCCGGAGTCACTCCCGCGACGACGTTGGTGCCATACTCCAGCATTTTTTGCGTATGGAAAAGGCCCTCTCGTCCGGTAATCCCCTGACCGATCAGTTTTGTGTTTTTATCCACCAGAATGCTCATTTTACTTACCTCCCTTCGCCGCGGCGACGGCTTTTTTGGCCGCGTCCGCCAGGGTTTCCGCCGTAATCATATCCGCATCGGCCAGCAGTTTGCGACCTTCCTCAGCGTTAGTGCCGACAATGCGCACCACCATGGGCACATCGGGTTGAACATCTTCCATCGCGGCGAGGATGCCGCGGGCGACCTCGTCACCGCGGGTGATGCCGCCGAAGATGTTAATCAACACAGCTTTGATCTTGGGATCGGAAAGGATGATACGGAAAGCCGCAGCGACTTTCTCCGCGTTGGCGCCCCCACCGATATCCAGGAAATTGGCCGGCTCGCCGCCGAACAGCTTAATCACATCCATCGTGGTCATCGCCAACCCGGCACCGTTGACCATGCAGCCGATATTCCCATCCAACTGGATGTAGGAGAGGCCGTATTTGCGCGCTTCAATTTCCGCTTCGGCTTCCACGTCCAGGTCGCGCATCTCGGCCAGGTCGGGGTGGCGGAAGAGGGCGTTATCATCCAGCACCATCTTGCCGTCCACGGCAAGCAGCTTCCCCTCAGCAGTGATCACCAGCGGGTTAATTTCCGCCAGGTTGGCATCGCTCCTAAGATACGCCCACCATAGCCCCTGAGCGATCTGCCCAAAAGCGCGCCAGTGCTCGCGGGGCAAATCGATGCCCGCAGCCAGGTCGCGCGCCTGGTAGCCTTGCAGCCCCAGCAAGGGATCAATGTGCACCTTGATGATCTTCTCCGGCATCTCGCGGGCGACTTCTTCGATATCCACGCCGCCTTCCGAGGAGGCCATCATCACCGGGCGACGCGCGGCGCGGTCGTTGGTGATGCCCAGGTAAATCTCCTGCTCAATGTTGGCTGCCTCATCGATGAGAACTTTGCGCACCGGCAGCCCTTTGATTTCCATGCTCAAAATCTGGGTTGCCATCTCCTCCGCCTCATCAGGGCTTTTCGCCAGACGAATACCGCCCGCCTTGCCGCGCCCACCGACCAAAACTTGCGATTTAACGACAACGCGGCCACCCAGTTCTTCGGCAATCTGTCTCGCCTCTACTGCGGTAGCCGCTACTCGCCCTTTCGGGATCGGGACGCCATACTCTGCAAAAATGAGTTTCGATTGATATTCATGCAGTTTCATAAACTTGCAGCTCCCTGATAACTTTAGAATAACCGGGTTCGTAGAACAGAAATGTTCACCATTTTGCTGAACAAATCGCGGCGCGATTATACCACGCCGCCATGTT
>CAZZFZ010000237.1:0-2799 GCA_964653835.1 uncultured Anaerolineales bacterium
ATATCCTGGTGGAAAGCGAAGAAGAAGCCCAGGCTGTGCTGGAGCGACTACAGGCCGGGGAAGACTTCGCCGCCCTGGCAGAGGAGCTTTCCACCGACACCGCCAGCGCGCAGAACGGAGGCGACCTGGGCTGGTTCAGCCGTGGACAGATGGTCTCGCCATTTGAGGACATCGCCTTCTCGCTGCAAATCGGCGCCATCAGCGAACCGGTGCAGACGGACTTCGGCTGGCATATCATCCAGGTGCTCGGCCACGAGGTGCGCCCGGTGGACGCCGCCCGCCTAGACACGCTGCGGCAGCAGGCTTTCCAGAAATGGTTGGATGAAACCCGCCAGGCCGCCGAAATTGTGACCGACGAAAACTGGAGCAACGAAGTCCCCACCGAACCGGCCATCCCGCCGCAAATGCTGTTGCCCTGATGCTGCGCGGCCTGCGTAGCAGTGCGCCCTTCGATACGGCGCTTTGCTTTGCTCACACCAAAAAAGGGCCTGCCGCTGAGGCAGGCCCTTTTTGATTCGGATCATCCGCTGCGTTTTATCACGATTGAACCCTGCCGCAGGTTGCCGAATCTGCTGAAGCGATGGCTTCGCAATGTAAAAGCGTGGCTTACGCTAACGCTTTACATCAAGCCTACGGGAGGGTAGCTTGTTTTTTCCCGCAATTCAGGTTACGAAACCACCTCGCCGACTTCATCCAGCTTCAGACTGATGACCTGGCTGGCGGAATCGCGCCCCATGGTGATGCCGTAAATCACATCTGCGGCCTGCACCGTGTTGCGGTTGTGGGTGATAACGATGAACTGCGTGTTCTCCGAAAGCTCCAACAGCAAATCGCGGAAGCGGCCGACATTGGCCTCATCGAGCATGGCGTCTACCTCGTCGAGCACGCAGAAGGGGGTGGGCGAAACCTTGAGCAGTGCAAACACCAGCGCCGTGGCCGTCAGGCTGCGCTCCCCGCCGGAAAGCAGCGAAAGCCCCTGGGTGCGCCGCCCCGGCAGACGGGCTTCAATTTCGATGCCTGTATCGGCCATGTCATCCGGGTTGGTGAGCACCAGTTGCGCCGAGCCGCCGCCGAACAGGCGGGTGAAAATCTGGCGGAACTCCTTTGCCACGGCGTCAAAGGTCGCTTTGAACTCACGCTCCATCAACGTGTCCAGTTCGGCGATCACCTCGCGGATATCCGCCTCGGCGCGATGCAGGTCCTCCACCTGGGAGGTCATAAAGGTGTAGCGCTCACTGACTTCCTGATATTCTTTTTGCGCCTCGGGGTTGACCGCGCCAATACGGCGCAACTGGGCGCGCATCTCTTTGATGGTATCCCCCATCCCCTCGGGCAATTCGTCCACCACGGGCAGTTGCTCCACAAAATCCCCCATGGGCAGGGGCGTCGGCCCGCTGACATTGTCGCTATACGTCAACGAGACGAGGCCAAAATCCCCTTCGATGCGCTCGCGCCAGCGATCGAGGGCTTCCTGCTTGCGCGCCAGGGTCAGCTCAGCGCGTGAGTGGCGCTGATCCACGGCACTGAACTGCTTGCGCAGGCGGCTTTCCTCCGCCAGGAGTTCCTCCTGCCGCGTTTCCGCCGAGGCAAGCTCCGCTTCCGCAGGTTCGATCAACGCCTGCAATACTTCCACCTTGGAGAGCACCTCCGTCTCTCCCTGCCGCAGACGGCTTTTCTCTTCTTCCAGGCGCGCCACCTCGTTTTGCAGGCTGGCAATGCGCTCCTGCAACGCCTGACGCGCCGCCTGCTCCCGCTCCAACGCCCGCCGACGTTCGGCCTCGCGTTCGCGGGCATGATCCAGCGCCTGTTGCGCCACCAGCACCTGCGTATTCCAGTGGCTGACCTGCAACTGATCTTCCTCCAGCGAGATGGCGCTGACCGCGGCGCGCAGCTCGCGCAATTCCGCTTCGGCCTGGGCAAGCCCGCTCTCCAAATCCACAAGCTCGGCCTGCATCTGCCGGGCCTCATCTTCCCCTGCCTGTAAGGCTTCTTTCAGGTCGCTCTGCTGTTTGCGCTGCCAGGCCAGTTGCCGCTGCGCCTGCGCCTGCTCCAGCTCGGCCTCGCGACGGGCGCGCTCGGCGCGGGCGAGTTCCTTCGTCGCCTCCTCCAGCCGGGCTTCAAGTTTTTTCTGCTCGCCGCGCAAGCTGGATAAGCGGGTTTCCAGGCGATCAAGCTCCGCCTGCTGCCCGTCCACATCGGCGCTGGCGGCCTGAATCTGTGCTTTCAATTCCTTGCGCTGCCGGGGACGGCTGAGGGTACTGGCGGCGCCCTGCGCGCCGGTCAGCACCGGCCCGCGGGCGAAAAACACCTCACCACGCCGCGTCACAGCGCGCGCACCTTGAGGCTGAGCTGCCAGCCAGCGGCGAGCGGCGTCGCGATCTTCCACCACTACCGTCTGACCGAGGAGCAGATCCACCGCCGGACGCAGCTCAGGCGGCGCTTCCACCAGCGCCGAAGCCACCCCAATGACCCCGTCGCCGGCAGTCGCTTTCAACGGCTCGGCGGGGGCCAGGTTGCCCAGGGGCAACAGCGCCCCGCGCGCCGAGTGCTCAAGCAAGGCCTCCAGCGCGGCTTCAACTGCCTCGTCTTCCTGCAACACCACCGCGTCCAGATACTCGCCCAGCGCGGCGGCGATGGCGGTCTCCAAATCTTCGGGGACCTGCAAATGGCTGCTCAAAGCGCCCTTCGCCCCGCGCACCGCACCGCGTTGAGCCGACTTGAGCACCACCTGCGTGCCGCTGGCATACCCGGAGAGCGCCGCCTCAGCCTGTTCGAGCACTTTTAACTGCGCTTCGAGCC
>CAZZFZ010000238.1:0-2720 GCA_964653835.1 uncultured Anaerolineales bacterium
TTGTATGTGTTTTTTCTTCTACTGTTATCTGTTATAACTTCTTTCTTATTTTTTTTTTTTTTCATTTACTATTTGTTATATTATATTTCTTTCTGTTTTTTATTACTGTCATTGTTCCTTATAGTCTTATTTATCTTCTTTCTTTTTTTTTTCAAGCAGAATACGGCATACTAGTTTTCTGCCTGTCTCTTTGGCTCGGATATTTGTATAAGAGACAGGGGCCGATGAGTTCAAAGCGATAATCCGGGCGCAACCGGGCGACCGCGGCCAGCAAATCGAGGTCAAGCCATTCTGCCAGCGCCCCGTGGAAACCGATCACCGGCGGGTCGTGCGGCTGCAGGCGCCGTGGGGCGCGGAAGTGCGTCAACTCCACGCCGTTGGGGATCAACAAGGCGTCGGGGCGCTTCTCCTGGACGCGCCGCAACAGCGGGCGCGAGGAGACGATCACCAGATCAGCCTCCGCCAGCAGCTTCTCGTGATAATCCACCGCCCTGCGCCCCGGCGGGAGGTTCTGCTCGGCGTCCGAAGCGGCGTGGATGCTGACGTCATCGAGCACATCGTAAACCACAAAAGGCTGGTCGAAGCGTTCCAGCTCAACGTAGTGATAGGGATAATAGACCAGCACCCGCGGGCGGCGCGCCTGAACAGTCTCCTGCGGGCCGAGGATGTGCAACAGCGGGTGAGGGCTATCCATGCGGCGGGTGGGGTTGCCCCAGAAGGTCTCGATCCCGGCGTAGGCCAGTTGACGCGCCAGGTGGTGCGGTCGCTGCTGCATCCCCTCCCAGGAAACGCCCGGCGCGGCGGGGAAGACAATCACCGGCAGCGGTTCGGACTCCCCCTCCGGGCGCAGCGGCAGATGGTCGGCGAGGACCTCCCGCCAGCGCGCCTGCCAGCTCGCCAGTGAGAAGGTCTGTGCGGTCTCCCGCCCGCGGCGTCCGAGGTCGCGGCGCAGGTCGGGGTCATAGAGCAGGCGCGTCAGGGCGGCGCGCAGCCCTTCGGCGGTCGGCTCGATCAGCAGGCCGTTGTAATCCGGGATGATTAAATCCGGCAGGCCGCCGACATCGCTGGCGATCACCGCGTTGCCCGAGGCCAGCGCCTCCAGGCAGGAGAGCGACGTGCCTTCGCTGTGCAAGGTGGGGATGAGGGTGATATCCGCCCCCTGATAAGCGCGCGGCATATCCTCCGGCGGCAGCGCATCCCAGCGGACGCGCCCCGGGTAGCGCGTCATCAACTCGCGGACGTGTGCGGCCTCCGCCGCATCCGCCTGGCCGACGAAGTGGAAGATCGCCTGCGGGTAGCGCGTCAGAATCTCCGGCAGCACCTCCGCCACCAGCCAATAGCCGCGGGGACGGTAGAGACGGCGCGGGTACAGGATGACAACCTCATTGCCCGCCTCTCGCGGCGCGGGGTGGAAGACCGCCGTATCCACAAAATTGGGCAGGTAGACGAACTTCTCCGCGTGCGCCGCGGCGCTGGCCCGCGCCCAGTTGATCGTGTTGGTATCCACCGAGATGACGGCGTCGAGCCGCGCCAGGGCAGCGCGCACCGCATCCATGGCAGGCCGGTTGGTCTGAAAATCGGCGTAATCCCAAAACACCCCGTGGCTGATGCCCAGCGCCGCCTCGCCGGGGGGAGCAGAAGCCGCCAGCGAGAAGGGCGAATAGATCACCAGCGCGGCCTGGTGCGGCAGCCGGTGGAAGACTTCCGGCAGGCGCGCCGCCTCGCCGCCCACATCCACCCCGGTGACGCGCAGGTCTCGATAATAGCGCACCCAATAACCGTTCCCGCACTGCACCACCTCCAGCGTGTAGCCCCGCTCGCGCAGCAGGCGCGCCAGTTCAAGCACGTACCGCTCTGCACCCCCGGCGTACATCGTCTCGCCGTCGAAATCGAAGAACGTGTACGTCAGGATGAAGACGCGCCGTGAGGGGGGGACCGCCGGATGGCCGAGAGCGATGGGCGGCCGGTAAGACGCCTGCACCGCCCCGCGCGGCGCGGCGACTTCTCTTCGATACAGATGGCGGAGACGCTTGAGCGGCGCGAGCAGCCCAGTCCGGAGGAGCGCTCTGCGCCCCAGGTCGCGCAGCAACGGGACGACCCCGCGGCGGGGAGGCGGACGAAGGGCCGCGATCTGTTCCCGCAGGGTTTCAATCTCCTGGTCGCGCGCTAGCAGCGCGGCGGTGTAATCGCGCTCCGTCTGACGCACGGCCTCGAACTGTCGGGAGACGGTTTCCTCCAGCCAGGACGCGGCTTCGGCGAAAACCGTCTCAGCGCGGGCGGTCAGTTCCGCAACGGCCTGTTCCTGCCGGAGCCGGTGTTCTTCTATCAACCCCGCGACCTGCCGCTCCACTTCCCCCTGCCGCGCTTCGATTTGGGCGCGCAGGTGGGCGTTCTCTTCTCCTACCTGACGCACCAACGCCTCCAACCGGGCAGCGTGGGATTCGTCCAGCGTCGAGAGCGCCTCGGTCAGGGCGCGCCCCTGAGCGGCGATTCGCTCACCGAGCACCTCCAGCCGGACGGACAGCTCACCCCCTAGGTAGGCCGCGTCAGCCCGCGCGGCGACCTGCAGGGCGAGGGAATCGGCCAGGGCAGCGGTCAGGGCAGTCACCTCGGAGGCGCTTCCCTCCTCGGGGGCGACGCGCCACCCCGGGGGAGTTGGGACGTCATTCACCGCGCCGAGGCCAGCCACCAAGTAGCTAGTCTCTTCGGGGGGCAAAATC
>CAZZFZ010000239.1:0-2702 GCA_964653835.1 uncultured Anaerolineales bacterium
GGGGAAATTCACCACGGAGGTGCGGAGAGCACGGAGTATATATATAAAAAAAACAGGCTGAGGGCCGGTGTGGGCCTGCTCTCAGCCTGCTTTTGTTATTAGCGATGTTGCGCTATTCTTCTTCGGAGATGAAGGCTTCCACCATCTGGCGGGCGATATCGTCGGTGAATTGCTGTGGGGGGGATTTCATGAAGTAAGAAGAGGGCGCGATCAACGGCCCGGCCAGGCCGCGGTCGAGGCCCAGTTTGGCGCAGCGGATGGCGTCGATCATCACGCCCGCGGAATTGGGCGAATCCCACACTTCCAGCTTCAATTCGATGTTCAACGGCACATCGCCGAAGGCGCGCCCTTCCAGGCGGATGTTGGCCCATTTGCGGTCGGTCAGCCAGGGGACGTAGTCGCTCGGCCCGACGTGCACGTTCCCCTCACCGAGGTCGTAGGGCAACTGGCTGGTGACGGCCTGGGTTTTGGAGATCTTCTTCGATTCCAGGCGGTCGCGGTCGAGCATGTTGTAGAAATCCATGTTGCCGCCGAAGTTGAGTTGGAAGGTGCGGTCGAGGTGCACGCCGCGGTCTTTGAACAGGTTGGCGAGCACACGGTGCACAATCGTCGCCCCCACCTGGCTTTTGATGTCGTCGCCGATCAGCGGCAGGCCGTGGTCCACAAAGCGCTTGCTCCAGTATTCCGAGGTGGCGATGAACACCGGAATGCCGTTGACAAAGGCACAGCCCGCTTCCAGCACCTGCTCCACATACCACTTGGTCGCCATCTCCGAGCCGACCGGCAGGAAGTTAATGACCACGTCGGTTTTCGTTTCTTTGAGAATGTTGACGATGTCGTCGGTGGGGCCTTCGGCTTTTTCCACCTTGCTGCCCAGGTATTTACCCAGGCCGTCGTGGGTCATGCCGCGGTAGACCTTGACTCCCAGTGGGGGCACATCGGCGAACTTGATGGTGTTGTTGGGGTAGGCCCAAATCGCCTCGCTCAGGTCTTTGCCCACCTTGCCCGCAACCACGTCGAAAGCGGCGGTGAACTCGATATCGCCGACGTGATAGCCCCCCAGGTTGGCGTGCATCAGGCCGGGGATTTCCATATCCTCGGGGGCGTCTTTGTAGTATTCCACTCCCTGCACCAGCGAGGCGGCGCAGTTGCCAACACCGATGATGGCTACGCGGACTTTTTTATCTTTGCTCATAGGATTGCCTCTCCAATCGCTTCGTTGCATTGTGGGATTCAAGTTGAACCCCTTAGGGCGG
This sequence comes from uncultured Anaerolineales bacterium, assembly GCA_964653835.1. GTDB lineage: Bacteria > Chloroflexota > Anaerolineae > Anaerolineales > UBA11858 > J130. The sequence continues at coordinate 1,257 of CAZZFZ010000239.1, forward strand.
AACTTCTAAGGGGGGATGAGGTGTGAACGGTGGTTCATTATACCCCTATCCAGACGGAGAGGGAACAAGTATTGGGAAACCTCCCGCAGGCTGCATTCTAGACTGCGGGAGGTCTCCCCAGCGCGGCGCGCAGGGCGCGAATATTCTCGGCCACGCTGGCGCGGTCGTTGAACACCGCCGAACCGGCCACCAGCACGTTGGCCCCCGCCTCGGCGATCTCGCGGGCGTTATGCGGTTTGACACCGCCATCCACCTCGATGTCTACCTGCGTCAGGCCGCGCTCGTCCAGCATGCGGCGCAGGCGGGCGATTTTGGCGGTGCTGGTGGAGATGTACTTTTGTCCGCCAAAACCGGGGTTGACCGACATGATGAGCACCTGATCCACCTCCGGCAGGATTTCCTCAACCGCGCTCAACGAGGTGGCCGGGTTGAGGGTCACGCTGGGGCGCGCACCCCCCTCCCGAATTTGCTGTACGGTGCGGTGCAGGTGCGGGCAGGTTTCCACATGCACGCTGATCAGGTCGGCCCCGGCCTCGATGAAGGCGGGGATCAGTTGCTCTGGCCGCTCAATCATCAAGTGGATGTCCATCACGGCGTCGAATTCGACGGTCAGCGGCTTGAGGGCGCGCACCAGTAAAGGGCCGATGGTCAGGTTGGGGACGAAATGCCCATCCATCACATCAATGTGCAGGTATTCCGCCCCGGCTGCCAGGGCAGCGCGTACCTGCTCGCCCAGGTAGGTGAAATCAGCGGTCAGGATCGAGGGCGCCAGTTTGACGTTCATTTTTGGGTTTCTCCTTTTCGCTGCAACACGCGCAAGCCGCCTTCCCCGGCGACGATGACGGCGTCGGCCAGGCCGAGGAAGAGTCCGTGCTCGATGATCCCTGGCCGCGCTTCCAGGGTGCGCGCTAGCGCCGCGGGGTCGGGGATGCCGCCCTCGAACCAGCAGCGCGCCAGGTAGTTGCCGTTATCGGTTTGCGCCGGGGAGCCATCTTCCTCAATCCAGAGTTCGGCGCGGCAGCCCAGCGTGTTCAGCCAGGCGAGATGGGCCTGGTGCTCAAAGGGCAGGATCTCCACCGGCAGCGGTCCGCGCGTCCCCAGGGTGGGAACCAGCTTGCTTTCGTCTACAATTACGATGAAACGCGCCGCGTGCACTGCGATGATTTTCTCGCGCAGGTGGGCGCGCCCCAGCCCTTTGATTAAGTCCAGGTGGGGATCCACTTCGTCGGCGCCGTCCACCGCCAGGTCCAGGCGGGGGTGCTCGCTGAGCGTGGTCAGCGGGATGCCAAGGCGGCGGGCCTGGGTTGCGGTGCCCTCGGAGGTGGGCACGCCCCGGATATCGCGCAGTTGACCGCCGGCAAGGCGCTCGCCCAGCAGGTCAACAAAGATCGCCGTGGTGGAGCCGGAACCTAGCCCCAACGTCATCCCATTGCGCACGTGGTTGAG
>CAZZFZ010000240.1:0-2700 GCA_964653835.1 uncultured Anaerolineales bacterium
CCACGCGCTATCCCGACGGGGTGATTTCCCCTGGAGCCATCGGGTACGATATTAACTGCTTGCCCGCGGGGACGAGCATCTTGCATGGACATGGTTACACGCGTCCTGTTGAATCGCTGGCGGCGAGCTTTGCTCACGATGCGCTGACCTGCTTCCGCCTCGGCGATCCGGCTCTGGATGCAGCGGAAGCACTTTTGTGGTTTGAACGCCCGCCGCAAACGGATGTGTTGTTATTGAAAACTTCTTCGGGACGCGAGATTCAGGCCACAGCTGAGCATCCTTTCTGGACGAAAGATGGTATGCGTCCGCTGAGGGAATTACGCGCAGGCGACTGGGTGGCCGTGCATCCCTTCGATGGTGTTCCTTACGAAGCTCCGTCCGCGGTCACGCTGGTTGATGAAGCGGGTATGACGGCTTTTCTGCGCAGCCTGGGAAAGAGCAAAGCGGGCAACGCCCTGAGTCAAATTTTGAATCACTTGCGGCGGCGCGGATTGCTGCCCTTGCGTGTTGATTCGCCATTCATCCCTTATCTCTGTAAGTTGATGGGGTATCTCTTTGGCGACGGCACGCTGCGCTTTGACGCCAGAACAGGCAAGGGCATGATGGCCTTTTATGGCGACACCCATGATTTGGAAGACATCCGCGCCGACATCGCTCGTTTAGGGTTCAAGCCCAGCCGCGTGTGGCAGCGTCGCCGCGCGCACACCATTCACACAACTTATGATGGTTATACCTTTGAGTGCACAGAGACCTGGATTTCAGTTAACAGCACAGCCCTGGCGGCTTTGCTGGCTTATCTGGGCGCACCGGTGGGAAACAAAGCCAAGCAGGATTACGCCCTTCCCGGCTGGCTGCACGACGCGCCGCGCTGGTACAAACGCCTTTTCCTGGCGGCGTTCTTTGGGGCGGAGTTGTCCACCCCGCAGTGCGTGAGCGGCCATAAGCGCACGCTGGCTGCCCCAACGCTTTCAATGAATAAGCGGGCGGCATATCAAGATAGTGGCCGTGCTTTCTTGCAGAAGGTTGCTGACTGGTTGAGCGAGTTTGGCGTGCAGACTCAGCCCATCGCGCATCGCCGGGAGCAAACCAATCGCGACGGCAGTCGTTCCGTTCGTCTGCGGTTAGTCATCCGTGGCGACGCGGAGAATCTGATCCGGCTGTGGGGGTGTGTTGGCTATCTCTATAACCGCAAGCGGCAGGCGCTGGCGGCCGTGGCGGTTTCTTATCTGATGCACAAGCAGCAGCATATCGCGGCGCGCCGGCAGGCTGCTGCTCAGGCGGTTGAGTTGGCAGCTGCGGGTATGCCGCCGCAGGAAATCTACGCCTCTCTAAGTGGCGCAATAGCAAACCAACGTTTTTTGGAACGTTCATTGTATCAGGGGCGGCGTGGCTCACCGCGCATCTCGGCAGAGTTTCCCGCCTTTGAACAGTTTTACGCCGAGGTGACCAAAGGCCTGGGCGAGAGCGGCATGGTCTGGGAGCAGGTCGTTGCGATTGAACCTGTGGCGTATGACGGACAGGTGTACGATTTGACGATGGATCATCCTGATCACAACTTCGTGGCGAATGGCTTTGTGGTTTCCAACTGCGGCGTGCGTTTGCTGGCTTCGCAGATCGCCTACGAGGAGGCCGCGCCTTACCTGGATGAACTCGCCACGGCGCTGGATCGCTATTGCCCCAGCGGGGTGGGTAAGGGTGGTCAGTTGCGGTTGAACGAAAAGGAATTGGAGCACCTGTGTGTGGAGGGGGCGCGTTGGGCGTTGAGCAAAGGTTACGCCACCGAGCAAGACCTGCGCCGCACCGAGGAGGGCGGTCGGCTCAAGGGTGCGGACCCTGCAAAGGTCAGCGCGCGGGCCAAGAAGCGCGGCCTGCCGCAGGTGGGTACGCTGGGGGCGGGTAATCACTTCATCGAGGTGGATGTCATCGAGGAAATATATCACCCCGAGGCGGCCCAGGCGATGGGGCTGGTGGAGGGCAACCTGGCGTTGCAAATTCACTGTGGCTCGCGCGGCTTCGGGCATCAGATCTGCTCCGATTACGTGCGTTCCTTCCAGGGGGCGGTGAAACGCTATGACATCCGCCTCCCCGACCGCGAGCTGGTCTGCGCGCCGATGAATTCGCCGGAGGGCGAGGACTATCTGGCGGCCATGCGCTGCGCGGCCAATTACGCCTTCGCTAATCGGCAGGTGCTGGCGCACTGGGCGCGGCAGGCTTTTGAGGATGTGCTTGGGGGAGTGGTGGCGAATCCCTATCTGCATCAGGTGTACGATATCGCCCATAACATGGGTAAGATTGAAACGCACGAGGTTGAAGGGAAAAGTATGAAGGTGTGCGTGCATCGAAAAGGGGCGACGCGCGCCTTCGGGCCGGGCTTCGAGGGTCTGCCAGAGGAATACCGCGCCATCGGTCAACCGGTGCTCGTGCCCGGCTCGATGGGCACGGCCTCCTGGGTGCTGGTGGGCACCGAGAGCAGCATGGCGCGGTCGTTCGGTTCCACCTGTCACGGGGCCGGGCGGGTGATGAGCCGCACCAAAGCCAAGAAGCAGATTTGGGGCGAGGATTTGCGGACCGAACTGGAAGATCGCGGCATCCGCGTGCGTGCCGGTTCGATGTCCGGGCTGGCGGAGGAAGCGCCGCAGGCGTACAAGGATGTGGACGCCGTGGTGGAGACTGTCACCGGGGCAGGCATCGCTCGCAAGG
>CAZZFZ010000241.1:0-2639 GCA_964653835.1 uncultured Anaerolineales bacterium
AGATTAATTTTCAGCAGAAGCAATCCCTGCGCGATATGGTTCCCTACCTGGGCGAGCTGGAATATTACCCCTTACGGGAGGTGTTTATTGAAGCTCTGTTGACGCGTAGCAACGTTCTGGAGGAGTTGGGGTATTTCAATTTGCTTGAACAGCGCCAGCAATTCTACGTCGATAGCGGGTACGAGCAGTTGCAGGCCGAGTACAACGCGAAAATGGATGAACTGGGCATCCCGCGCAAAATTGATCTGGCTAAACTGGCGGCGCGCACTTTGCTGGATCTCTCGCGGCTGGATGAGACCGCTGGTCGCCGCGTCTCGGTGGTCGCTCTGGTGATCTTTTCCAACGATTCGGTCTTGTTGCAGGAGCTGACCCCCAACCTTGACGCGGTCGAGGGGAAGATCCTCCAGCTTGAGCCGCAATATCAGACCAATATCTACGACGCGCTGGAAGACGCTTTACAGGAACTGGAACGCAACCGCGATCCCGCCCAGCCCAGCCTGGTGATCCTGCTCAGTGATGGGCATGCCAACGTTGGACCGGGGCCGGAGCAAATCCTGGCGGATATCCCTCCCTGGGCGAATGAACTGGATATCCCGATCTGCACCGTTGGCATTGGTCAAACCGAAGCGCACGTTGACCGCAACCTGCTGCGCGGGCTGGCAGAGGAGACGGGCGGCAGGTACCTCTTTGCCCGCACAGGGGAAGAGCTGGTCAATTTCTTTGTGGCCTGTCGCCAGGAGATGGTCGGCGCGGTCACGCAGTATGCCGGCTACCTCCGCCCTGGTCAACCATCGCCGCTGGAGCCGGTGCCGGTGTCGCCAAACGTGTGCGAGTTAAGCCTGGCGTTGAACTTCATCGCTGGCGATCCTGATCTGGAGATCACCGATCCGCAGGGTGTCCTCGTCGAGGCCGGGTATCCGGGTTTCACCTTGCAAAAAGGCGTCAGTCTGAAGCTCTTCACACTGTTGACGCCTACGCCGGGGGAGTGGCGCGTCACGGTGACCGGCGGCGATGCGGTGGTGGAGGAAATCTTCTATAATGTGGTCATCACCTCTAATCTGTGCCAGCAAACGTCCACGCCGACCATCTTGCCGACGCCGTATCTCACCCGCACGCCGCTTCCCTCGCCCGGGGTGGTGGAGCAAACTGCGCCGGTCATCCCCATCCTTGTGGTGGTGTTGGTGGTGTTCGGCGGCTTTGTGCTTGTGACTCTGATGCGCCCTTAGCGTGGTATACTGCCTCCTTCCGGGCGGGCGTGCCCGGGTAGAATCCAATGAAAAAAAAGGAGCAGAATCATGGATCAAGGACAACCTCATTGCGTTTACTGTGGTCGTGGCGATGCCGAAGTGCCGTTGGTGCCTCTGCGTTCCCAGGGTGAAGAAACCTGGATTTGTTCCCAGCATCTGCCGGTGTTGATTCATAAACCACACTTGCTCGCGGGCAAGCTTCCGGGCGCGGAGAACGTGGCCCCCGGAGAGCACGAGCATTAAATTCCCATATTAACTGTGGAAACCCCGCCGGGTGTTCGTTCCACGGCGGGGTTGTTGTTTTACAGGGTGCGGCGTCCTAGGTGAGCGCGTAGCGCTATGCGGGAGAGCGCAGGTTGGAGAGATGCGCGCCTGCACCGCAACTTAGTGTGTTTGTGGTTTTTCGATCTTTGTAACGGCGTACTTGCTTAATAAATCATCCAGCGCTTCCCGCAGCAGAACGGCTTCACCGATGCCCTGCTCCTCGGCCAGGTGGGACAAGCGTTCCAGTTGTGTGGCTGTGAAATGCGCGGTTTTGGGGATCATGCGCTCCTCGTAAGCCAGGCAGATAGTGTTGCGTCCCAATTTTTTTGCTTTGTAAAGAGCTTGATCAGCCTTGCGTAGGATTTCTGCGACTGTGTTGCCGTCGTTGGGGTAGGAGGCGATCCCCACGCTGATGGTCACGTGGGCGTGGAGTTGTTGCGCGTCGTTTTGGGAAACCTGCTGACCATCCAGAATGGAGCGAATGCGTTCCAGGATGAGAAAAGCCTGCTCGCGTTCGGTTTGTGGGAAAAAGATGGTGAACTCATCGCCGCCGTATCTCCCGGCAACGTTGCCGCTACCTTTTGGAACCATGTCGATTTCGGCGTGCTGACGGATGACGTCGGAGACAGATTGCAACACCAGATCACCGCCTTCGTGGCCGTATTCTGTGTTGATTTGCATGAAATTGTCGATGTCGAGGTAGGCCAGCGTGCAAACCTGGTTTTCGTGAATAGCGGCCTTCATGGCATGCTCAAAGTAGTCGGCGAAAGCGGGGCGCGTCAGAAAGCCGGTTAAGGGGTCGCGTTCAAGGTCGGTGATCATTTCGCTCTCCTTTTAGTTTGAAGGAATATGACATTGTAATATACAAAGATATTATTATGATATATAAAAAGATGTTGGTGTCAAGATCGAAGTAAAACTATTCGTAAGAGTCTTGTGGGTGATCGCGTCAGGGGGGGCATCCCAACTACCACCTCGAGGAGACCAATGTCCAAATCATCCCGCAAATCTCACAAGTCTCGCAAATCTTCTCGCGCCCGGCGGACGAGACCCCGCTCGAAGCGTACGATCCTCGTTTTGACGGTTGTCGCCCTGGCCGCGTTGGGATACTTACTGATCCCGCGCAAT
>CAZZFZ010000242.1:0-2636 GCA_964653835.1 uncultured Anaerolineales bacterium
CCCTCAGGATCCACCTGCACCCCAAAGACCCGCGCGTACATCGCCGTCCAGGCCGCGCGCAGAGCTCGCGTGCCACGATGAGATTGATAGCCGTGGACGTCCGGGCGGGTGGCAGCCTGCGTCAGCGCGTCCAGGATGTGCGGCGCAGGGGGTAGATCGGGCGAGCCGATGTCCAGGCGGATGACGTCAACGCCCTGCGCGATCAATTCAGCGATGCGGGCGGCTAGGGTGGCGAGGAGGTTGGAGGGCAAGTTTATTGGTTGCATCAGTTGCACTGGTTCATTGGTTTTGGGCAGCAGCGAGCATGACGGCGCGGGGGGCGGCGCGCCCAGTCCAGCGCTCGAAGGCTAAAGCCGCCTGCTCAGCCAGCATTCCCAGCCCGGTCACAGCAGGGAGACCAGCGGCGCGAGCCTGACGGACGAAGGTGGTCTCAGGCGGGTTGTACACCAGATCATACACAGCGGCTCCTGAAGGAAAAGGCAAACCAGCAGGCCAGGGGGAAGCATCTGCGTGAGGAGCCATGCCAACGGGAGTGGCGTTGACGAGGAGGTGGATTGAAGATTTGAGATTTGAGATTGATGATTGATGAAGTTCGAGGGCTTGCAAGTGGCCGCGGACCGTGGACAGACTATTACACAGTGCGACAGCCTGTTCGATGCGGCGGGCAGCGATGGTCACTTCGTAGCCATGAGTCAGCAGGGCATAGGCCACGGCACGGGCCGAGCCGCCCGCCCCCAGGATCAAGGCGCACCCGCCGGGTTCGCGACCAGCATCCTTCAAAAAGCGGGCCAGGTCAGCCCAGAAGCCGGGGGCGTCGGTGTTGTCGCCAACTAAACGGCCATCGCGGGTGAAGATGGTGTTGACCGCACCGATGGCTTCAGCCTCGGGCGTGAGTTCGTCCAGCAACGGGATGACCGCCTGCTTATGTGGGATGGTGACGTTCAGGCCGTGGAGGGTGTTGGCACGCATTTCATCCAGCAAAGCAGCAACTTCACGAGGCGACTGAGCCGGTGCGATAGGGTACAAGCGATACTCCCCTTCCAGGCCCAGAGCGCGCAGAGCGGCGTTGTGAATGCGCGGCGAGAGGCTATGGCCGAGGGGATAGCCAATTAAGCCAAGGCGGAGGGAGGAGGGGAGGATACTCATGGTTGCAGGACGGTGGACAGCAGACCGCGGACGGGGGACCGCGGTCTGTCAGTGGTCGGCGGTCCGCGGTCGCACCCGCTCCAGGACATCGAAATACGCCGGAAAGGTCTTCGCCACACAAGCGGGGTTCTCGATTTCAATGCCAGGGACGCGCAGGCCCACAAGGGCGAAGGCCATCGCCACGCGGTGGTCGTCGTAGGTGCGGACGCGCGCCGGACGCAGTTCATCACAGGGGTACACCGTCAGGCCGTCGGGGTGCTCATCTACGGTCACGCCCAGGCGGCGCAGTTCGGTCACCGCGGCGGCGATGCGGTCGCACTCCTTGTGACGCGAGGAGGCCACGCCGCGGATGGTGGTCGGCGAGGCGGCGAAGGGAGCGATGGCCGCCAGGGTAAGGAAGGTATCCGAAATGTCGCCCATATCCACATCCACGCCGCGCGGTTTGGCGTTTTCAGGCGCGGCGACGCGGATACTCCCTCCTTGTTCGTCCACGGTGCAGCCCATCGCCTCAAGCACTTCCAGAAAGGCGATGTCGCCCTGACGCGCCGAGCGGGATAGGTTGGCAACTTCCACCCAGCCGCCGCAGACCACCGGCGCAGCGAAGAAATACGATGCCGCCGAGGCATCGGCTTCAATAAGATATTTCCCCAGAGCGCGGTACACCTGCGGGGCGAGGCGGAACCAGGTATACCCCCGGCGCTGAACCTCCACCCCAAAATCGGCCATCACACTCAGGGTCAGGTCAATGTAAGGGCGTGAGCGAAGTTCACCTTCCACACGAATCTCCACCGGATTTCGGGCATAGGGCGCAGTCATCAACAAGGCGCTGAGGAACTGGGAGGAGATGTCGCCGCGCACGGTCGTCTGACCGCCGGGGAGGCCGGAAGCGTGGATGAGCACAGGTGGACAAAGCGGGGCGTTGACCGCTGACCGCTGACCGCTGACCCGCGCACCTAACTGGTTGAGGGCATCCACCAGGTCGCCAATCGGGCGCTGGCGCATGCGCTCCACGCCATCAAGGGTGAATTCGCCCTGAGCGAGGGTCAGCATTGCGGTCAGGAAGCGGGCAGCCGTGCCGGCGTTGCCGATGAACAGGTCGGCGCGGCTCGCCGGGATGCGTCCGCCCAGGCCGTGCACGGTGATGCGACGGGCCGCTTCATCCAGGTGAAGATCAAAGCCCAGATCGGTGAGAGCGGCGGTGAAGTAGCGCGTGTCATCCGAGAAGAGGGCATTTTCGAGGGTGGTAACGCCATCGGCCAGTGCAGCCAGCATCAGGGCGCGGTTGGTATGGCTTTTGGAGCCGGGGAGGGTGAGGTGGGCGGCGGTTGGTTGCATTGGTTGCATTGTTTCAGGTGGCTGTGAGGGCGGCGTGATGATCGCGGGCGGCGGTGAGGAGGACACGCAAGGCGAGTTCGTCCTCGCGCTGGATGGCGTCGCGCAGGGCGTCGAGGTTGGCGCGAAAGTCTTCCAGCACAGTCAGGACGGGGTCG
>CAZZFZ010000243.1:0-2620 GCA_964653835.1 uncultured Anaerolineales bacterium
TCCCTGTGCTATGATTACCCTTGCCACGCGCCGCCCCGCGTGTGCGCTTGCCGGAAGTGTGCCCGCACTCTCCGGCTTTTTCTATGTACGCGCAAGTATATCACAACGGCCCGGTTATTCTATTGTACGACAGGATATTTTGGCGATAATCGCCTCCCCAGGGGGTGCTTTCAGCGAATCTGGCGCAAAAGACGACGGACAATACAGTTTACACGACAGCATTTCAAGACGCAATTCTGTGCTATATTGTTATCAACGCCTCCGTGCTCACCCCCAGGAGGGCAAACCGATGCCCAATTTCCACGCGACCGGGCTTTCGATGCCGGAATCCGTAAATCCCCGGCGGGCATGATCGGCCATTGACCAGAAACTCGACGCCTGCTTTTATACACCATGTTGCAGACATGGTATGATGTACGCGCATACCGGTGGACGCCCGAGCGAACCATGACTACGCCATCGCCTCTATCAGAAAAAAACCTCACCCCTCGCCTGATGGACATCATCTTCGACCGGATGCCCATGGGCATTGCCGTCTTCGACCGCGACCTGCGCCTGCGCCGCTGCAATCCCACCTGGGCGGAATACATTGATCGTTACACGCCTTCAAGCGCCGAGCAAGTCGTCCCTGGCGCTTACTTTTTCGATCTGGCCCCCGGCACCGAGAGGCAGGCCATGCCCATCTTCGAACGGGTGCTGGCGGGGGAGCAAGTGCGCCAGGAGGCAGTACGCCTGGAGAGCGGCGGCATCGTCTCCTACTGGGACGTGGTCTTCACCCCCCTGATTGAGGACGGCGAGGTGGTTGGCTTCGTCGACGTGACCACCGACGTCACGGAGCGCGAAAAGATGCTGAAAGCGCTCCGGGAAAACGAGGCGCATCTGCGCTCGCTGCTGGAAAACGCCACCAACTTCGTCGTCTATCACATCGCGGTGGATGAATCCAACCCCTACGGCGGGCGCGTCCTGCTGGTCAGCCCCTCCATCAAAGAAATCACCGGCATCTCTGATCCCTACCGCTTCGAATCCTGGTTCGAGACCGTCCACCCCGATGATCTGCCTAAGGCGGTGGAGGCCAACCGGCGCGCCATTCAGGAGGGCCAGCCATACCGGCAGGAGGTGCGCGTTTACCATCCTGAGAAAAAACGCTGGGTTTGGGTTCACACCGCCTCCACCCCGGTCTTTGACGCTGAGGGGAATCTGACCCACTTCAACGGCCTGATCCTCGACATCACCGAGCAGAAACGGGCCGAACAGGCCGTTCAGCAAGCCTACCAGACGCTCGAAGAACGCGTGGAGGCGCGCACCCGGGAGTTGGAAACCATCCTGGCGGTCACTTCGGCGGCCAGCAGTTCTTTGGAATTGGATGAAATGCTGCGCGCCGCCCTCGACCGGCTGGTGACTCTGGTGGGCGCCTCGCGCGCTGGGGTCATGCTGCTGGACCCTGCAAGCGGGGAGCTGGAACCCCGGATGCTGCGCCCGGACATCCCGATGCCCCCGGAAGATTTGACGGAAATCACCCCCGCCTGCCAACACGTCATGGAGACCGGCAAACCGCTTTACATCCCGGTGGATGAAACCGCGGGCTTCTTCGAGCCGGGGGCGCTGCTGCCGCTGCGTGTGCGCGGGCAGGCCACCGGCGTGCTGGTGATCGTCGGGCCACGCGGGGGCGAGTTCAGCCAGGAGCACCAGGCCCTGTTTGAGTCCATTGCCGACCAGCTCGGCGTGGCCATCGAGAACGCCCGCCTCTACGCGGAGGCCGAACGCGCCGCTGCGACGCGCGAACGCAACCGTCTGGCGCGCGACCTGCACGACGCCGTCACCCAGACGCTGTTCTCGGCCAGCATCATCGCTGAGGTGCTGCCGCGCCTGTGGGAACGCGACCCCGAGGAAGGACGGCGGCGGCTGGAGGAACTGCGCCAACTGACGCGCGGTGCGCTGGCCGAGATGCGTACGCTGCTGCTGGAACTGCGCCCCGCGGCGCTGACCGAGGCCGAAATCGGCGAACTGTTCCGTCACCTGACCGAGGCCTTCACCGGCCGGACGCGCATCCCGGTGGAACTGGATGTCACCGGCGGTTGTCCGCTGCCCGCCGAAGTGAAGGTGGCGCTGTATCGCATCGCTCAGGAAGCCCTCAACAACGTCGCCAAACACGCCGCTGCGGGACAGGTCTGGCTCCGCGTGGATTGCCGGCCTCACCGCGTGAGCCTGGTCATCCGCGACGATGGCCGCGGCTTTGACCCGGGAAATGTGTCGCCGGAGTGCCTGGGGCTGGGTATAATGCGGGAGCGCGCCGAAGCCATCGGCGCGGCGTTGAGCATCGAAAGCCAGCCCGGAGAGGGCACGTGCGTTACCGTCGAATGGTCAGGCGGTCGGTTAGTCGGTTAGTCGGTTCGTCAGTTGGTCGCTTTGTTGCCCAAGGAACACGAATATGCCCCAATCTCCAATTCCCCATTCCCAATCCCCAATTCGCGTCCTGCTGGTGGATGACCACGCCGTGGTGCGCAGCGGGTTGAGCGCCTTTCTGCTGGCCTATGATGACCTGGAACTGGTCGGCGAGGCGGGGAGCGGTGATGAGGCCGTGCGGATGTGCGCGCGCGTACGCCCCGACGTGGTGCTGATG
>CAZZFZ010000244.1:0-2597 GCA_964653835.1 uncultured Anaerolineales bacterium
GGGCATAACCAGCAGGTAGAACTCCTCGTACCCCAGCGCGGTGAAGAACTTCATGATGGGGGTGAGCCAGTTGCCCAGGTTTTGCAGGGTGAAGATCAGTTCCATCGCGTTTCTCCTTTTAGGTGTTGTAGACCACAGACCGCGGACGGCGGACCGCGGTCTGCCATCAGTGGTCATCCTTCCGCGGTCGGTCGTCTGCCCGGCGCGAAGCGAGCGCTGAGCAGTGCGCTGAGGGCGATCAGCCCCAGCGCCAGGGGATAGACGATTTCCGGATTCAAGGCGTATAGGTACCCGGCCAACGGGGAAGCCAGCAGGTTGGCTCCGGCGGAGACGGTCTCAGCGATGCCGAAGGCCAGCCCCATGTTGGCGTGATGCACCAGCTCGCGCACCTGGGCGATGGCAAGGGTGCGCGCCACGCGGTAGCCGCCGAGCAAAAAGTAACCGACCAGGTACCATGGCAGCCCCGCTCCCAGCCAGATGAAGGCGGCGAACAACCCCACGCTGACCTGGCTGAGTAGGAACCCGGTCAATGTGGGCAGCCCCCCAAGCCGCAGGCTGAGCAGGGCGTTGCCCAGACTGCCCAGCGACCCTGCCCAACCGATGCGGGTCAGGTCGAGGCCGCGCTGATTTTGCAGGAAGTTGGGCGTCAACGGTTGGGGCAGGTAGAGGGCGAACATCACTATGAAGATCAGCGCCAGGAAACCCAGGTAGGCGCGGTTGTGCAGCAGGTCGCGGGAGGAAACGCCATCCCGCTTTTCAACTGGCTGAGGGCGGATGAAGAACATCATCAGCGTGGATACGATGAAGACGAACCCGGCGAACAGGTAGATGCGACGCAGGCCGAAGTTCTGGCCGATCGCCCCGCCGATCAACGGGCCGAAGAACGCCCCGCTGTTGTAGGCAGCCGAGACCACTGTCAAGGCGCGCCCCACCGAGAGTCGCCCGCGTGCCGCGGTGATGTAGCTGTTGAGCGGCGACATCACCGCCGCGGTCAGGCCGTAGAGCAGCATCCCGGCGACGAAGAGCGGCAGGCCGGGGGCCAGGGCCATGATCCAGGTGGCGGTCAGCCCCATCAACCAGGCGGCCCAGAGCATACCGCGGCGCCCCACCCGGTCGGCGAAGTAGCCCGCCGGGATGTGCGCCAGGCTCATTGCCAGGGCCACCGCGCCGAGGATCGTCCCGATGACGACCGGCGAAGCGCCGAGCTGTTCGAGGTAGAGGGGCTGAAAGTAGAAATAAGCTCCTTCGCCCACGCCCCAGGTGAACAGGGCCAGGGCAATCAGGATGAGGTCTCGTTCCATGTTAAGGATACACCATCCCGGCGAAGACGCCCTGGGCGAGGAGGACGCTCTGATTGGCGCCGAGTACCGGTTCCAGCGGTAGGGCCGGGTCGGGCGCCCAGACCACAATCAGCGGGGCGTTTTGCGCGGCTACGCCGATTTCCAGCAGCAGCAGATGGTTCGCCGCCCACCCCACGGGGCTGATGTACACTGGCATCTCGCCACCGGCCAGGCTGCTCAGGGCGCTTGTGGCCGAGTCTATCATAGATGCCCCATTCGTGTGGGCGATGCGCAGCCGCATTTGGGATTCCATCGGGTTGGGGCCGCTGGCTTCCAGCCAGGCCAGATACTGGTTGTCCGGGGAGAAGACGACGAAACCGCCCCCGAGGTTACTCGCCGGATTGAAGGGGATGACTGTCTCCTGGCAGGTGAGCAGGTCCCGCACAGTCAGGGCGGTTGCGTTTCCCCCTGGCTGGCCGCCGGCCCTGGAGAGGTAAGCGGCCATTGTCTGGTCGGGGGAGAACCCCGCCAGACGGTCGGTGGAGGGCAGGAATTCGCTCACATGTTGCGTGACGAAATCGAAGTAGTACAGCCCGTTGTAGGGCTCGAAGATGATGTTGCCGATGCCCCACAGCGAGAGGGTGTACCACACGCCGCGGGCGACCCCGCCTTCCACGCGGACGGCCAGAGGGTAGAGCACAAAACCGTCGCCCTCCGAGTAGGTCAGCAAGGGTTGCGCGCCGTTGATGGCCTCCGCTTCCCCGGCGTAGAGCCAGCTTACCCAGCCACTCGCGGTCGAATCGCTAACGTAGCGGCTGAAGGCCAGCTCCGACGTGCCCGCACCGCCGGTCAAGGCAACCAGGTTGGGGGCGTCGGCGAGGTGCTGCGCGACTCCGCCCTGGCTGATCTTGAGGATGCCTCCGCTTTCCAGACTGTTATAAACCAGGGCGATGTTGGTGAGGCCGTTGTTCAACCCGCCACCGATGTGAAGATGGTCGGGGGCCATCCAGGTCATGCCGGGGGTCTGGATGGCGCCCAGTGAGTCGCCGTTCAGGTTGAAGAACTCGACCGCCAGCGTGTTGATCCCGGCGGCGAAACCGGCGGGCAGCGGCAGGCTCTGTGCGCCGGGGTGCGCGGGCAGGCAGGGGGGTGTGGCTGTGGGCAGGGGCGTGGCGGTGGGCGGCGGCGTGGGCGGCGCGGCTGTCGGCGCGGGCGTGCTCGGCCGGGTTGCGGCGGGGATGGCGTTGAATGTGTCGGCTGAAACGGTTTCATGCTGTTGTGGTGGCGGCTGTGCGTTTGGGGTGGCGGGTACGTGGT
>CAZZFZ010000245.1:0-2572 GCA_964653835.1 uncultured Anaerolineales bacterium
CGCCCTTATCCCACAACGAGCGCGCCGCCATCACAACCATCACCGGCGGGGCTGTCGGCTCCAGGGCAGGCGAAAAGCGTGCCGGGTCCACCCCCACCCCCTCGATCAGGTGAGCGCGGGGGGTGTCAATAAACCCCTGTTCCAGGAAAAATCGGCGATCGGCGGCGGTTTCAAAGATCACAGCTGAGGAGGCGGCGCGCAGAACGCGACGATACAACAGGCTGATCGCGGACCGTATCATACGAGCGCGCCAGTCCGCGCCCTGAAAGACGTAGCCGCGCCCAGCGATCGAGTTCACCACCGCGAGGATTCCCGTCCACCGCGCCGCCAGCGATCCATACAAAACCGCCTTGATGGTGTGATGATGCACCAAATCGGGGTGCTCGCGGCGATACAGGCGCAGCATATCCAACAGTGAAATCATCTCCCACCAAGGCGCGACGCTGCGCCGCCGCAAACGCCAGGGCAGCCAGCGGAAACCAGCCGCTTGTAGCCGAGCGGAGAAGTCTCCCGGCGGCGAGAGCAACACCACCTCGTGTCCGGCTTCCCGCAAAGCGTACATCCACGCGAAGCGGAAGTTATATAAGTACCAGTCGGTGTTGGCAACGAGGAGGATCTTAGCCATGTTGATATCCGGCGAAAGAGAATTCACCACAAAGAAACACAAAGGAGATTTTTTGCATCATACTTACCTTTGTGCATCCTGGTGTGCTTCGTGGTGAGCAACCCGAGGCCCAAGCGCGGCGTAGAGCAAGAGCAAACGCCGTTGCATCTCATCCCAAGAATAGCGCTGTTCATAGGCGCGGCGGCCATTGCGTCCGAGTTCACGACGCAGGGCGGGGTCAGCCGCCAGGCGCGCCAGGGCATCGGCTAGGGCAGCGCGGTTGCCGTAGGGGATCAGCAGCCCGCAGCGCTCCCGCTCGATGACCGCGTCCATCCCCGTCCCCGCGGCGGCCAGCACCGGCTTGCCCAGCATCATGGCCTCGAAGAGTTTATTCGGGCTGGCTAAGCGGTGGTGCAGCAGCGCGGGGTCATAGAGCGCCAGGACGACATCGGCGGCGGCGGTCAATTCCAGGGTGCGAGTGTAGGGGATACGCCCGTGCCAGGTCACGTTGGGGAGAGATTCCGCCGCCTGCCGAATGCGGCCCTCATCGCCGCCGTAGCCGCCAATGTCCAGATGCCACCTCGGGTGATCTCGCAGCACGGCAATCACGTCCAGCAGGCCGCGCTCCACCTGGAGCAAACCGACGTATATTATTTTTAACCACGAAGGGCACGAAGCATTAACTACCCTTTGTGATTCTTCGTGCCCTTCGTGGTTAACCAAAGCAAGCACGTCCGGCGGCGTATTCAGAATGACGGCACAGTTTGCAGGCAATCGATCGCCCACCTGTGCGAAGCGAGCCTCATCTGCCAGGATGAGCGCGTCCGCTTGTCGAATCGCCCAACGATCCAGGGCGCGGATCCAACGCCTGACCCACTCCGGCGTGGCGCGCAGGTGGTCGGCGTAAAAATCAAAGATATCGTAGACTACTTTCACCCCCCACAGCCGCTTGCAGAGCAAAGCGGGCAGCACGGTGTCGAAATCGCAGGCGTGGATCACGTCCAGCTGGCGGCGGTGGCGCGCCAGCCAGCGAAACAGCCCCCACTGCCAGCGCAGCAACGCGGGGAGATTCGCCATCCCCGTGCCGTAGCGCGCCCGGATGGGCAGGCGCGCACACTCCGCGCCGGCGACCTGCTCCCGCGGCGGCAGCGCGCCTGTGCGATCCCAACCGAGCAGCCTGACGGCGTAGCCCGCCCCCAGTAGCGAGGCGGCGACCTTCTCGACGCGCGGGTCGGGTGCGATGGGGTTGGAGCGGGTAATGAGGACGTTGGTCAAGGTAATTCCTGTTTTTGAACCACCAAGAACACAAAGATTTTTCAAGACTTTCTTTGTGTACCTTCGTGTCCTTCGTGGTTGCCCCCTGATACCTGTGGCGAGTTGTCCAGGTAATACCCTACAACTTCCGCGGCAGGCCCATAAGCGGCGACGCGCCCGCCCTCCAGCCAGATGGCGCGCTGACACCGTTCCGTCACCTGCGCCATGCTGTGCGAGACCAGCACAATCGCCGTCCCCTGGGTCTGGAAATCCGCCATGCGCGCCAGACATTTCTCCCGAAAGCGGGTATCCCCCACCGAAAGGACTTCGTCCACCAGCAGGATGTCGGGACGCAGACTGGTCGCCACGGCGAACCCCAAACGGGCGACCATGCCGGTGGAATAGGTCCGCAGCGGGGCATCCATGAATTCGCCGATGTCCGCAAATTCGGCGATGCTCTCAAAAAGGGCGAGAATCTCCCGCCGCGTCCATCCCAGCATCGCCCCGTTGAGATAGACGTTCTCCCGGCCGGTCAACTCGGGGTGAAACCCAGCCCCCAGCCCCAGCAGCGGGGCAACCCGCCCGAGGAGAATCCCCCCCCCCTAAGTCGCCTTACGCACCCGCGCCCGACCCATCGCCCGAGCACTCCTGCCCCCCTCCTTTCGCGCGGCCCCACGCTCCATTCCCCCCCGACGGCCCGGCCCGGGTGCACCG
>CAZZFZ010000246.1:0-2530 GCA_964653835.1 uncultured Anaerolineales bacterium
TCTTTGAGCAAGCCCACGCCCAGGCTGGCGAACAATCCGTCTTCTCCTCGCTGCTGACCCCCTCCGATCAAGACGAATCCCTGGTCTACGTGGCTTTTACCGCCAGCCCGGAAGCGCCAATTGCGGTGGGCGCTTTCGCACCCGAAACCCTGGCCCGCCGCACCCTGACAGGGGCTTTCTCCCCCCGCGCCGAATCCGCCGCCTTTGTCATCACACCCGACTTCAAAGTGATCTATCAGATCGGCACGGCCAGCCCCATCGAAAAAATCACCGAACATCCCGGCGTGGCCGAGGCCCTGCGCGGGGAAAGCGGCACAACCTACTTGCAGGTGGCCGAGAGCGAACACGTCATCGCTTTCAGCCCCATCCCCCCAACCGGCTGGGCACTGATTATCGAGGAACCCTGGGAGTCAGTCTCCAACCCGTTGCTGAACACCACCCAACTGGCTCCGCTTGTGCTGGTGCCTATCCTCCTGCTGGCCTTGCTGGCCCTCTGGTTTGGGGCGCGGCAGATTGTCCAGCCGTTGCAAGACCTGGAAGCCCGCGCCGCTCAACTAGCCTGGGGAGACTACCAGGCCATCGAGGAGAACGTTGGCGGCATCGAGGAAATTCACCGCCTGCAGGGAACGCTGATCCACCTGGCGGAGAAAATTCAGCGCGCCCAGGAAGGGCTGCGCGGCTACATCGGTGCGATCACCGCGGGGCAGGAGGAAGAACGTCGCCGACTGGCGCGCGATTTGCATGACGACACCATCCAGGCGCTGATCGCCCTCAATCAGCGGGTGCAGCTGACTCAGTTGAAGCTGGCTTCCGACCCCCAGGCGACCGCTGCCCTCGAGGAGATCCGCGAACTGACCGAGACCACCATCCAGAATCTACGTCGTCTGACGCGCGCCCTGCGCCCCCTCTACCTCGAAGACCTGGGGCTGGTGGCCGCTCTGGAGATGCTCGCCCGCGAGACCAAAGCCTCCAGCGAAATCGAAACTACCTTCCGCCAAACCGGCGCGCCGCGGCGTTTGCCCGCGGAGACCGAACTGGCCCTCTACCGCATCGCTCAAGAAGCGCTCAACAACGTCACGCGTCACGCGCAGGCGCGCCGGGTTGACCTCACCCTGCATTTCGCCGCCCAGCAGGTTATCCTCACCATTCAGGATGACGGGCGAGGCTTTGAGAAACCTGAAAATCCGGCAGAATTCGCGCCCAACGGCCACTTTGGCTTGCTGGGGATGCACGAACGCGCTGAGCTGATTGGCGCCCGGCTGGTTATCCAAACCGCTCACCAAAAAGGTACGCTGGTGCGCGTCATCTTGCCACTGCAAGGAGCTTAGATACGATCAATCGCTCTCCAGACGCGGCTCCCCAACATAAGCCATTCTGCCTATACCAACGTCCGCCAAATAGCGCTTTGTCACATACCAGCCCCTTACTATACTAGAGCATACAGCAATGAAACATTGCAGGAAGTTCCAAGCCTGCTCGCACATGAAAGGAAAAAGCGATGAAACACAAGCACGACCACCTACCAGAACAACCGCACGACGACCACGAACACGGCACGCACAGCGACCACGCTGACCATGCCATGCACGCCAGCCACCAACAACCCGCCGCCCCCATGGATCACAGCGCGCACGCCGGCCACGGCGCTCAGGCAGCGGCTGGAGGGCACGAGGGACACGGCGGCGATCACAGCGGCCATGATGTAGACCACAGCGGCCACGAGCAGATGTTCCGGCAGCGCTTTTGGGTCAGCCTGCTGCTCTCCATCCCGGTGTTGCTCTACAGCCCATCGATCCAAAACTGGTTGGGGTTCTCCATGCCCACCTTCCCCGGCAGCACCTGGGTGACCCCTATCTTCGGGATCATCGTCTTCTTCTACGGCGGGCTGCCCTTCATACAAATGGCCGTTCCTGAGGTCAAAAAACGTCAACCCGGCATGATGACCCTGATTTCGCTGGCGATCAGCGTGGCATTCATCTACAGTCTGGGTGCCTTCTTTTTCTCCATCGGCGGAACCTTCTTCTGGGAACTGGTCACGCTGATTGACATCATGCTGTTAGGGCACTGGATCGAAATGCGCAGCGTGCGCCAGGCTTCCGGCGCGCTCAACGAACTCGCCAAACTGATGCCCGACACTGCCGAGCGGATCACGCCGGATGGGGACATCGAAGAGATCCCCGCCAGCCAGTTGCGCAACGGCGACCTGCTGCTGGTGCGCCCTGGGGCCAGCGTCCCCGCCGACGGGGTGATTGAACAGGGCGAATCGGACCTCAACGAGGCCATGATCACCGGCGAATCCCTGCCGGTCAAGAAAGCCCCAGGGGACACCGTAATTGCCGGGACGATCAACGGCGACGGCAGCCTGCGGGTGCGCGTCACCGCCACCGGCGACGAGACTGCCCTGGCAGGCATCATGCGCCTGGTGGAGCAGGCCCAGCAAAGCAAATCGAACACCCAGATTCTGGCGGATAAAGCCGCTGGCTGGCTGTTCTACGTCGCTCTGGGGGTAGCCGCGCTGACCGCCATCGCC
>CAZZFZ010000247.1:0-2529 GCA_964653835.1 uncultured Anaerolineales bacterium
GCTCAACAGCCCGGCGCAGCGCGAGAAGTTCACCGCCCTGCTGGAAGGGTTGCCGGAAACCACGGCGCTGGTGATCGCCATTCCGCGCCCGTTGATTCAGGAGGGTAAAAAGTCGCACTGGTTGCTGTCCTGGGCGGCCATGCAGGGGGGGCGGGTGTACGTCAGGGAGTTAGCCCTGCCCCGCGGCGCGCAGCTGACCCGCTGGGTGCGCGATCAATGCGCCGCAATGGGCGGCGCGATCACGCCGCAGGCCGTTGAAGCCCTGATCGAACTGACCGGGTCTGCGCCGCGCCTGCTCCGGCAGGAGCTGGAAAAGCTGCTCGCCTACGTCAACTACGCCCGCCCCATCGAGGCGGACGACGTGGCTTACCTGGTCTCCGGCCATGCTGAGGGGAACATCTTCGCGTTGGTGGATGCGGTGGGGAATCAGAATCGCTCTCAGGCGCTCAATTTTTTACACGTTTTACTGGAAGAAGAGTCCCCCTTGCGCATTTTCAGTATGCTGGCGCGGCAGTTTCGACTGCTGATTATGGTGCGCGAATTGCTGGATCAGGGGTTCACCGTTGATGAGATCGTCAAGACCGCGCGCATCCGCTCATTTGTGGCCCGCAAGCTGATCCCGCAGGCCAATCGCTATACGCTGGCGATGCTGGAGCAGATCTATGCCCGCCTGCTGGATATTGACGTGGCGATCAAAGGCGGTCAGGTTGAAGCTGATGTGGCCCTGGATACATTGATCGCCGCCCTGACGGCCTGACGTCACCCTCGGGCGTTTCCCTCGTCCACCCCAAGCCAGAAATGATTGGGCAGCAGCGATTTCGAGGGGCGGATTTCAACCCCTTTGTTCCCTGACGAACTGTTTTTTCCGGCTGGCAGCATGGAAGGATGCACAAAACACAGGTTGGGGGACTGGCCGTATTTCTTCTGATAGTAGCTGGCTGCCCGCGCGACCTTGACTTGCAGGTCGGCTTTTTTATCGTTATCGAACCACAGCATACCGACGTCCATGGGGTGCCTCCTGTTTGATTTAGAACTTGTGTTCTAATTATATCCGCTACGCGGCTTTTGAGCAAGGGCGAGAAGGAAAACTTCTCAGGTATAATCTGTGCGGGCGGCAGGTGTGAGGCGTCCCCAGGGAAGTTGGGGTAGAGCTGCCCGGCTTGTTCAATCATTTCGGATACGCAAAGGCAGGAACAGGACAATGGAGCAGAAAAACTACGCAGTCGCTGTGATCGGCGCTGGCCCGGCGGGGTTGAACGCGGCCAAGAAGCTGGCGCAGGCCGGCGCGCAGGTAGTGGTGTTCAACCGCGATATCAAGCCCGGCGGGCTGGCCGAATATGGCATTTATCACACCAAATATAAGATGAAACAGGGGTTGCGCAAGCAGTTTTTGCGCATCCTCGCCGATGAGCGCATTCGTTATTATGGCAACGTGCGCGTTGGTGTGGATGGAGATTTCACCCTCGATGACGTGTGGGCGATGGGCTTTCAGGCCATCCTGGTGGCTGCCGGGGCGCAGGGGACGAAGTGGCTGGGGCTGCCCGGCGAGGATCTGAAAGGCGTTTATCACGCCAAAGACCTGGTTTATCACTACAACAGGCTGCCGCCTTTCAGTCAGCGGACGTATGAAATCGGGCAGCGCGTGGCGTTGATCGGCGTGGGCAATGTGATGGTGGATATCGCCCACTGGGTGATCCGCGAATTGCAGGTCGCTGAGGTGACGGCGGTGGCCCGCCGCGGCCCGGCGGAGGTCAAGTTCACGCGCAAAGAACTGGAAAACGTGGCCGCCAACCTGGACCTTGAAGCATTGGATGCTGAGATCGCACGCGTGGCGCCGCGCATGCAGGCCGTCGGCCAGGATCCGGAGGAGGCGAAGGCGTTCATCCTCTCGGCGTTGCCCAAGGCGAAGGAGCGTGTTTCGGATACGCGCTTCCGTTTTGCTTTCCTCTCTTCCCCGCGGCGGATGATCGGCGATGCGGATGGGCGCGTGCGCGGCCTGGAAGTGGAGGATACCGAGCTGGTGCCTCGCAACGGCGATACCAAAGCGAAAGGTCTGGGCACCACCCGCGTGATGGACGTGGACACGGTGGTCTTTTGTATTGGCGACAAGGTGGAGGACGGTTTCGGCCTGCCGGTGCAGTGGAACGCCTTTGTCAAAAACCCGGAGCCGCGCTTCCCCGTGGGCGGCGTTTCGTACGAGGTTTTCGACCCCGAGGCAGGGAAGCCCATTGAGGGGGTGTTTGTGGCGGGGTGGTCGCGCGAGGCCAGTCATGGGTTGGTGGGTTATGCCCGCAAAGACGGCGAGCAGGGTGCGGCGGCGGTGTTGCAATACCTGAGCACGCTGCCAGAGCTGACCAAACCGGAAGAAGTGATCTCCCGCGCCGAAGAGGCTGTGCGCCGCCTGTCCCATCCGGTGGTGGATAACACCCAGGTGGTCAAACTGGCCGAAATCGAACAGGCAGAGGCTGCCCGCCGCGGCGTGGAGGATTTCAAATTCAGCAGTAATGAGGAGATGCTGGCCGCGCTGGA
>CAZZFZ010000248.1:0-2509 GCA_964653835.1 uncultured Anaerolineales bacterium
ACAGCGTCACGACCGTCACGCCAAGCATCAGCAGGACCGCTGTGCCAGCGCCAAGGGCCGCGCCGCGCCACCACGGAAGAGCCGCCAGGCGCCGGCCGAGCGACCGGTTAGTCAGGGCCAATCGCTGCGCCTCGGCGCGAGCCCGCTGTACCCGGCCGCTGGCCCGCGTGGCCCCCCGACGGGGTAATGGGGTAGCGGGCCTGCCAGAACGCCAGCGAGAAGCCCCCCGCAGAGGGCAACGTCGGCGCAGGAGCTGGTGCGACCGTAGGGAAAATCCTGGGGATGGGCCAGGCGATGAAATCTGGCATCGGCACGGCCAGCGTAGAGATCGGCGGCGGCGTGGTGGTCGGCGCGATCGTGGCGGTCAACGCCTTCGGCGACGTGATTGACCCCGGCAGCGGCGCGATCCTCGCCGGGGCGCGGGCCGCATCCGTCGGGCCGATCAAAATCGGCGGCGCGGGCTACTTCGCCGACACCCTGGAGGTGATGCGCTCACTGGCAGGGCGGGCGATCCTCAGCTTCGCCAGCCGCGGCAACACTGTGATCGGCGCGGTGGCGACAAACGCCCGCCTGAACAAAGAGGAGGTCAACAAAGTCGCTCAAATGGCGCACGACGGGCTGGCGCGCGCCGTTCGGCCAGCGCACACCATGCTCGACGGCGACACCATCTTCGCCCTGGCGACTGGCCAGCGCAAAGCCGACGTCAATCTGGTGGGGGCGTTCGCCGCTGAGGCCTTCGCCCAGGCGATCGTGCGCGCCGTCAAAACCGCCGAATCAGCTGGCGGCCTGCCCGCCGCCGGGAAAATTGTTGACAAAACCCCCCGAGCATAGTAACATTTCCCCCGCTCTGGCGAGGTAGCTCAGTGGTAGAGCAGGGGACTCATAAGCCCTTGGCCGTGGGTTCGACCCCCACCCTCGCCACCAATCGCACGCTCTCCGGAGCGTGCTTTTTTATTGTTGGATACACCGAGGTAAACGGGGAACCACCAAAGCTTGAAAGTTAGCGGCGCCGACGCCGCGGGCAAATCATCAGTGGACAACTCGCAGCCGTCGTCCATCAGCTCGATGTGCTGACGCGGCGCACCGAATCAGCAAACACCAGCGCCAGCGAGACCGCCTCCTCCGGGCTGCGATAGGCGCGCACGCGCAGGTTGGCATCCGGGTTGCCGGTGATCATCTTTGAGACGCGTGCATCGGCGCGGTGCAGGCACAGCACCGGCTTCCCATGTTGCAACGCAAACCCAATCTCGTAACCCACGCCGTGCGAGGGTGTACTGACCTCGGCGATCAGCGCGTCGCTCTCTTGAATCCAGGTTACATCGCGGGCGTAAATCTCTTCGGCAGTGTGAACGGCCTCGGCATCCACAATAGCTGGGTCGGCCAGCATGGCGGTGGGGACGTCATGTCCCGCGCCCAGGAGAGCGTCCACCAGGCGTAGGTACACGGCTTCGTCGTCCCGACCACCGGTAATCGAACAGGCAAAATAAATCTTCATCTTGGATGATTATACCAACTGAGATATAATACGGCTGAAGCACCCGTAGCTCAATGGATAGAGCGTCTGACTTCGAATCAGCAGGTTGGGGGTTCGAGTCCCTCCGGGTGCGCCATAGACATAGCGGCTTTGCCAGCCGCCACCCCCATATTAGGGGTTTTGAAGCCCGCTCAATGAGCGGGCTTCTTCTTTCTGTTGCAGATCGGTGCAGTTCTCCACCGCTGGCCAACCACTCCCACGTAGGGTGTCCAGGCGGTCGAAGACGTAAGCCTCACCGTCGCAGTCTTCACGGGTCATCAGAATGTGAACTTTGGGATACATGGTTGTGCTCTTAAAACAATAAAGCCCAGCGCAAGGCCGGATTGATGGGAACGGAAACGGGATAAAGGGGTGTGGTAAAGCGGATGCGCACCCCACGCAAAGCCCACGGGCTGTAATCGCCAGTGAGGGCGCACACTGTGGCCGGAAGTATGTCCGGGTTGCGGGTGGCCTTCAAAGGTCACAGCCACCACTCAGGGAAAAACCTGGGGGCGCTATTCTCTCAGAAGGCCAGTAGGGAGATAGGGTACGCGAGAAAGCTATGCCCGCGAGGTCTCATTGGACACTTTCCTGGTGTCTGCGCCTGGAGAGGAGAGTGCGTAATGTGTCACCCGAATTTTGGCGCAATTTGGAAACTACAAGTGCTTGAGAATACACCTGAAGGGCTCGTGACAATTTGACTATGCTGGCCATCCGG
This sequence comes from uncultured Anaerolineales bacterium, assembly GCA_964653835.1. Lineage (GTDB taxonomy): Bacteria > Chloroflexota > Anaerolineae > Anaerolineales > UBA11858 > J130. The sequence goes on from CAZZFZ010000248.1 coordinate 2,232, forward strand.
ACGAGTTCTGTTATACTGAAACCAGAGTATGGGGAGTTTGTTTTATTGATCTTTCCCCCTCAGGGAATATTATTTCGATATATTTCTGACTTTTGTGCCAGTACGCGGTTTTATACAGACATCTTTTGCGTATAAAAACCGAGATTTGTAGTAATCGCGGCTATTTTTATGCCCATATGGAATCAAGCATAAATATGTCTGCATAAGCAAGGTTAGCCCGCTAGGAGTAATAAAGATGAATGCCGACTACAAGCATCGCAACCACTTTCGAAGAATTG